>CAYPHO010000186.1:0-6848 GCA_964410245.1 uncultured Treponemataceae bacterium | reverse complement strand
TCCGATAGCCTGCGCTTGGCCTCGTCCAGGACCCTGCGGCGGCTCTCGGACTTGATAAGCTTAACTCCGAGCGACGCGGCCGCGGCCATCAGGGACGCGATGAGCGCTATTAGGATAGTCCTCGACATCTCCCTGGAGTCGAGCATCGACATGATTGAGGCGCGGTCGTCGGCGACGATCACGCGGAGGCCGTAGTCGCCGAAGGAGAGGCTCCTCTCGGAGAACGCGACGTCCTTCGGGGGCGCGAAGGTCCGTCCCATGGCGAGCGGGTCCGACGACCACAGGACGAGGCCGTCGGAGCCGGCTAGCAGGATCTCGTGCCCCTTCCTCGCCTCGAAGGGGGCGACGTACTCCGAGACGAAGGGGGACTCGTCGATGGAGATGCACAGGAGCCCCGCCAGGCGGCCCCCGTCCCTGACCGGGTACCAGCAGTCGAAGGAGGGCCCGACGGATCCGAAGACGCGAGCGGAGGGACCGCCGGCCAACGCCGCCGAGTAGGCCTCCGCGTAGCCCGCCGCGATCGCGTCGCGGCGCGCCCTCTCGCCCTCGGCGACCGACTCGATCAGGGGGCGGCCGAGCTCATCCAGGTAGATAATCGCCGCGCCGCCGGGAATGCGCGAGCGCGTCTCGTCCAGGAGGCGCCTCATCGATTCCGCGCTGCGCCTGCCCTTGAAGTATTCCGGGAAGGAATAGCCCGAGACCATGTCTGCGTGATCGTAGACGGTCGAGAAGTGCTCGGCCAGGGCCGCGGTTGCCGCGTAGGCCTCGAGGTCGCGCGTCCGCGCGGCGAAGTCCCGATAGGACTTCTGGACGATCAGGGCGATGCCGACCTGCGCCCCCGCGAAGACGACCGCAGCCAGCGCGACGGTGCTTCCGGCGAGGGAAACGGCCTTTCGCAGCTTCTCGAGAGTCATATCCGGCAATTATCGGTTATAAAAGGCGAATTTCAAGGCTCCGGGGCCTCGGACGGGACGGAGGGGCCTCGAGGACCGCGAATCATACCATTGACCGACAGGCGCGAAAGGCGATCCCGGACCATGCTGGGCGCAGGAGTAGACTTATGAAAAAAACCTTACGCAGGCGCCTTTCTTGCCGCCGCCTCGATCGCCCTGTGCCTTTTAGCCTGCTCTCCCTCAGGCTCGCCCGCAGCGGATCCGGACCCGAGGCCGGAGGCCGCGGCCTCGTATCTCTAGGGACGGGCGCCGAAGGCCGAATCGTCGATTGAAGGATCGCCTCGTATAGAATAGTATCCCCGAAAGAGGATACTGCTTGGTTAGGTTTCCATGGAAAGCGGCCGCGGGCGATTCAGGCTCGTCGCGGCGGAAATTCCTTTTCGCCCTCGGCTTCCTCCTCGTCTTCGTCGCCATATACCTGCTTCCCTCGTCAGAAGGGCGGGAGGGGCCGGCGCGCGGCGGCCGCATCGCATGGGAAGGGGGATCAAGCCCTTATATCTCCCTTTCAGGCGAGTGGGAAGAGCTCGACGGAGAGCTGACGCTGGATGGATGGGAAGGCGCCGGCATCGGAGTCCTGCCGAAGGCATGGAAGGAAAGGCCCTACGGTTTCGCTTCCTACAGGTTGCGCGTCTCGGGCCTTAGCCCGGGATCGGCCTACGGCATCCTCGCGCCCTACCAGGCCACCGCCTACGCCCTCTACGTCGACGGCGAGCTCGCCTCGTCGAACGGCAGGGTCGGGAGATCAGGGGAGGATTCCGCTCCCGGATACCTGCCCGAAGTCCTCTCATTCACAGCGGAGGGCGCCGAGGCGGAACTGATACTCCAGGTATCCAACTTCCATCATCGCCGGGGCGGGCCCTTTCAGACGATCCTATTCGGCGACCCCGACTCCGTCGGCAGGATCGACGTCGGGCGCGCGTTAGCCGACGGATTACTGGCCTCGCTCTACCTGCTCATGGGACTATACCAATTCTCCTTCTTCCTGGTCCGCAGGGAGCGCGGCGTCGCCTACTTGGCCCTCTTCCTGCTGTTCGCGGAGATGAATTGCGTGGCGGGGACTCGCGAGGTCCTGCTTCTCCGCCTCTTCCCCGATTTTTCCTGGTACTTTTTCCAGAAGCTCTGCTATTTCGCGGCCTACGGAGCCCCCCTCTGGCTCTTCCTGTTCGCGCACCGGCTGTACGGCGGCCTATCGCGCGGGCAAGTCGCGGCCCTCGCCGCCCCATTCCCTGCCATCTTCCTGCTCGTCGCCCTGACTCCGCCCCGGACCTTCACGACTTTGAACAATATCTTCCAGCTCTACGCGGTCTTCACGCTGGGAATGGTCTTCGCGATGATCGCGGCCGCGGTCAAGGCCAAGGTCCGCGGGGCCGGCATCGTCCTGACGGGCTTCCTCCTCCTGGGCGCGGCCGCCGCTAGCGCCATCTTCTTCTCGAACGACCGCATCGAAGGCGGCGCCATCCTTCCCCTGGGCTTCCTCGAGTATTATCGCATAACGTTCTTCGATCGCTTCTCCCTGTCCCTCACGTCGCTCTCCTACCTCGCCACCCTGGCCTTCGTGGGCATATTCTGCCTCTCCTACTTCTTCCGGCATCCCTCGGTCCTGAGGGGCGCGGCCGCCGAGGCGCCCGGGCCCCTCGACGTCGAGGAGGCCGCGGCGCGCCTCGGCCTGTCGGCCCGGGAGGCAGAGATCGCCGCGGCCATGCTCGAGGGCAAATCCAATAAGGAGATCGCGATCGACTTGCGCATATCCCTGAGCACCGTCAAGACTCACGCCTCGCGGATATTCCGCAAGACGGGCGTCGATTCGCGGTCGGGCCTCTTCCGTCGCATGAGCGCCGGAGCGGCTCCCGACCGCCCGAGGGAAAAGCCTCAGCCATCCGCGGAGTTCGACACGTAGCCAATGTCGAGGGACCAAGCCATGGCATCCGTGGATGCGTCGGAGAGCGGGACGCGGACGGGCTCCGCGGAATCCTCGGATAGGGAATCGGTCCAATACGCGGCTACGGTTTTCCCCCCGCCGGAGATGTAGCATCCCGGGACGTATATCTTCGAGTCCGTCAGGCAATGGGAACCCGCGTAGCTCTGGGTAGGGCCCGAGTCCAGGAGGACCCGCTCGGGATCCTCGAGGTCCGCTGTCGCCGAGTCCGTCCAGTAGCAGGCCCGGTTCAGCCCGTCAGCCGTCACATAGTCGTTACCGGATACATAGACCGAGCCCGCGTCCACGAGGATGCCCGCGGCGTCCGACGCGGAGGCCGATAGGTCCACGCTCCGGTCCCCGGGCCCCACCCAGTAGCAGGCGATCATGTCGTCCTCCTCCTCGCCAGCGGAGCGGTACCCGGCGGTATAGACCGTACCGGCGTCGTCCACGAATACGGAGCGCGCTTCCGAGTCGTAGTCCGAGACGATGAGAGGCACGGCGCTCTGGCCGGAATCGGTCCAGTAGCAGGCGACCCGGTCGCCGCTCGCGTTCGTGTAGTATCCCGCCATGTATAGGGTACCGTTGCGGAAATAGACGGCGCCAACCTGGGCGTCGGCGGATCCGTCGGTCAGGAAATGCTGAACCGCGTCAGTCGAGCCGATTATATGGGTCCAATAGCAGGCGCGGCCCGCGTAGGAGGCGTTATACTCATAACCTGCCAGGTAGACCGTATTCCCGTCCACGAATACGGATTGCGCCAGGGCGCCGTTGGAGCCGCTCTGCGGAAGATCGACGCGATCCGCTGTGACCGCGCCCTCCGCCGCCGGGACCAGCCGACAGGCCCAGTAGCAGGCAACGCCGCGGAATCCTCCCGATACATACGCGATACCGTCCGAGACGGCCGTGCCGTAGTAAACGCCGCTGCCCGGCTCTGTCTCCAGCTCGGTTCCGGTTCCGTCGTTCCAGAGGCAGGGAAAGCACTGATTGTCGACATTCTGGATGAAACCCGCGACATTGACGGAGGGCGTCCGTATTTCCGGGGGCGGGGCGCTCGAGGGACTCGAGCAGGCCAACGCGGCTAGCGCGATCGCGGCGGATAGGAGAATGAAGGCGGATTTTCTCATGATTACGCTCCTTGCGAAGATCGCCCGGCTGGGCTGTATAGGACTTTTCCGATACAGGGACCCTAGCCGAGGAAGGAGCGGATAGCATGTCGGTCATTGGTATGATTTCGCGCGCCTCGAGCGGCCGGCGGGCCCAGGAGAGCCTGGGCCGCCCGCTCGACGGCCGCCGCCGCCCATCAGCCGCCGATGATCAGGTCGAAGGATCCCAGGAAAAGCTGCACGACCGCGGGGTCGAACTGGCTGCCCGAGCCCGAGGCTATGTGGCTGAGGGTCGCGGCCTCGTCCAGGGCCTTGCGGTAGGGCCGGTCGTGCGTCAGGGCGTCCCATACGTCGGCCACGGCGAAGACCCTGGCGCAGAGGGGGATGAGCTCCCCGCGCAGGCCGCGCGGGTATCCCGCGCCGTCCCACCTCTCGTGGTGGCACCAGGGAATGTCGATCGCCTGCCTGAGGAAGGGAACGTCCTCGAGCAGGTCGCGAGCGATCGTGGGATGCCGCTTGATGATCTCCCGCTCGCGGTCGTCGAGGGGCCCCGGCTTGTGGAGTATCGCGTCGGGAATGCCGATCTTGCCGATGTCGTGCAGGAGGGCCCCTCGCCTGAGCAGCGCGATGCTCTCCTCGTCCATGCCGAAGGCCCTCGCCAGGGCCGTGGTTATCGCCGCCACGCGGAGGCTGTGGCCCTCGGTCTCGTGGTCCCGCAGGTCGAGGGTCTTCGAGAGGATCTCTATGCTCGTATCGTAGGACTTCAAGAGCTCGCGGTCCGCCTTGCGCAGGCCCTCGAGGAGGGCGGCGTTGCGGAGCGCTGCGGAGGCCTGGCCCGCGAAGGCCTCGGCCGCGCGGATCTCCTCCTCGTCGAAGCGGCGGCCGCCTTCCCGGACGATGAGGGCGGCGCCCAGCGCGCCGGCGGGCCCGCGGAGCGGCAGGCAGAGCGCGAAGCCGTCCTCGCCCTCCTCGACGAGGATCCGCTCCCCCGCCCTGCGCGACATGTCGTCGACCATGCGGCCGAGCGGGGCCCGCGCTCCCGAGCGCCATTCCCGCGAGGCCCTGGCTTCCAGGATGCCCCGCGCCCCGACCAGGAAGACCTGGGCCGCGTCGTAGGCGACGATCCAGTTGAGGTAGTCCAGGAGCTCCTCGAGGAGGGCGTTCGAGTCGGGGCTGCGGCTCAGGGCGAGGCTGGCGGCGCGGTAGGAGGCCGCCGCCTGCCGCGCGCGCCGCTCGTCCGCGGCGAGGCGCCCGGCCGCGCCGGCGAGGCGCTCGAGCTCGTCGGCGAGGGATGCCCGCCTCGCGTCGCCGGCCTCGGGGAGCTGGCCGTCAAGGGCCTCGGACAGGGCTACGAGGGCCGCCGCCTCTCGCTCCGTCAGTCCTCCGTCCATACCGCCTCGCCGGCGAGGATGCGCTTGAAGAGCTCGGAGAAGCGGCGCCCGTCGATGGGCTTGCCGATGAAGCCGTCGAAGCCGGCCTCTCGGCAGCGCTCGATGTCGCGGCGGGTAACGCTGGCCGTGAGCGCGACCACCCTGGTCCTCGATATGGAGGGATTCGCCCTGATCTCGGCGAGCACGGCGTAGCCGTCCTTCTTGGGAAGGTGGAGGTCGAGGAAGACGAGGTCGTAGTCCGAGGCGGAGTCCGCGAGGTACTCGGCCGCGCCGCCCTCGATCCCCGCGAAGCGCTCCGGCGCGACCCCGGAGAGCCTAAGCAGGCGGGAAATGACGATCCTATTGTCGGCGTCGTCGTCGACGACGAGGACCTTGGCCTCGCGGGGCTCGACGCTCACTTCGCGACCCCCGCCTGCGGCGCCTCCGGCGACGACGGGAGCGCGGCCTCCGGCGACGATCTCGGCAGGATAAAGCTGAATATCGATCCCCGCCCCTTCTTCGACTCGGCCCACAGCCTTCCTCCCATCAACTCGACGAGCTGCCTCGACAGCGGGAGTCCAAGCCCCGAGCCGCCCACGCGCCGGTCCATATCGTCGTCCAGCTGGACGAATTCGACGAAAGCCTTCGGGATGTCGTCGGGCTCCATGCCGATGCCCGTATCCTCGACCTCGACCAGGACTTCCCCCGGAGAGGCGGAGGCCCTGAGCCGCACGAATCCTGACGGCGTAAACTTTATTGCATTTGCGATCAGGTTGAAGAGGACCTGCCTGAGCTTGACGCGGTCCGCTAGGACTCGCGGCAGGGACTCGGGCAGGTCGTCCACGAGCTCGACGCCGGGGGAGCGCTCGAGGCCGGCGGCCGCGCCGAGCACCGCCGCGGCCGCCGACCGGAGATCCACCTCCTCGAGGGCCAGGTCCATGCGGCCGGCCTCGATCCGAGACAGGTCCAGCACGTCGTTTATCAGCCCGAGCAGGTGCCTGCCGGCGGCCTCGATCCTGGCGGCGGCGTCTACGACGCCCGCCGGGGCCGGCGGCCCGCCGTCCTCCCCTTCCTGCATAAGGTACGCTAGATTGATGATCGAGTTAAGGGGCGTGCGCAGCTCGTGGGTCATGTTGGCCAGGAAGCGGGACTTCAGCCGGTTCGCCTCCTCGGCCTCGGCCCGGGCTGCGCTGGCGGACTCGTAGAGCAAGGCCGCCCGCCGAGCCTCCTCGGTCGCCCGGCGGTGCAGCCGCGCGTTCACGATCGCCACCGAGGCCTGCCTGGCCAGTCCCGACAGGAAGTCGAGGTCGTCCTGCCGGAAGTCCGGCTCGTCCGACCCGCGCCATACGGCCATGGTCCCGATGACCCTGCCCGTCGCGACGAGGGGCGCTGCGACGAGCTTGTCGCCCGGGGGCCGCCGCTCGCCGGGCCTGTCGAAGCGGTCGGGATCGCCATAACGTCGTTGACCACCTCTCCCGCCCCCCTCGAAGCGACCCTCCCGACG
>CAYPHO010000185.1:0-6862 GCA_964410245.1 uncultured Treponemataceae bacterium | reverse complement strand
CGACGTAGCGATCCAGTACCAGGCTCGGCGCGACCTGGCGGACGCGGGAGCGCGCACGCTCTCGGCCTTGCGGTCGCGCATCGCGACGACGGGATGGGGAGCCCGGCTCCTCGCCGCGAGGAAGCTGAACGGCCATTGGGGCCGCGGCTACTATCAGCCCAAGTGGACCTGCACTCATTACGCCCTGCAGGATCTCAGGCTGCTCGAGCCGCCGCCCGCGACGACGGCGGCCCGCGCCTCGATCGACATGCTGCTCGACGAGACCGACGGGCCCGACGGCGGGATCTACTACTCGCCGTCGCTCATACGGGCCGGGCGGCCCAGCGACGTCTGCCTGAACGGCATGATCCTCGACATCGCCTCGTACTTCCGCGTCCTCGTCCCGCGGCTCCGCAGGCTCGTCGACCTCCTCTTGAAAACGCGAATGGACGACTTCGGCTGGAACTGCGAGGCCTACAGGGGCGCGTCGCACAGCTCTTTCCATACGACGATCTCCGTCCTGGAAGGACTGACCGAGTTCTCGCGGGCCGAGCCGGGCTACCGAGCGGCCGACATCGCCGGGGCCGTCGCGAGCGGCGCCGAATTCCTCTTGAAGCATAGCTTGTACAAGTCCCACCGCACGGGAGAGGTCGTCGACAAGAAGATGACGATGCTCTCCTATCCCTTCCGCTGGCGATACGACATCCTCCGCGCCCTCGACTGGTTCAGGCGCGCGGACCGTCCTTACGATTCGCGCATGGACGAAGCCCTCGAGCTGCTGCTCGCCAAGCGAAGGAGCGACGGGACCTGGCCCCTCCAGTGCCGCCATCCCGGAGAAACCCACTTCGAGATGGAGGATGTCGGGAAGCCGAGCCGCTGGAATACGCTGAGGGCCCTGCGGGTACTGGAAAAATTCGGGGGCGCCGGATAATTCCTGACATAGGGCCGTCGCCATCCCGCGCTAGGATCGCGGGCGGAGGATGAGAATGACGATCAAGACCAATATCCAGCCCTTCGATCGATGCCCGGCCCTCGACGGCTATCACTGCGTCACCAACTCGCTCGCGAAGATCTTCTACTTCCGCGGCCATCCGATTACCGAGGACATGCTCCTCGGGCTGGGGGCGGGCCTGGGTTTCATGTACTGGAAGATGAGCATGGGCTCGGAGACGAGCGTCATCATCGGCGGCCGCGGGAACAACAAGGACTTCCTCGGCGATGTCGGGAGAAGGACCGGCGTCTCGATCGGGGAGATCCGTACCTCGAGCGCGCGCAAGGCCGAGGAAGCCCTGCTCGAGCGGCTTCGCGAGAAGGAGCCGGTCATGCTCGGCGGCGACATGGGCTTCCTGCCCTGGTTCGACTTTCCCGAGGGCTACCACTTCGGCGGGCATTCCTTCGTCGCCTGCGGCTTCGACGGCGAAGGGACCGTCCTCGCCTCCGACATGGACCCGAAGGCCTCGGGACTGAAGAAGGGCTTCTACCATGCGATATCGCTCGATGCTCTGGCCGTGGCCCGGGGCTCGATGTTCAAGCCCTTCCCGCCCCAGAACGTCCGCGTCGAGTTCGACTTCGGCGGATACCGGGCGCCCAGGGTCGAGGACATCCATTCCGCGCTTGCTCAGGCGGCCGATGCCCAGCTGAACGCGCCGACGAAGAACTTCGGGATAAAGGGCATGCGCTATGCGGCAAGTGAATTGCCGAAATGGCCCGGCGCGCTCTCGGATCGCGAGCTGCGCGCGAATCTCTTCAATCTCTACCTCTTCATCGAGATCGGCGGCACGGGCGGCGGCTGCTTCCGATACATGTACGCGCGCTTCCTCAGGGAGGCGGCCCATATCGCCGGCCGCGCCGAGCTGAACGCCGCCGCCGACGCGATCGAGGAATCGGGGCGGCGCTTCACCGAGATCGCCCTCCTCTTCAAGGAGGCCTACGAGGCCGCGGACCTCGAAGAGAGGATCGGGAGTGCCTGTCCGAAGCTGCTTTCGATAGCGGACCTCGAGGAGAAGACTTTTTCCGAATTATCGAGGATCTCGGGATAATTCCTGACATAGTGCCGTCGCCGGGCCGAGCTAGGCTCATCCCGCGAACATGATTCGCGGAGGTTAATGCCATGAAAGTCCAATGGATCATCTTGATCGTCGTCGGGGCCCTCGCCTTGATCGGCGTCGCGGCCTACTTCCTCTTCGGGAAGAAGAGCGTCGACCTGAGCCCCTACCTGCCCCTGAAGGAGCCGCGCATCGCGGCCATGGCCGACGAGCGCGTGCTCGAGGTACCCTTCTCGGGGCCGGCCGACACCGTGATCGCCAAGGCCTATGCCGAGCTCTTCAAGGCCTACTACTCGACCAAGGGAGCCCCGAAGGGACCGGGGATCAGGCCTCCGAAAGCCAGATACACGAACTTCGGCGATGTCGCCCTGTCGGCAGCGGCTGCCGAGTCGGACTTCCACGCCTTCGAATGGAAGGGCTCGGTCGCGATCCCCATTCCCGCCGAAGCCGCCGCGGGGCCGCGAGGGCCCGGCCCTGATGGAATGGCGGCCCGCGACGCGACCTGGGCCTACGGCGAGGTAGCCGAGATCCTCCACCTGGGATCCTACGAGACCGAGGCGCCGACGATCGATCGGCTCGTCAAGTTCATCGAGTCGAGCGGCTATCGCGTCGTCGGCGACCACGAGGAGGAGTACCTGGTAGGCCCCGGCTACGGCAAGGTCGATCCCAAGGACTACGCGACCATCATCCGCTACCGGGTCGAGCGGAAGTAGGCGCCGGGGGACGATCGGGGAGCGCCGAGCGGCCGCTCCCTCCGCCGCCCGAGCTTCCCGGCCGCCATGAAGGCGAAGGCGCCGGCGGCCAGCGCCGCGGCGATCGAAAGCGGGGGCAGGCCGAGCTCGACCGGGGTTTCCTCGGCGATTCCCTTCGAGCCGGCCTTCTCGGCCCTCGCGACGGCCTCGTATTCCCGGTCACGCTCAAGGACCAGGAAGGCGGTGCTCGGACAGAGGATCCCGCTCGCCTTCGACGACGAAACCAAGCGCGCCGCGCGATCCGCCTCGCCGCGTCCCGGAGCGGCCGGCTCGGCTCGGATGCGGACCAGCTCCGCCAAGGGGCCGCGAGAGGCAGGCCCGAGCTCGAAGCGCGCTTCGTCCGTCCTGACTACGCGCTCGGAGCCGCCGGACTCGAGGCGGGCGACCGGATGGAATCGTATGCTCGCGGCCGGCTCAGCGCGGCCCGCGACGATCGAAATCAGCTTTCCGTCGGGGCCGATCGCGTAGGCCGCCTCGCATTCCGGCGGCAGCTCCGACGCGGAGACGGGCTCCTCCGCGCTCTTCCGCGCCCATTCGAGCGGAGGGGATGCCCTCGCGACGACGAAGACGGGGAAGGATTCGCGATCCTCGCTCTCGGCCTCGCGGGCGAGGGATCGGATCGCGCGGAAGGGCAGGAAGCCTCCCCGGCCCGCGAGCGAATCCAGCTCGGCTTCCCATTCGCCCTCGCCCGCGCGGGAGCGCTCCTCGAAATCCGCGAAGCTGATCTTCGCGGGCAGCGAACTCGAGCGTGGCAGGGGAATGCGCAGGGCTGCCTCGACGCTCTTCGCCAGGGCCGGCCGCTCGGCCAGGGCGGAAGCCGAGGCGTCGACGATGACATGGAGGTAGGGAGTCCTCAGCGCCGCGGGCAAGGAGGCTAGGCGCGGCGGCGGGAGTATCCAGTCGGCCGCGAGTCCCGCTTCTTCCGCCTCGATGCCGGGCATGTCGATCCGGGCGTCGCCCAGCTCGAGGGTGAAGGCCTCGGCATGCAGGATCTCGAATCCCGTCCTCCGCTCTTCTCCCTCGGCGAAGGGAAACACGCGGAGGCTCGCCTCGTTCTCCTCGGATATGACGAGGAGTCCCGGGTCGCGCGCCTTCCTGAGCGTCGCCTCATACGCCGCCGACGCGGCTCGCCGCTCGAAGAGGAGGCCTCCGCGCTTCTCGGATCCGACATAGAGGTAGTAGTCCCTGATCCATGCGGCCTTTGGAAGCCGGAACCCTACGCGGAACTCCCCGAGCCTTTGTCGTCCTTCGTACCTTGGCTTTATCTCCACTCGCGATCGTTGCAGGCCCAGCCCGGGATCGAAGACGCTCGACTCGAGACTGGCCTCGATCGCGAAATCCGGGCTGTCGGCGGGAACATCGCCGCGGTTCCAGTCCCGACTCGGCTCGATCCCCAGGAAGGCCGAGTTCAGGAGATCGCGGCTCCGCTCGCTCAGCCTCTCTCCGCCCGTCGCCAGGGCGGCGCGCGCCTCGCTCAAGATGGGGAAGCGCCGCGTCCGGACTCGGCTGTTCGCCCGCGCTGAATCTTCGAGGGACCTCGAGAGCGCCTCGGTATCTATGGCGCATGCCGGCTCCCGGAGCTTCTCTCCTCGAGCCCAGGAAAGCGCGGCTTTCAGGTTCGCCGCGTCGAGGAAGGCTCGGCCGGCGATGATCGAGGGCAGGATGAGGAAGGAGGGAACGAGGGCCGCCGCGAGGACTATCGGCCGGTACCTCATCCTCAAGAAGAGGATGTCGGACCTGATCGCGGAGAAGTGGCAGATGAGGTTGAGAGTCGGCAGGGCGAGAAGCAGTCCCGCTCCGAAGAAGAAGGCGGCGAAGGGGATGGCGGGCGTCAAGGGCAGGAAGACGAGGGCGATGTAGGCGGAGGCGCAGAAAAGGGCCGATCGGATGCAGGCTTGGGCCAATCGCAAGGGCGCGGGCTTTAGGTCGGGCGCGCAGAGGGACAGGCCGGAAAGGATCACGAGGACGATCAGGGCCGGATGCAGGACGAAATCGAGATAGCCGTCGAACATGCTCGTCTGCGGCATCAGGGCGCAGAGTCCGATTCCAGCGAGGGGCAGGGCCAGGGAGAAGAGCGAGCGCGCCGCGGGGCCGATCGGGCGGCGAGCGCGCGAGATCCGCGAGTGCGCCAGGCGCGCGGCGAAGAAGGAGAAGGCGAGGAGGCTGGCGAGGAAGAGGCCGATGAAGAGCGGCAGGATCGAGCTGACGAAAATGGTGAAGCCTCGGCCCGAGATGAAGGCGCCGCCCATGACCAGCCAGAGCGCCGCGATCGCGGCGGGGACGAATCCGTCCTTGCCCGTCGCGGCGAATCGCCCCCGAAGGCTTCGCGAGGCGAGCAATGAGATAGAGTAGGCGAGGGGAGGGACGCATGAGCCCAGGGCGACGAGCGCGTCCGACGCGTTTCCCGATCCCCGGGTAAATATGGATACGACGGTCGAGGCCAGCATCGCGATGCCCGCGCAGAGGGCGCCGACGGGGAACGCGCCGCCGACGGCCTCGCGCCTGATAGCGCGAACGAGCGCGTAGAGGCCCGCGGCGATCGCGCAGGCGAAAGCGGTCGCGGCGAAGCCGGCCGTCAAGAAGTCCTCGATCCTCGCCGCTTCATCGAGGGGAAGGACGACGCTCTTCGCGCAGATGAGGCCCCACGCGGCGAAGGCCGGGACGGTCAGCGACGCGGCCGCGATCGGGCTCTCGGCGAAGGTAGGCGCTTTCTCCGATGGATCAGGCATCGCGATGCCTCCTTTCGAAATGCCGAAGGCAGAGGAGGAGGGCCGCGACGGATATCAGCATTCCCTCCGCGTTGTGCGCCGAATAGAAGCCGAGGCCGAGCGCGAGCTTAAGGGGGCCCAGCGCCTGGCCGGCGAGTATCCGCAGCAGGTTTGAGAAGAATGCCGCGGCGGCGGATACGAAGAGCGCCTCGGCGAGGAAGCGGGCGAGGGCCGGGGGACGACCCGAAGAAGGCGCGCCGCGGGGAATGAAGAGGAATACAATCAGGGGAAGGGCCAGGGCGAACCATCCCAGGCCCGAGCAATCCTCGCTCAGCACGGCGCCGGCGCCATGGATGAGGTAGCCTCTTCCGCCTTCCCAGGAGGAATCGAGCCCGAAGAGAAGGCGGATCGCCGCGGCCGCGGGATAAAGAACGGCGCGCAACGCGTCCTCGCTCGATGCGAGCGCTTCCCTTACGCCAAGTCCCAGCCCCAGGGCCGCGAGCCCCGCTCCCGCGCGGAGCGCTAGCTCCGCCCGCTTCCGCGCTCCCGCCGCCGCGGTTTTCCTTTCATGATCCATGCGGCCGAGCCTAAGCTATGATTGCGGCGGAAAGATGGCGGCAATGGGATCATTTCTCGTTTACGACGGCTTGCGGCCCGCCTTCTTAAGCGCTTCCCGCAGGAGGAACTCGATCTGCGAATTGACGCTCCGAAGCTCGTCCGCGGCCCACTTCTCGAGCGCGGCGTAGTCCTCGGGATCGAGCCTGAGCAGGAAGCGCTTCTTCTCGTCCATTGTCGCCCCTATGAGTAGAGGGTGCCCGTGTTGATGACCGGCTGGGCGTCGGAGTCCGAGACCAGGGCGACGAGGAGGTTGTTCACCATGGCCGCCCGCCGCTCGTTGTCGAGCTTGACGACGCCCATCTCCTCGAGATCGTTCAGCGCCAGCCTGACCATGCCTACCGCCCCGTCGACGATGAGTCGGCGGGCCTGAGCTCGGCGGCTACCTCGTCCTGGCTGCCCCGCAGCGAGTGCCTCGGCTGCTCGTCCGCGTTGGGCGCTCCCGTGTCGTAGGGGAAGCGGCTGGCCAGCACGCGCAGGGCGGTCTCGCTCTGGATGGTGACGAAGCTCTCGTAGTCGTCGACGTTGTAGAGGGCCTTCGCCGAGTCGGTCACGCGCCATACCACGATGGCGCCGATCTCGATGGGATTGCCGAGGGCGTCGTTGACCTTCAGGACCTGGGAGCCGAAGTTGCGCGCCTTCAGCGACACGCTCTTGCGCTTGGTCAGCGGGTTTGTGAAATGGAAGCCCGAGTCGCGGCAGGATCCGGCGTAGCGGCCGAAGTAGGTGAAGACCTTGGCCTCGTTGGGCTGGACGATGAAGA
>CAYPHO010000184.1:0-6863 GCA_964410245.1 uncultured Treponemataceae bacterium | reverse complement strand
GCCATGACGCCTATGCCCCTGGTCGCCGACATACACTTCGATTGGCGGATCGCGCTGCGCTGCCTGGACTTCCCTATCGCGAAGATCAGGATCAACCCGGGCAACATCGGCGCCCGCCGCAAGACGGCCGAGGTCGTCGCCAAGGCCAAGGACAAGGGCGTGCCGATACGCATCGGCGTGAACGCCGGCTCCCTGCCGACAGACCTCCGCGACAGGCCGGACCGGGCCGCCGCCATCGTCGAGGCCGCCGAGCGCGAGGTCGCCGCCTTCGACGAGCTGAATTTCCGCGACGTCCTCGTCTCCATGAAGGCCTCCGACGTCGATACGACCCTCGAGGTCAACCGGATCTTCGCGGCGAAGCACGAGATACCCCTCCATCTCGGGGTAACCGAGGCGGGTCCCCTGATCGCCGGTGTCGCGAAGAACGCCTTCGCGCTCGCGACTCTCCTGCGCGAGGGCATAGGAGCGACCATACGAGTGTCCTTGTCCGAGAGGGCGGAGAGCGAGGTACAGGCGGGACGGGAGATCCTCGCCTGCGCGGGGCTGGCGAAGAAGGGCATCTCGATCGTGTCCTGCCCTCGCTGCGGTCGCGCCTCCTTCGACACCCACGCCTTCGCGGCCAGGTGGGCGGAACGGCTGTACTCGATGAGGAAGACGGCGACCATCGCTATCATGGGCTGCGTCGTGAACGGCCCGGGGGAAGCGAGGCACGCCGACCTGGGCATTACGGGCGCGGGGGATTCGGCGGTGATTTTCCGGAAGGGAAAGATAGCGCGAACGATCAAGCCCGAGGACGCCGATACTGTATTCGAAGAGGAGCTCGAAGCGCTCGAATGAGGAATATCCCGCGTTACCTAATCGCCATCGCCCTGTGCGCCGCGGCCGCGGCGGCCGCGGCTCAGCACGGCGGCGAGGGCGGCGAATCGGAAGCGGCCCCGGAAATCCGGCCGCCGAGCCCGAGGATCATCGCTCCCGCTCGCCCGCCCGCCCTGCCCAGGCGGGAAGCCAGCAGATCCTGGCTTCAGTATCAGGACGGGCTGCGGTTCGCCTCCGAGAAGCGGCTGGGCGAGGCCCTCGTCTCCTTCAAGGCGGCGGCCGAGTCCCGCGACGAGCTCTTCGCCTCCGCGGCGGCATCGATCGAAGCGGCCATGAAGAGCGAGGAAGCCAAGAAGGCGAAGGATTCCGTCTCGGCCTTGGTATGGCTCCTCGCGGAGCGCGATATCCTGAAGTCCGACCGGGACGAGATCAAGAAGCGGGCCGGCGGTTCCCTCTCGACGGAGCTGAGCCTGCTGCGGGAGTTCTCTCCTTCGGCCCCCCTCCACGGCCTTATCGACGCCATCCTCCTCGTCGCCGAGGAGGGCGGCCTCTCGAAGGTCGGCGACTCGCTCTCGTCCCTGGCCGCCGCGGCCGCGAGGCTCCGCAGCTATCCGGAAGCCGAGTACCGCATCGGCGAGATATACCTCGCCGAGGGCGAGTCCAGGCTGGCCGAGCTCCAGTTCCTGCGGGCCTACGACATGAGGGACGCGCTCTACGACGAGGCGGAGGGGATCGCCGTCTTGACGGAACTCGCCGGGATCTACCGGTCTCAGGGGAGGATGAAGGACTACGAGCTCAGGCTGATCGAGATAGCCGAGCGCTCCGCGCTCTTCACCGACCGCGACGAGTACTATCGCAACGCCATGGAGCGGACCCTGGCCAGGCAGGGCTTCGACAAGTTCATGTCCCTGTACCGGATCAACGAGGCCTGGCCCAGCCGGGCCTACGCCGAGCTGGGGGCCTTCTACCTCGACGCCGGCCGCAGGCTGTCGACGCTCTATTTCGCCGCGGCCTCGAACGCGCTCCTGACCAGGATCATCGAGGCGATCCGAGTCGACGAGCCGCTCTACTCATACGCCGGCCTGGCCGATCTCTCGTCGCGGATACTCTCCGACCGTGAGCTGTCCGGCTATGCCCGGGAGCATGGGCTGTGGGCCTGCCTGGTATTGCTGGGCGAGTCGCTCGCCATATCCGGCGAGCGCGAGAGCGCTCGGGAGATTTGGGCGATCGTGTCTTCCCTTGGCGGCATCGGTCCCTGGGCGGCGCGGGCCGCCCAGGCCCTGCGCAGGGCAAGCGGGGTCCCGATTCCCTACGAGGCCCTGGGCTCGCTGGGCAGGTGAATCGCCGAGCATCGCGCCGAGGCGATGCCCGCTAGGAATTCCGCTTGGCCGCCGCCTTCTCGGCGGATTTGATCTTCGCGACGATATCGCGGATGAAGGGGTCGACGATGGCGTAGACCCGCTTCGTCTTCTGTACCTCGGAGCTGACGATCCCGTTCTCCTTCAGTATCGCGAGGTGCTGGGATATGACGGGCTGCGGTTGCTTGAGGCAGCGCCACAGGTCGGTGACGCAGGGATCGTCTTCCTCGGCGATCATGCACAGGAGCCGGAGCCGTATGGGATGGCCGATGGCCTTGAGCTTGCGCGCGTACTCCGCGTTCGCCTCGTCGGAGCAGGAGGCAGGTTGATTCGGCATGGCAAGAAAGTATCAGACATCGGGCGCTTTTTCAATATCCGCTATATATGAGAATCACTTTTCCTTTTCCATGATCGCGCGCATCTCGCGCTCGGGGCAGGAAGCGAGGTAGTCCTCGAAGGCCTTGCGGTCGATCGCGTCCATGCGGGCGATGGCCAGGCCGAGGACGCGGTCGGCGCGGACCACCTTGCAGGAGAGTGTCAGTATGCTGTCGCCGACCCGCATCGAGCAGTCGTCGATATAGCTGCCGGCCTCGAGGTCGGCTACGAGGGCCGAGGAGTCGGGTATGAAGGAAAGCCCGCTCGGCGAGACCGTATCGAGGCGGCCTCCTACCGGGACGAGAGTCTTGGGATGGGCGAACATGAAATCGAGGCGGTCCCAGGGAGAGGGGGCGATCCGGTCGGAGGCCCTAGAGTCCTCGACCGAGACGTAGCGCTTCAGCAGGCGCTGGAAGTGCCCCTGCTCGCGGCGGTCGTCGAGGTCGTCCTTTACCACGCCGTTGATGCCGAGGTGCGCGGCCTTGGCGGCCTCCTCGAAGGAGAAGAGCTCGCCCTTCAGGAGGACGATGACGCACTCGCTCTTGTCCCGGACGGCCCGGATCGCCTGCGCGACGATCTTCCAGTGCCGGGGAAAGTCGCGCGCGCTGACGACCACGGCGTCGGGATCGATCTCGTCGAGGTTGTCGATCGCCTTGACCGGGTTGCGGTAGCGCAGGGCCTCGAAGCCCAGCGGCCTGAGGTAGAAGCGGATGATCTCAGCGACGCGGTCGCTCTCGACGAGGAGGAGGGCCTTCATTCGACGCCTTTATTCTGTACTACGTAGCCGACAATATACCAGATATCGCCCGTACGCGCGAGCTCGTAGGTATACTCCCTGATCGCGCGGAGCTGCCGTTCCTCGAATTTCTCCAAGACCGCGACGTAGCCGCGGTCGGGCGTGTACCTGGTCTCGAGGATCTCGAAGAAATAGGGCCGGGTCGAGACAGCCTGGGACTCGGGCTCGGCCTGGAGATCCGCCTTGAAGCGCTCGAGGGCGATCCTGCGGCCCTCCTCGGAGTCGGCGTCGTAGGCGGCCTTGAGCGAGGGATCGGCCGTGTAGAGCGATTCGAGATCGAGGTAGAGGTAGTACTCGTTCCAGTTCCCCTTCTGGAGGGCGGCGATAGTCCGCGCGACTACCTCGTCCGGCGGCAGGGCCTGGGGCTTCAGGAGCTCGGCGACGCCGGCGCGGACTTGGTCGGAGGCGGGCGGCAGCGAGGGAGAGGGCCGTATCGAGAGGGCGAGGGCGTTCGAGCTTAGGATTACCGACGCGCCGGAGCCGACGAGCTCGGGCTGGAAGAATGCGGTGACGGAGTAGCTGCCGGGCGCGTCGACGCGGATGAAGCGGTCCAGGCTCTCCTTGAACGAGTATTCCTCGCCGGGCTCGATGGATATCTCGCGGTAGAAGACCGGCTTCGATACGCCCATTGCGGTCTTGTAGGCGTCGCTCATGTCGAGGACCTTGTTCGCGGGAGTCCTCGCCTCGAAGGAGAGGCTGTAGAGCCGGTCGTCGGCGAGCTTGAAGCGATAGGTCGCGGAGCCGGGGTTGGATATCGTGACCAGGACCGGTATCTCGCTGCCCGGGAAGAATATCTTCTTGTCGAAGAAGCGGATGGATAGGGAAGGCTCGGCGGACGCGGCCTGGGCTGCGGCAAGGACGAGGATCGCGAGGGCCGCCTGTATCGATCTGCCTTTCACGGGCTTTCGGCTCCTTCAATCTGGGACAAGGGGGCGGAAAGAACGTATACTGCCCGGGCCATCCAGATCACCTTATTCTCGGAATGTTATGATGAATACATTAAGCCCGCAAGACGCGCTCAGCTTGATCCGCCGCCACGAAGCCCTGGCGATGCTCTCGAAGAGGCTCGAGACCGGGCCCTATCCCGTGGAAATAGCCGAGGCCGAGGGGCCTTTCGCCGCCATCGTCGTCGCCGAGGCCGCTCGGGCGGCGGGCGGGACCCTCCTCGCCGTATCGCCCAGCGACCTGGAGGCCGACGCCCTGGAAAGCGACCTCGGCCTGCTCGGGGTAGAGGCGGTCCGCCTTCCCTGGTGGAGGACCGCGGCCTACCGTCCCGTGTCGCCGCGAGCCCGCGTCTTCGGCGAGCGGGCCGCCTGCCTCGCCCGCCTCTGCGCTGGCGGAGTGGGGGTCGTCGTCGCCTCGCAGAGGGCCCTGGTGACGCCCGTGCCGCCGCGGGAAAGCTTCGCTCCCCTCGTCTTCGCCCTGGAAATAGGCGGAAGCATCGATCCGACGACGGTCGGGGAGCGGCTCGCGGCCTACGGCTACCTCCGCGTGCCCCGCGTCTCCCTGCCGGGCGAGTTCGCGCTGCGCGGCGAGGTGCTGGACCTCTTCATGCCGGGCGACGAGGAGGCGGCGCGCATAGTCTTCGAGTACGACCGCATCGAGCGCATCGCCCGCTTCGATCCGGCCGTCCAGTCCAGCTCGGCCTCCCTGGAGCGCCTCGTTGTCAGGCCGATGAAGGAGATCGTCTGGGACGACGAGCGCCGCTCCGTCCTGGCGGCGGCCCTGGAGGCCCTGCCCGGGATTAAGGGCCGCGAGGCGGCCCTCCTCGAGGAGCTGGCGGAAAAGGGCGAGGCCAAGGGCGAGGAGCTCTTCTATCCCCTGGCCTTCGCCGCGGAGGGCGGGGGAGCTCCCTCGATCCTCGAGTATATCGGATCGGAGGGCCTGGTCGTCCTCCTGGACCACGAGCGGCTGGTAGCCCAGGAGGAGGCGGCCCGGAAGGAATACGCGGGCCTCTACCGCCGCGCCCTCCAGGAGGCCCCCGTGCCCCCGCCCGACAGGCTCCTGATTCCCTTCGGCGAGATAGAGGCCAGGGCCTCGGCCGGGCGAGTCGCGAGGACATTCGCGCTCAGGGACTCGGCGGCCTCGGGGCGGCTCCTCATGGGCGCCGAGCAGCCACGCTCCTTCTTCGGCAACCTGCGGTACTTCAAGGAAGAGCTCGCGACCCTGCTCAAGGCCGGCTATCGCGCCTTCGTCTTCGCCGAGAACGACATCCAGGCCGAGCGGATCAGGTCCCTCCTCCAGGAATTCGACATTTCCGTCGAGACGGCCCCCCTCTCGGCGGGCTTCGTCCTGCCCGCCCTGAAGCTCATAGTAGTCCAGGAGAACGAGATCTTCGGCCGCAGGAAGCGCACGCCTAAGTCGGTCAAGACGGCGCGCTCGGTCGCCATCGATACCTTCGTCGAGCTGTCCCCGGGCGATTTCGTCGTTCATGTGAACTACGGGATCGGCCGCTTCGCCGCCATCGAGCGCATGAAGGTCCTGGGCCTCGAGCGGGACTACATCAAGGTCGAGTACGCCGACGGCGAGGTCGTCTTCGTGCCGATCGAGCAGGCCAACCTCGTCCAGCGCTACATCGGCAACGAGGGGGAGGAGCCGCGGCTCGACCGGCTCGGCTCCAAGTCCTGGGAGAACCGGAAGGCGAAGGTCAAGGCCTCGGTCGAGCAGCTGGCCGAGCGGCTCATCCGCATCTACGCCCGGCGCAGGGCGGCCAAGGGCTTCGCCTACCCGCCGGACGGGGAGTGGCAGCTCGGCTTCGAGGCCGCCTTTCCCTACGAGGAGACCGTCGACCAGATCCGCTGCATCGACGAGGTCAAGGCGGACATGGAGAGCCAGAAGCCGATGGACCGCCTGATCTGCGGCGACGTCGGCTACGGCAAGACGGAGATCGCGATGCGCGCCGTCTTCAAGGCCGCGACGGCGGGCAAGCAGGTGGCCTTCCTGGCGCCGACGACCATCCTGGCCGAGCAGCACTACGAGAACCTGAAGGACAGGATCGGCGACTTCCCGATCCGCGTGGCGATGCTCTCCCGCCTGGCGGAGCGCAGGGAGCAGAAGTCGGCCCTCGCGGCCCTTCGCGAGGGCAAGCTCGACGTCGTCGTCGGGACGCACCGGCTCCTGCAGAAGGACGTCGAGTTCAGGGACCTCGGCCTCCTGGTCGTGGACGAGGAGCAGAGATTCGGCGTGAAGGACAAGGAGCGGCTGAAGGAGATGAAGGCGAGCGTGGACTGCCTTACCCTGACTGCGACGCCGATCCCGCGGACATTGCACATGTCCCTCCTCAAGATCAGGGACATGTCCGTCCTCAACACCCCGCCCGTCAACCGGCATCCCATCGAGACCGTGGTCGAGGAATTCGATCCCGAGATCATCGCCCGGGCGATCAGGCGCGAGATCGCGAGGGGAGGGCAGGTCTTCTACCTGCATAACCGCATCGAGAGCCTCCAGGAGATACAGTCCTTCCTCCTGGAGGCCGTGCCGGAGGTCCTCGTCGAGACCGCGCACGGCCGGATGGACGC
>CAYPHO010000183.1:5881-6894 GCA_964410245.1 uncultured Treponemataceae bacterium | reverse complement strand
TCGAGGTGGCCGTCAGTCCAGTCGTTACGGGGATCGGGCATCGTATATTCCTCACCGATGCCAATGCCACCCAAGTAGACGCTTCCGCTCGCGACCTCGAGGTCGATCTCAGCTGCTCGTACGCCAGGTACCGAGGGGAAGTGCGCGGCCATATCGGAGGGGGAGAGCGAGACGGTGGCGAGGAGGGCCGCGGCCGCGTCGTAAAGCCTGAGCGTGAACGCGATCGCGTTCGTGTAGCCGACGTACAGGCAGTTGACGACGACGGCCGTCGACCATTCCAGGCGAATAGTGTCATCGCTGACAATGGACTGGTAGCGCTTCTTCAAGATGCGGTGGATGAGATTGGTAGCGGGATAGTTCGGCGATGCATTCGCCGCAGTGATCGTCGCGGACTCAGCCGCGTTCGTGAACAATACTTTCATCGCAACCTCACGGCGCCGTCGTTGATTTGGCGGACGGTGGACTCTGCTATCACGCGGCCATCGAGCACAAGCTGGACGACGATCGGCTGACCAGGGGCCTGGCTGCCCTGCATTGACCTGACGACGACAGCCGCGACCTCGGCAGCGAATGCCTGCATGAGCGGCTGGCCCATGGCGGAAGTGCCGAAGAAGATATCGGCGCCGCCGCGATCGCCAGCGGCGACTAGCTGACCGTCGTTGCCCGACGGCATAACAATGCCACCGGTGACGAGGGCGGGTGGTTGAGGCTTTGAGGCTACCCATGCCGCAGTCTGCGCGGCGCCTGCTATGACTGTGGCGCCGACAAGGATAAGATTCGGAAGCGCATCAGCAATGGCCTCTGCGATCGATGCCGCGATCGACCAGCCTTTCGCCTTCCATGTCGCCATCTCTGCTTTATATTCGAGCTGAGCTTTCTCGCGCGTGTACTGCTGTTCGAGGTTGAAGAGCTCGAGCGCCCTCCGCGCATCGGCCTCTGCTTCGGCGTCGCCCGATGCTATCGCGGCATCGAGCTCGTCCTGGAGCGCCTGCTGCTTGGTCCTGCCGTTGTTC
>CAYPHO010000183.1:0-5871 GCA_964410245.1 uncultured Treponemataceae bacterium | reverse complement strand
CGGCGCGGCGGCGGGTGCGGATCCAGTCCACGTCCCCGGCTGCGATGGCCGCGGCGAGCTCATCCTCGAGCGCCTGCTGTTTCGTTCTGCCGTTGTTCTCGATGAGCTCGCGCTCGCGCTCGTACCTGGCCTCAAGCTCTTCGAGCTCTTGGCCATAGCCTGCGACCATGGCCTCGGCGATGCTGTTGATCGCTTCCGTCGCCGCCGCGGCGTAATCCTTCCAGGTTGCTTTTCCCTCTTCGAGCGCCTTTGCGGCCTCGCTCGATTCGAGAGTGGCGAAGTATTTTTCGATGGCCTCGCGGAGGGCGGTAACATTCTGCCCCTGCTTCTCCCAGGCTTCTGCCTGAGCGAGTGCCGCTTCCTTATCCGAGGCTATCTTCTCCGCGTTCGTCATGGTCGAGCGCTCGATCTCAGAGGTCTGCTTCTTGTAGCTCTCGGTCGCTGAATCGACCGATTTCTCGGTAGCGTCGAAGGCCTTCTGCGCGTCGACCGTGGACTTGATGAGCTTATTCATCTTGTCCTTGGCGGCGTCGGCCTCGGCCTTCTGGAGGGCCTTGACTGCGGCTTCAGTATCTGCGGTCGCTGATATCTCGGCCCGGAGAGCTACGATCATCTCCAGCGCCGCGTCGCGCATCTGCGTCGTCACACCAGGAGCGACGCCCATAGAGGTGATGAGGTTATCGAGGGCCTTGTACTGACTTTCGACGGCAGATAGCCGCTCGCGTTCTGCCTCGGCCGCAGTGAGTGCGCCGGCAGCCTCCTCGCGGCTTATCCGGGCAAGTTCATCGGAATAGGCCTTGGTAATTGCGGTGCGTTCAGCTCCAAGTTTTGTTTTCCATTCCGCGGCTTTTAACCTAGCAGCCTCATCCTTTTCTTCCTGCGATATTTGGTCTGCCCTGATCTTTGCCTGATCGGCTTTATATTTATCGAGTGCCGCAAGAGCATCGATAGTGTCCTGATATCCCTTCGCCTGCAATTCGAGCATGCTGAGCTCGTTTTGTACGCCCTTCGAGATACGGGTCTGCCATTCGGAGCCAAGGTATTGCTCTAGCGTTTTCTTTCTCGACGCGAGTCTTTTTGTGGTCTCGTCAAGCAATATCTTATATTCAGCCGCGCCTTTGTTTTCCGAGGCTCGAGCTTCTGCCAGGTCGTTATGCGCCTTTATGTTCGCCGCTATTTCTTTATTGATTCCTATCCACGTTTCTCGATACGGTGCAAGCGCTCGTGAGATTGATCGTCCGATCTCCTCATTCACATCGCCTACGGCGTTCTTGAGCTTATCGCGCAGGCTGATATCGAGATCGCCGACGGCCTTAGATGCGCCTCCGAAAGTTTTCTCGAGTTCTTTCATGATGATGGCCTGGGCTCCGGCAATATTCCCGGCGTCCTGCATGGACTTCATCATGTCCTTTTCCGCTTGCGTGAATTTGAAGCCCTGCTTCGACAGCGAGTCCAGTCCCAGCGCGGGATTGTCGAGGGCCTTGCCCACCGCCTGAGCGGCCGCCGTCAGGTCCATCTTCATCACCGTCGCCATGTCGAGCACGGCCGTGGTGGCTTTGTCGAAGTTCGCGCCCTGGATATTGCGGAAGCCTAAGAGCACCGCCTGCATGGAGAGGATGGTTTCGTCGCCATACTTCGTCGCGTCCTGTAGTGAAGACGCGAGCTCGTGCAAGTGCTCCGAAGTCGTCCACGCTGCCGCCCCTGTCATTTTCAGCGTGTTCTCAACGAGGGCCGTCGCCTCGGCCTGCTCAGCCCAGGCGTTCTCCATCTCGTCAGCCTTGGCCTTGATCGCCTGCAGGGCGCCGATCACTTCCTTGGCGATGGCGACGGGCCCGAGCATGGCGTCTCGCATCTTTCCCCACATCGCCACCATGCCACCGGATCCGCCCTTGCCCTCGAGGAGCTGTTGCTTGGCTTGGAGGTCGCCGAGGGCTTGTTCGGTTTTATGGATCGCGGCGACGGTCTCGGCTGAGGCCGTGCCCTCCTTCACGGCTTTGTCCTGGAGCACGCGGAGCTCGCGCTGGCGCAGTTCAATGAGGCGCTGGACGGCCTGCGACTCAGAAAGCGCTCCCGCCTTCGCCGCGCCCTCGACGTTCTTCGTCTCCTTCGCGATGTCCTGGAGCGCCTTCTTATAGGAGGCGCCTCCGCCCTTGGAGTACTTGTCCGCGAGCGTCGTCCACTCCGTGCCGAGATTGTCGAAGGCGGTCTTGCAGGCGACGATATCGGCATTGAGGGCCGCGAGCTTTATGCGGACCTCGGAGGAGATGGATCCAGCATCAACGGGCATTACGCGCTCCCTGCCTTGGCCTCGGCACGCAGCTCCTCGCGATGCTCGTCCAATACGATCCAGGCGCGGTTGTCTATGTCGGAGCGATTGAAGTCGGTGAAGACGCCGTGAACGTACTCGTGCGGGGCCTTGTGCCCGCGCTCGGCGAGAATCGCGGCCTGAAGGAGAATGTCGTCGGTGACCTTTTTGATATCCGTCTTTGTGATCTGCAGCGCCGACACCACGACGCCCGTCATGAAGTCGTCGGGAAGGATGACCTCCCAGGTGAAGACGAGGCTGTCTCTGATTTCCTCCAGCTCCTTGCGCGCCGGCCCCGCCTGCATCTCCTCCAGCATGCGGTTTATGTTCTCGATTCGGGACTTGACCTCGGCGTTGAAGAGGGGCCGGGATACAGCGGCGAAAATATCGTCATAGGTCGGGGATATAAGCGCGGCCTTGCAGATGCCGACGTTCTTCTGCGCGTAGGCCAGGAGCTCTGACCATGAGGTCTTAATTTGGGCCTTGCTCCACTTATAGGCATCGGACTCGATGAGGGAGAAGTTGCCGATGGCCTTGATCTCAACTTCTGAGAGTATTTTTACCTTGACGATTCCGGCCGGCGAGCCCTTCCAGGTCAGCGCCACGAGTTCGTGCTCAGCCTCGCGGATGAGCTGGAGTGGAGTCTCTGCCTTCTGGCCCTTCGGGGCCCGCCTGCCGATCATCATCAATCCTTTACACGTCGTCGATGTCGAGGGCCGCGTACTCGGACAGCGTCAAGTCCTCGTACTTGACCGCGGTGACCTCGGCCCCGTCCGCGTCCTTGTAGGTCGTGGCGCGGAAGCTGTAGTTCTTCTTCCGCCAGGTCTTGGCGAAATCGTCGGCCGCGATCGATCCCATGGCCGAATACACCGTGGTCTTACGGTAGCCGACCATCTCCCCCTGTTTGGACTCGCCCTTGCCGTACACCGGGTTGAAGATCTCGATGGCGAAGTAGGGCTTCACCGAGTCCATGTTGGGGAAGGAGAAGTTGCCGTCCGCGTCGATGGCGCCGCCGGAGAACAGGCGCATGAGATCGAAGTCCTCGGCGGTGTCGACGGCCGATCCCGTGGCGCCCTTGACGTAGCCCTCGATGACGCAGGTGGTGTCGTCCCCTGCGGCGTCGGTCTGGGTGTCGAGCTCGTCGTCCTTGACCTCGGGCGTGACGTTGATGGACTCGAGGGTGTCGGAGAGGATGAACTTCGACCCGATGCCGCGTCCGAAACCCGCGAGCTCCGCGGCCTGGCCGTAGACCTGAGCGTAGGCGCCGGAGGAGTTGACGATCTTGAGCCGGCCCGTACCGTCGTCGACCGAAGCCGTCCAGCCGCCGGTGATCGCAGACGCCGTGAACGCGGTGACGAAGTTCGCGGCGGTGACCGCGGCCTCCGTGAACGTGCTCAGATCCAGCGTGTCCGCGACCTCGGCGCCGTTGTCGAGCTTGAGCTTGATCGGAACCGCCGAGATCACCGAATGCGCGGGGGTGAAGTCGAACGGGCCCGCGCCGCCGAAGACTCCCGACTGCGCGCCAGGGAAGGTGCCGTTGCCGTTGTGCGGCATGAACCTGACCCGAGATATGCCTCTGACATATCGGGCCGTTCCCTTGCTTTTCAGAGACATAAGGGCCTCCTAAAAAAGTAGATGCGGAGCGTAGAAACATCGCTCCATCGATATCGTTGAGTCGTCGCTGACAGCGGCGACGGGATACCATTCCCCGCGATCCTCAAGCGAGAATCGGTTGCCTGAAGACGACTCGGCCTCGAAGCCGGAGAGCAACGTCGAAAGCTCGGTGAAGATGTAGGATCGAAGCGCGAGGTCCTGGGCCTTCGCCATGTGAGCGATGATGCGGAAGCGGACCTCGTCGCCTGGAGCCGGCTCCTCCTTCACCACGACGTAGGGCGCGGAAGGGAGCACGGAGCCGAAGGGGACGACATTCTTGATCGTCCCCGTCTTTAGCTTCGCCACGATGACCGGCTTCATACCGCACCTTCAATCTGCATAGATCGCCTCCGCGTCCTTGCGGAATAGTGGGTAGTACTTCTCGATGAGCGGTCGCAGGGCCTCGTGGCGGCGGTCGTTCGCGAGCTCCAGGTAGATCCCGTACTCGACCATGTGCGCGATAAAGAATCCGAGGTCGTCGCCGTCAATGAAGGCATCCGCGAAGACCTCACGCGCCGCGGTCTCGGTCTGGTTATTCCAGTACCGGCCCGCTCCGCGGCCGTTGTATCTATCAATCCAGGATCCGCCACCGGGGCCAACGAGCTGTTGCTCTCGGAACTCCTGAAGAATCCTCGCCGCGTAGTCGATACAGAGCGCGAAGAGAGCGGCGCGCTTGCGGGTATAGATAGCGTCGAGATTGCGCGAGACGTCGGTTTCCATGGCCTAGCCCTCATCCGGCACCGTCCTCGCCTCGAGCTGGGCGCGGTAGATCTCGTCGACCTTGAGCGCGGTCGCCAGGTAGGAGATTGCGTCGATGGCCTCAGCGGGCGTGATCATGGGCCGGTCGGCGATGGGGTTGCGGATATAAGCCTTCTCGGGCGCGATCAAGACCGGCACCTCGTCGGCAGCGGAGGCGGGAAGGTCGACGCGCTCTCCGGGCATCACTCAGCCTCCGAGATGGTAGCCTGCTCGTCGTTAATGGCACGGGCCTGTAGGGCGGCAAGGTACTGCGACTCGCCCGCCGTGATCCTCTCCAGGGCCTTCACCACCTGCGCCTGGTCACCGGTCTTGACTGCATTCGCCAGCATGATCGTCCCCTGCGTCTGAAGCGTCTGCCGATCCGCTCCGGCCTGGATGAGGAATGCATGGCGGCGGGCCGTGGCCTCCAGTCGCTTGATGTCGCGGGACTCGGGTGAGCTCACCTTGACGTGCGCGACTGCTTTCTTGCGAAGGATCCCCCAGAGTGCGGCGGCCATGAGGCCGATGACGGCCGAGATCCCGGAGCTGAGCGCAATGACGAGAGGGCTGAAGTCGCTCATGAGGCCACTCCCGCATGGTCTTCGAGGACCCGGACACGCCTATTGAGGTCCTCAATATCTCTGTCGTGCTCATCGAGCCGGCACTCGTGCTTACCGAGCATAAGGAGAACCGAGCTATGCATATCCTTAATGGTCGCGGTCAGCGCGGCTAGGCTGTTGTTTATCTTTTTCTGCTCGTCGTTGAGCGCCATTACCGCGCGCAGGGAGACGCCACGCTCTTCGCGTAGTCGCGCCTGGGCGGCTAGAGGAAGGGAGGCAATGGCCTCATCGTATTCGCGGTCGGTTATGCTCACGCTATTGCCTCCGTCGTTGCCGTCTTCTCGGTGGTATAGGCTGACCAGGATGAGCCGTTATGAGCGCGCATGCGGTAGGTGTAAGTGGTCTCAGGCGAGAGGCCATTGTCGAGGAAGCTCGTCGCGCCCGCGAGCGGCGTCGCGATTTCGAGATATGCGCCCGTCCCGAGCTTGCGCTCGATCGAGTAGGTATTCACAGCGCCGATGTCGGACCAGGAAATTTCGATCGAGGTCGAGGACTCGGCCGCGGCCGCGAATTCCTGCGGTATGGTCACGGGGACGGTCGAGCCCTTATAGAGCG
>CAYPHO010000182.1:0-6950 GCA_964410245.1 uncultured Treponemataceae bacterium | reverse complement strand
CGTAGCGCGAGAGGATGTCCTGCTTCATGCACGCGACGAGGATGGCCTCGTCGTCGACGCAGACGATTCCCCGCTTCATGGGCGGCCTCCCCGCGCGAGCGGAAGCGATACCGTGAATACCGTCCGGCCGGGGACGCTCTCGTAGGAGATGCCGCCTCCCGCCTCCTCGACGATGCGCCTACAGATGTCCAGGCCGAGGCCCAGGCCCTCGCCCGGCGACTTGGTCGTGTAGAAGGGCGTGAAGATGTGCTTCCGCGCCTCCTCGGGTATGCCTGGCCCGTCGTCGGCCACGGATACGAGGGCCGAGCTTCCCTCCCTGCGGACCGATACCTCGATCCTCGGCCGCCCCCGGGCGGCGTGGATCGCGTTGCTGATGAGGTTCACCCAGACCTGCGAGAGCCTTTCGGGCTGGCCGAGGACCGGCGGGGTAGGCTCGCAGCGCAGCGAGATCTCCGCGGCCGCCTCGCTCGGGACATAGTAGAGATCGAGCGTCGACCGCAGGCTCTCCTCGAGGGATATCTCCTCGAAGAGGTCGCTGGGAGACTCGTGGGCGTAGGTCTTCAGGGCGCGGACGGTCCTCGCCGCCTTGTCGGCGGCCGACTTGATGACCGAGGAGGTCCGCAGGCTCCTGCAGATCAGGAAGGCCTTGCCGACGACCTCGTCGCGCAGGGGCGCGCGCAGCATCCCGACGAGATCGGCGTCTGCGGGATCGTCGCCGATCTCGGCGATCATGTCGATCGCGCCCTCCGCGCCGGCGATTCCCTCCGAGGCCGCTAGGGCGCGCCAGCGGCGCCTGCGGGCCCGGAGCTCCGCGTCGGGCGGCTTGCCCGCGCTCTCGATCGCGGCCGCGACGAGCCGCGAGAAGAACGCGCGATCGGCGTCGCCCGCGCCGTGGAGGAAGGCGGGCAGGCCGGGCACGCAGCGCGCGATCGAGTCGCTCAGGGACTCGTTCGCCGAAATTATCGCGGCGAGCGGGGTCGACAGCTCGTGGGCGATGCCAGCCACCAGCCGGCCGAGCATCGCGAGCTTGGCGGCCCGCTCGAGCTCGAGCGAGCGTTCGCGTATCGCGTCCTCGAGGTGGGCGTTGAGCGTCTCGAGGGAACGCTCCGCCTCGGACCGCGCCGCCTCGGCCATGATCCTGTCCTTGTACAGCGAGAGGACGGCGCCTACGCGTCCGCGGCCCGCCGGCTTACGCGAATCGAGGAGCCCCGCGAGCATGACGCGCGATCCGTCCTCGCCGAGCACGATCGCCTCGGCGAACTCGGCGGCCTTCCCGAAAGCGCCCGGGTCCCGCAGCCCGCGCTCGAGCGCGGCCCGGGCCGCCTCGGCCGATCCGGGGCCCTCGGGGTCGGCCCCTCCGCCGCCGATCGGGATCGCGCCCGGCGCCTCGCTCCCGAGCGATCCCCCCAGCGTCCTCAGGACTCCGGAGCCGCGGGGCCAGGACGCGATGAGGGCCCCTTCCACCCGCAGGTCCTCCGCGAGCCTCCTCGAGGCCGAGTCGAAGAAATCGCGGCCCGACTTGGCGGAGAAGCTCGTCGCCAGGCTGCGCAGGGTCTCCTCGGTCCGCTTGCCCTCGGCTATCTCCCAGGCGAAATCGGCGAGCTTCGATAGCGACCTCGAGTCGAGCTCGTCGTAGGGCTATTCCTTGTTGCCGACGCCGAGGAGGGCGGCGACCTCGCCGCCGCGTATCACGGGGACGACGAGCTCGCGGCGCACTTCCGCGTGGCCGGGGGGAAGCCCCTTCCTGCCCGGCAGCGAGGCGTAATCGTTGTGCATCGCCGGCCGCCCCGTCCGCGCGCTCTCGACCCAGACGCCGGCCTCCCCGATATCGTAGTGAAGGCCGCTTCCGGCGGCCTTGCAGAATACCGCCTTGGTCCGCGTCGACCAGTTCTGCAGGACCAGCGTCCGGCCGTCCTCGTCCACGAGGTGGAAGAATCCGATCTCGCTTTCCGTGAGCTCCTCGGCCTTGTCGAGAGAGGCTTGCAGGATGTCCTGCAAGCCGTGCGAGAGGGAGTAGTCGAGGAGGGCCAGCCTCGCCTCGCCGACGGCCTCGGCGGCCCGGAGCTCGGTGACGTCGCGGAGCGAGGCCGCGACCCTCGCCTTCCCGCGCTCCGGTCCCGAGATGAAGGCGCAATGCACGGTCGCGATTCGGCGAGCGCCCATGATCGTGCGGAAAGGCGCCTCGAAGGCGGCCGCCTCGCCGCGAAGGCAGGCCGCGGAGGCGAGGCCGTCGAGGAACTTCCCCTCGCCTGATCCCAGGACGCGGCGGAAGGACGATATCAGCTCCTCGCGGCCGCCCGCCTCGAAGAGCTCGGACGCGGCGCGATTGGCGTCGACGATCTGCGACGCCCCGGCGCCCCGCTCCGCGCCGCCCCCGACCGCGACGTCGAAGAGAAGGATCGGGAAGGGAGAGCGCTCGAAGAGCCGATCGGTATCGGTATAGGCGCTCCTGGCGTATCTCCTTTCCGAGGCGGGGCGCCCGGAAGTCATCCCGGTCTTCTTGGAGGTCGCGGCCATATCGGTTCAAGCCTAGCTTTCCGTACTTCGCCAAGTCAAAGAACGCGGCGTAAATGCGGCTGCCCGGGCATGAGTTAGATGAATATCTACGGCCTCGCGGCGATATCCGCGTTGACTCTGGCCATGTTCGCTTGTTGCTTGGATGCGAGGGCAGGCTCGGCGCCGCGTACGCGGATAGCCGCGCTGCCCAGTCCGTGAAGGAGGAAAAAAAGTGTATTCTACCTACGCGAAGATCAGGATCGGCGACGGCGAGCGGCGCCTCGGTACCGGATGGCTGCCGCCGCCTCCCGATATGCGGGATTATACCGAGCAGCGGCCCGAGATCGTGGCGATGGCGAAGGGCGTCGGCCTTTCGAAGGAGGAAGTCCGGCTCCCCTCCTCGGCCGACCTCCGGCAGTGGTGCTCGCCCGTCGAGGATCAGGGCAGGATCGGCTCGTGCACGGCGCAGGCCGCCGTCGGCATCGTCGAGTACTTCCAGAAGCGCGCCTTCGGGATCCATCTCGAGGGCTCGAGGCTTTTCGTGTATAAGGCGACGAGGAACCTCATGATGGCGACGGGCGATACGGGGGCTTGGCTCCGCAGCGCGATGGGCGCCCTGGTCCTGTGCGGCGTCCCGGAGGAGAAATACTGGCCCTATACCGACGACTCCGCGCTCTTCGACAAGGAGCCGTCCAGCTTCGTCTATAGCGTCGCCGAGGATTACGCTGCCGCGAAGTACTTCTGCCACGATCCCCAGGGGGCCAAGATCCCGGCGAAGGACGTGCTCTCCGGCGTCAAGAAATTCGTCGCCGCCGGCGTCCCGGCGATGTTCGGGTTCTGGGGCTTCCCTTCCTTCGAGCACTCGGACGTCAAGGGCGGCATCCCGTATCCCTGCCCGGACGAGCGCGCCGAGTGGGGCCACGCCATCGTCGCCGTGGGCTACGACGACGAGAAGAAGATCGTCAACACGATGTGCAGGATCGCGACGACGGGGGCCCTCCTCATCCGCAATTCGTGGGGAGGGGACTGGGGAGAAGGCGGCTACGGATGGCTGCCCTACGACTACATCCTCGACGGGCTCGCCTCGGATTTCTGGTCGATCCTGGATATGAAGTGGGTGGAGACCAAGCAGTTCGGGCTATGAGCCTCCCGGCCGCGCCGCGAGACGGGCCGCCAGCGCCGCCTTGACGCGGGCCGCGGCCTCGGTTCCCATTCGGCCGATCTTCGCGATGGCTTCTTCCGAGGCCGCGGCGACCATCTCGACCGATCCGAACTCGCGCATCAGGGCGCGCGCCCTGGCGGGGCCGACGCCCTCGATGTCCTCGAGGACGCCGAATCGCAGGTCGGCGGCGCGCAGGCGCTGGTTCAGGCCCGTGGCGAAGCGGTGGGTCTCGTCTCGGACCGCCACCAGGACGCGCAGGGCCGGCGAGTCCATGGGCAGTACGACGGGCTCGGCCTTGCCCGGGAGGTATATCTCCTCCTCGCGCTTGGCCAGGCCCGCCAGGTCCGAGTCGACGCCCAGGGCGTCGAGGATCTCCTTGGCGGCGGAAACCTGGCCGGGGCCGCCGTCGATCAGGATCAGGTCCGGCAGCTCGATCCCCTCGTTCACCAATCGCGTATAGCGGCGGGCCACCGCCTCCCGCACGGCGCCGAAGTCGTCTATCGCGCCCTCGAGGCTCTTGATCTTGAAGTAGCGGTAATTCTTCTTGTCGGGTACGCCGTCGCGGAAGGACACGAGCGAGGCGACCGTGTGCTTGCCCCCCAGCTGCGCGATGTCGAAGCCCTCGATCGAGGTCGGCAGGGAGGACAGGCCCAGGGCGGCCCGCAGCTCCTCCAAGGCCGGGATGTCGCCGGACTCGCGGCGGCGCTTCGCGAGGTCCTCGGAGGCGTTCTGGCCGGCTAGGTTCATCGCGGCCTCGTGGCGGCGCTCCGACGGGACCGCGAACTCGACGGCGACGCCCAGCTCGCGGTCGAAGTACTCGGCGATCAGGCGCAGGTCGGCGGGCCTTTGGACGAAGACCCGGGGCGGCGGCCTGCGGTCGGGGCCGTAATAGCTCATCAGGAAGCCCTGAAGCGCCTCCTCCTCGGCGCCGTAGAGCTTGCCGCGCATGAGGTCGCGGCCGGAAAGGCGCCCGTCCCGCATCTGGAAGGCGACGAAGCAGACGAGATCGCCGTCGGCGGCCCAGGCGACGTAGTCGCGGGCCTCGGGATCGAAGTCCACGGCGCTGGAGCGGCCGGCGAAGAGCTCGATGGCCTGGACAGCGTCCCGCAGCCGCGCCGCCTCCTCGAAGGCCAGGGCCTCCGAGGAAGCGGCCATCTTCGCGCGGAGGTCGGCCAGCAGGGACTCGGTCTCGCCCGAGAGGAGCTTCTTGATCTCCTCGACGTGCTCGGCGTAGGCCTCCTTGCCGATCCTCCCGGCGCAGGGTCCCGAGCAGCGGCCGATGTGGTAGTAGGTGCAAGGATGCTCGCGCTCGCGCATCACGGCGCAGCGCCTGAGCGGGAAGAGCTTCTTGACCATGTCGAGGTAGACATCGATCGTCTCGGCGCTGGGGAAGGGGCCGTAGTAGAGGCTGCCGTCTTTGATTATGCGGCGCGTCCGGAATACGCGGGGGAAGTCCTCGTTCGTGATCCTGACGCTCGGGTAGGTTTTTCCGTCCTTCAGGTTGATATTGTATTTGGGGCTATAGCGCTTGATGAGCGTGTTCTCGAGGAGGAGCGCGTCGTACTCGCTCGAGGCGATAATCCACTCTATCGATTCGATCCGGGAGACGAGGTGGCGGGTCTTGACGTCCTTGCGTCCCGAGAAATACGAGGAGAGCCGGTTGCGGAGCACCTTCGCCTTGCCGACGTATATGACCTCGTCCTCGGCCGACTTCATGATGTACACTCCCGGAGACTCGGGAGCGGTCTTGGCCAGGGTTCGGAAGCGCTGGAGCCGCTGGTCCCGGGGCTTCCCGCCCGCTTTAGTATTCTCCATACTGTACGATAATTAATGTAAGGCAGAATGAGAATTAAGGGAATAACGGTCCTCGCCGCATGCATGCTCGCAGCCGTCCCGGCTGGGGCCCTGGAAGAGCGCCTGGCGCTCGAGCCGTCCTCGGCCCGGGCCTCCGAGGGCGCGGCCTCGGCTATCGGGGCCTGGTCCTCCGACGGGGCCGTCCTCCGCCCCGGGTACAAGGGCAAGCTGGATTACGCGCTTCGCGACGACGCCTACGCCGCCGGGCCCGAGGTCGACCTCCTGGTCCACATGGACGAGGGCTCTCCCTCGGACGCCGCGGGCAAATGGGGCGCGGCCGCCGGGCGATCGTACGCGGCCGATTCCTCGCGCCTCGTCTTCGGCTCGGCCTCGGGCTCCTTCCGGGGCGAGCATTCCGGCCTTACCCTTACTCCCGGCCCGCGATCGATCTTCGGCTCCGGCTCATCCTTCCGCGACTTCTCGATCGAGTTCTGGCTATATCCCGCGAACGCGGAGAACGGCGAGACTATCCTGCTGTGGCAATCCGTCCGTTCCCATCCCGAGGGAATATCGACTCAGCGGATCTCCTGCGTTATAGCCGCGGGCAGGCTGTCGTGGAGCCTCGTCGGATTCTTCTGCGCTCCCGGCGGGTCCGGGGCCTCGGTACCCGTCGAGCTTAGGGCCCGAAGCCCCCTGGTCCCCCGGGAATGGTCGCATCATCTCCTGCGCTTCGACGGCGACACGGGGCTGGTCGAATACCTGGTCGACGGCCTTCCCGAGGCCACGGCCTACGCGACCGCCTCCGGCAGGGAGGGCGGCTCGGTCTATCAGCCCTATGTCGGCGCGGCCTCGCCCCTCGGATTCTGCCCCGGCTTCTCGGGCCTGGCCGACGAGCTCAGGATCTGCGCCTCCTTCGTCGAGAGGCCCGCCCTCCTCCGCTACGGCGGCGAGGCCGGCCTCGTCCTGTCCCCGGTCGCCGACCTGGGCTACGGCAACTCGCGCCTGGTCGCGGTCGACGCGATCCTGAGGGAACCGGGCTCGACGAGCGTCGAGCTGTCGTACCGCATCGCCGACGCATGGGCGGGCTGGACGCGCGACTTCCCCGAGTGGATCCCGCTCCGCCCCGGCGAGCGCCTCCCCGAGGCGGCTCGGGGGCGCTTCGCCCAGGTCAGGGCCCTGCTCTTCCCGGACGGATCGGGCCGCCTGAGCCCGTCCCTTTCCTCGGTCGAGCTCCGCTACGAGCCCGATCCCCCGCCGCCCGCCCCTGCCCGCCTCATCGCGACGGCGAGGGACGGGGCAGTCGAGCTGACTTGGACCCGCGTTCCCGAGGCCGACCTCTCCGGCTACCTGGTGTATTACGGCGACCGGCCCGGCGAGTACTCGGGGACGGGCGCCGAGCAGGGCCCGAGCCCGATCGACGCGGGCGGGGCGACGAGCATGACCATCACGGGCGTCCCTAACGGGAGGCTCCTCTATTTCGCCGTGGCCGCCTACGACG
>CAYPHO010000181.1:0-6973 GCA_964410245.1 uncultured Treponemataceae bacterium | reverse complement strand
CAATAACAAAACCCGCCTTTCGGCGGGTCTTGTTATTGGAGGTGGCGGGAGTTGAACCCGCGTCCCCGGGCGCGTACCGCGGGCTTCTACAGGTTTATCCGGCCTATCGTTTTGTCGAGGAGGGCGCAGCGAACCGGCGCGCCTTCCCTCCCGTATCCCGGTAAGTGTCCCCGCCTGCCCCCGGGCTGACAGGCGGGTGAGCCCCGGTCGGTTACGAGCCCAGCGGCCGCTCGAGGCGGCGCGGCCGCGGACCCGGCTTACGCTACTTACGCAGCGAGAGCGTAGTTGTCGTTGTTGGCAACTAAAGAGTTTGCCGAATCAGGAGATCGGCGGCTCCACCTGCGACCCGCGATCCGGACCGCTCGGGTCGAAACCGGGACACCCCCGTTTCCGGCGGCCCGGCGCCAGCGCCCAGGACCGCCACGAATCGCGAGTAAAACAATACTTCGACGGGCCGCCCGGGTCAAGACGGCGGCCTTCCGGCGAGCGCCGCGCCCCGGGCTTGGCCAAGGCGCAAAGCTTCGGCACAATCCCCGAATCGCGCGTCGAATGGAGGTGCCATGCCCTCAGGCGAGCTCATCCTCGGCCTCGACTACCCCGATCCGGATGTCATCCGGGTCGGCGAGGCCTACTTCATGATCAGCACCACCATGCACTTCATGCCGGGCGGCGCGATCCTCCGCTCCTTCGACCTCGTCCATTGGGAGCACTATTCCTACGTCTTCGATCGCCTCGACGGCACGCCCGGCCAGAGGCTCGAGGGCGACGCGGGCATCTACGGCCAGGGCATGTGGGCCGCGTCCCTGCGCTTACATGACGGCGTCTTCTACGTGTGCTTCGTCGCGAACGATACGCGCAGAACCTATCTTTACCGAGCCCGAGACCTCCGGGGACCCTGGGAGAAGAGTTATATTGAGGGCTTCTATCACGATTGCTCGCTGCTGTTCGACGGGGGCTCGGCCTATATCATTTATGGTAATACCGAGATCTACCTGACCGAGCTCCGCGAGGATCTTTCCGGGCCCAAGGAGGGCGGCCTCCATCGCGTCATAATCCGCGACGAGCCAGGCCGTACTCTCGGCTACGAGGGCGCTCACGCGTACAAAATAGGCGGCACCTACTACGTTTTCCTGATCCACTGGCTTTCCGACGGGAGCGGCCGCAGGACGCAGGCTTGTTTCCGCGCAGGCTCCCTGACGGGAAGCTTCGAGGGCCGCGACGTACTCGATGACGACCTAGGCTATTTCAATCAAGGCGTGGCGCAGGGCGGCATCGTCGATACGCCCGAAGGCGATTGGTACGCGATTCTTTTTCAAGACCGAGGGGCGGTCGGGCGCATACCGGTTCTGGTCCCGATGCGCTGGGAGGACGGTTTTCCCGTTATAGGCGAGGGCGGCCGCGCGCTGAGCGCCGCCGGGCCCGCGGCCGCCGCCCGGCCCGGGAGCTCGCGGCCCGATCAGCGCTACGCCCCCCTCGTCTCCAGCGACGATTTCGCGTACGAGCCCGGCCCGGACGGGAAGGTCGCCCTGAAGCCCTGCTGGCAATGGAACCACGAGAGCCGCGACGATCTGTGGTCGGTCGACGGGAAACGGGGCGAGCTCGTCCTCGCCTCGGGCAGGATCGGCGAGAACGTGACTCGGGCGCATAACGTGCTGACGCAGAGGGCGCTCTTTCCCGCCTGCTCGGCCCGCGTAGCCGTCGAGGGCGATGAGCTTCGCGACGGCGACTTCGCGGGGATCTGCGCCCTGCAGGGGCGCTACGGCCTAGTCGCGCTGAAGCGGGAAGGCGGGAAGCCCTACGTCGTCATGCTGGGCAGGCCCGGCGGCCCCGACTACGCGATGGGCAAGACCCTCGACAAGGAGAGCGGCCTCGAGTACGGGCGCGTCGAGTGGCCGGGCGGCGCGATAGAGCTCCGCGTCGAGCTCGATTTCGCTGATATGAGGGACGAGGCGCGATTCTCGTACCGGGCGATCGACGGCGAGTGGAAGCCGATCGGCGCCGTCCAGAAGCTGTACTTCGGCCTGGACCACTTCGTCGGCTGCCGTATAGGCCTCTTCCTCTACTCGACGCGAAATCCCGGGGCGCGCGCCCGTTTCGCCGATTTCAGCTACGATACCGAGCGATAAAGGAAAAGGGAGACGCGATGAGCGACATGAAAACGATCTATGCGTACCACCGCGGCCATTGCGACGAGATGGGCGGCTCTATGCACCTGGCGGCCGAGCGCGCCGACGGCGGTCCCTTCGTCCTGAACGGGGGCTGCGGCGTCCTCTTCGCGAGCGCCGAGATGGGCGAGGGGAAGCGCGCCGGGACGACGAAGATACTACTCAATCCTTGGATCTTCCGCCTGGCTGACGGCGCCTTCGGGGTAGTAGCCCTGCGTCGGAACCTCGGTCAGCGCGGGGCCGCAGTCCCGGAGCCGGGCATGGAGAACCGCGCCCTCGTCTTCCGCTCCGAGGACCTCGTCTCTTTCGAGGAGGTCGCCCTGGTCGAGGCGGCCCCGCCCGGCGCGGCGATATCCGACCTGGCTTGCAGTTGGGACGGCGAGCGCTACGTCCTGACCATGGAGACCGACAAGGGCCGCATGACCTCAGCCTCGGCCGATCTCGCGCGCTTCGGCGAGCCCCTTCCCGGCGGCGACCCGATCGCGCGCCGGAGGATCGCCGTCGACGACGCCGCGCCCGCCTGCGCGATCGAGCTGTCCGATGCCGAGTACCGGCGCCTGGCCGGCCGCCTAGAGCCCCTGCGCAACGTCGGCGTCGAGCCGATCGAAGTACGCGCCGCTAAAGGCTCCCGCATCGAGCTGCCCGACGCCGAGCTCGTCTACAGCGACGGATCGCGGCGCTCCCTGCCCGTGGAATGGGAACCCGTCGCGGCCTCGGCCCCGGGCGCTTATGCGGTTCGGGGCAGGGTCCGCTCCCAGCGATGGCCCTTCCCCCTCATGGGCGAGCGCGGTGACCCGATGGCCATTAGGTATAAGGACGAGTATCTGTACATGGCGACCGACGACGAGCATGGCCAGCTCTCCCTGAAGCTTAGGCGCGCCGACGCGATAGGCGATATAGCCGCCGCCGAGGACCGGGTCATCTTGTCAGCCGAGTCCTTCCCGGGCGAGGCCGGATGCTTCTGGGCGCCTGAGCTTCACTTGATCGAGGGACGGCTCTTCCTCTTCTTCGCCCTCGGCAGCCCACACTGGTACACGGTGCAATGCCATGTCATGGAGCTTGTCGGAGACGATCCCGCGGAAGCCTCGCACTGGTCCAAGCCCTGGCGATGCGAGAGGATGGGCGGCGGGCCCTTGATCGAGGAGGGCATATCGCTCGACATGACGGTCCTTGCCGCGAAGGGCGGTCCCTACGCCCTCTGGGCCCAGCGTCCGATAGGAAGCGACATGGGCGACCTGGGCAGCTCGGACCTGTATATCGCCCGCATCGATCCAAAAGAGCCCTGGCGCCAGGTTAGCGAGGCCGTCCTCCTGCGGCGTCCGAGCTATTCCTGGGAGCGCGCCCATTCCGAGGTGATCGAGGGTCCCTTCGCGCTCAGGCGGGGCGGGGATGTCTTCGTGACCTACGCGGCCGCCCTCATCGACCATACCTACTGCGTCGGTCTCCTGCGGGCCCGCGACGGCGAGGATCTCCTGGATCCCCGGTCCTGGAAGGCCTCGAACTTCCCGATCCTGCACCGCTGGAGCCATCCCGAGCAAATCGGGGCCGGCCACAATTCCTTCGTCAAGGACGAGAGGGGCGAGGACCTCCTCATGCTCCACGCGATACCCTTCGGCCATTACCGCGCCGATCCCGCGGACGGGCGCAGGTATCCCGCCTTCCGCGCGGTTCATTGGGACGCGGCCGGCTTCCCCAGGCTCGACATGACGGATGAACGAATCCTGGATCCCGCCTACGAGTCCGTCGAGGCTAGGCTGATCATCGAATAGCGCTTTCGATGACGCCGCCGCCCAGCACGAAGCCTTCCTCGTCGTAGATCACGACGGATTGGCCGGGCGCGATCGCCCGCTGCGGCTCCTCGAAGTCCACGCGGCAACCGCCCCCGGACCCCTGCCCGAAGGAGCAGGGAACCGGACGGTGGTTCTGGCGGATCTTCGCCAGGCCCCGCATCGGGAGGGGAGGGGCGCCCGCCGACGGCGCGCCCGCGGGCCGCGAGCCCTCGGGCGGTTCCGGGGCGGCCTCGTAGAGCCGGAAGTCCGAGGCGTAGAGCCCCTCGGCGAAGAGCCCCCGGTTCGGGCCGACTAATACGCGGTTCCGATCGGGATCGAGGGCGAGCACGTAGTAGGGCGCGGCCGCCGCGCCGTCGCCGGCCGCCGCGCCCAGGCCCAAGCCGCGGCGCTGGCCGATCGTGTAGAAAGGCAGGCCTCGATGCCGGCCCAGGACCCGTCCCGCCTCGTCGACGATGTCGCCGGGCTTCGGGGGCTCGTCCGCGAACAGGGGAGCGATGTCCCCTCCCGCGATGAAGTCCTGGCTGTCGGGCTTGTCCGCGGCCTCGAATCCCAGGCGGCGCGCCTTCTCGCGGACCTCGGCCTTGCTCATCCCGCCGAGGGGAAAGATCGTATTTCCGAGGATCTCGGGCCCGAGCCGGTAGAGGAAGTAGCTCTGATCCTTTGCCGGATCCGCCGCGGCGCGAAGCCGCGGGACGCCCTTCCTCGCCTCGATCCTGGCGTAGTGCCCGGTCGCGAAGAGCCCGAACTCGAGTCCGGACGCGCGAGCCTTTTCCAGGAGGAGCTTGAACTTCAGCTCGCTGTTGCAGAGGACGCAGGGATTCGGGGTGCGCCCGGCCGAGTACTCGGCCTTGAAATAGCCCAATACCAGATCCTTGAATTCCTCGGACGCGTCGATCGCGTGGTATTCGATGCCGAGTCCGCGGCACAGCCGCTCGCAGGCCGCGATATCCTCGTCCTCCCCGGGGCCGATGCAGGCCCCCCTCGGCATGGGCTCGCTATCGGGGGGAAGCTCCAGTCCGAGATTTCCCGTCCGCATGGTCAGGCCGATCACGCGGTAGCCTGCTTCTATGAGGAGGGAAGCGGCGATCGATGAATCGACTCCGCCCGACAGACCGACGGCGACCGTCCTGTTCTCGTCCATACGTCCTGAATCTAGCATGCCCGTGGAGTTAAGGTAAGCGTGGCGCAGTAAGCGAAATGGTTTTAAATATATGACATATAATGAATAAGCGGAAATTTGCTTAGCAAGGCAATTTGGCCCCGTATGTCCGCTCGGAACAAAGACGGCGCCCTCGCCTCGAGATTCGTAAATCTTCTTGATTAGGCCTGGCAAGAAGTTAGGTGCCCGTGCTATACTCTTACCGCTGTTCGTGTTCCGATACTACATTGTAAGCTATTTGCCTCGCGGCTTAACGGGAGAAGGACTTGACCGCTACACTGAAGCGTCCCCGGGTTGTTCTCGTCGCGCTCTCGATCGTGCTCGTCGCGGCCTTCGCGGCGCCTGCGCTCGCCGCTCAGAACGCTTCATCCTTGAGCGGCTTCTTCGCCTCGACCTTCCCCGATAATGGCGACGTGCGTGCGAAGCTTTTCTCGACCATCATCGGCGCGCCGCGAGAGCAGGCGCTCGCCTACGGCACTAAGACCCATCAGGCCAAGAAGGGGCCCGTCACCGTCCGCGCGGTCAAGCGCGCCAACGACTTCATCATCGAATTCGTGAACGGCTCGCTGGACTCCCCGGCGATGGGTTCCTGCTATATCCAGCGCAGTAACGCCAAGGGCTACATGATGCAGGCGAAGATCCTCCTCCAGGACGATCCTTCCTGCTACCTGCGCCTGTATCCCCAGGGCTCGGGCACCCGGGGCGACGTCGTCATGTACGGCGCCTTGGTCAAGAAGGGCATCTATTTCGAGGGCATGCTGTACCGCATCATCATCCTGCCCTTCTCCGACATCGTCGACATGACCAAGCGCTCCTTCGATTGGAGCCTCGTCTATAGGCTCGACGGCGCCGGCGAGTCCGACGCCCTCATCGCCGACCTGCGCCAGTCCGCGCCGCCCGCGGCCGCGCAGCCCGGCCAGGCTTCGCCCGCGCCGCGGCCCGCCCTGGCCTCGCTGCCGGCCGTCCAGGCCGGATCGGCCAAGGGCGCGACCCGCGCCGCCCGGCTCTACGACATCGCGTCCCGCGCCGCCACGGTCGAGGCCCTCGCCCTCGAGCTGGGCCAGGCCGGCGAGGTCGGCGCGCGCGAGATCAGCCTCGCTTCCGAGGCCGCCCTCGGCTTCGGCGACGATCGGGGAGACCCCGGCTTCAGCGCCTACGGCGCCTTCCCCCGCTACGAGGCGGGCAAGGGCATCGCGCTAAGCGCCCTGCGCGCCGCCCTCTTCCTCGATCTCCGGGAAAACCCGGGATCGGCCTACGTCCTCGCGGCGGAGGGCCTGCGCGCGGTGGCCGCGCCCTCTTCGGACGGGCAGGGCCGGCTCAGCTTCGCCTTCTTCGTAGAAGGAAAGGAAGCCTCCTGGGAGGAGCTGTCCTCCCGCGGCCGCGACCTCAAGGTCCGGGCCGTCCGAATCCCTGCCTCCAGGGACTGAAGCGCGACGGAGCGCCCTCGAGAGGGGGCGCTCTTTTCATATACATGCTTAGATAACCGCGAAAATGGAGTGACAACGCTATGGAAGACCTGCTAATCGGCTTCACGTCGGTCACCTGGCAAAACGGGGTGATGTACCTGGTCGGCTTGGCCCTCATCCTCCTGGCCATTATCAAGGGCTACGAGCCCATGCTCCTCCTGCCCATCGGCTTCGGCGCCATCCTGGTCAACCTGCCCCTCGCCTCGGTGCTCAGCTACGAGGGCGAGCCGGGCTTCCTCCAGGTCCTCTTCAACGCGGGCATCTCGACCGAGCTCTTTCCGCTGCTGATCTTCATAGCGGTAGGCGCGATGATCGACTTCGGGCCCCTGTTCAAGAACCCGATCATGATCTTCTTCGGCGCGGCGGCCCAGCTCGGGATCTTCGCGACCATGA
>CAYPHO010000180.1:6609-7029 GCA_964410245.1 uncultured Treponemataceae bacterium | reverse complement strand
CCTGGATGAACTCGCGCTGCGTGGCCGCGAGCTTGACGCCGTGGCCCATCTGGATGGGCACGGGGACGACCGTGTCCTCGGTGGCCGGCGTGCCCGCGACGCGGGTGGTCTGGTAGATGAGGTCCGTGAAGTCGGCCCGCATCTTCTTGAAGCCCGGGGTGTTCACGTTGGCCAGGTTGTTGGAGATCGTGTCGATGCTGGCCTGCTGGCCGATCATGCCGCTCGCGCCGGTCCAAAGGCTCCGTACCATCTATCTATTCCTCCCGTCCGCCGTTTTTAAACGCGGACGACCTCGTTGATGAGCTTGCCGAGCATCGCGTCCTCGGACTGGATCGTCTTCTGGTTCGCCTCGTAGGCGCGGTTCACCTCGATCATCCTGACCATCTCGAGGACCGGGTTCACGTTGCTCGCCTCGAGGTA
>CAYPHO010000180.1:4821-6599 GCA_964410245.1 uncultured Treponemataceae bacterium | reverse complement strand
CTGCACGACCTTGGGGATCGCGCCGCCCGCGAGGGACTCGGCCTCGCCCGACTCCTCCGTCGACTTCCACATGCCCGAGCCCTGCTTCGCCAGGTAGCGGCTCTTCTTGAAGTCGACGATCTTCAGGGAGTCGAGCAGCTCCAGGCGGTCCCAGGTGTTCTCCTCGCGGGAGACCAGGCGGAAGGGATCGTCCTGGAAGGTCCTGTTTATGTAGACATTGCCTTGCTTGTCCACTTTGAAATTATTCGCCTTCACCTGGATGGGTCCGTCCTTGCCCAGGACGGGGTAGCCTTCCTTGGTCTCCAGGTAGCCTTCCTTGCCCAGGACGAAGGAGCCGTCCCTCGTGTAGCGCTCTCCGTAGGGCGTCCGGATGGAGAAGAAGCCCTCTCCGTCCATCGCCAGGTCGAAGTCGCTCTGGGTCTCCTTCAGGGCGCCCTGCTCGAATTCGGTGAAGAGCTCGTTGGTCTCGACGCCGGTTCCGATCTTGCCCACGATGGGGGCCATGTCGGCCGAGCCGAAGGGATTCATGGTGACGCCGTCGTCTCCCAGCCGCCTTAAGAGAAGCTGGGCGAAGGACTTGTGGATGGCCGAGTCGCGCTTGTAGCCGCTCGTGTCGATATTGGCGAGGTTGTTGGAGACCGCGTCCAGCCTTACCTGCTGGGCGTTCATGCCGCTCGCGCCCGTGTATAGCCCTCGGATCACCTGAAGCCCCTTTCCCTTGAATTATCGGCCTGGCGGCAGGCAAGTTAAGGTCAATAGTCGCCGCGCGCCTTTATCGATTACTTTTGCGGATAAAGCGAAATTCGATAGGTGCATAAGGCATTATCGTGATACCGTAGTAGTGCGTATCGCTCGTATTGGAAGAAAAAATGGAGAGAATAAAGTTCCTTGACGGATTCCGCGGTATCGCAATTTTCCTTGTTCTTCTTTTTCACTGCTATTCGCGCTGGCCCGAGATCCTGCCCTACGGGGGCGCCTACGCGGAGTTCCCTTTGTTCAAGTACGGCTGGATAGGGGTGGAGCTCTTCTTCCTCATTTCCGGATTCGTCATCCTGATGACGCTCGAGAATTGCAGCGGCTTCGGCGAGTTCATTAAGAAGCGATGGCTGAGGCTTTTCCCGGCCATGTTGATCGCTACCGTCCTTGTACTCGGAACCGCGGGTCTTTTCCCTGAGCGCCCTTCGGGGAAGCCCGCCCTATCGGATATCTGGCCGGGCCTCCTTTTTATCGAGCCCGATTGGATCGGGGCGCTTTTTGGGGTGAAGCAGGGCGTCATCGAAGGCGCTTTATGGTCCCTCTTCGTCGAGGTCAAGTTCTATGTCATATTCGGAGCCTTGTTCTTCTGCTTTGAGAAGCGCATCGCCGAAGCGGCGCTCTCGGGATGCTTCCTCGTCGGAATAGCGGCGAAGCTCCTGTCCCTCTATACCGACTGGGCTCCCGCGAAGACGATCGACGACTTCCTGAACGTAGACCTGAGCTTCAAATACTTCGGCTGGTTCGCCCTCGGCGCGAACGCCTGCTCGCTCTTCCGCGAATTCGACCGCAGGAGGCTCGTCTACGCGATCGCGCTGGGGATCGTCGTCGCCCTGAATATGGATTGGCTCGGCAGCATCGCGTTCTCCGTCGGCGCGATCGGCGTCTTCCATGCGGCCCTGTTCTCGGAGACCCTGCGCCGCATCGCCTCCGCGAAGATCCTCATCCTGGTCGGATTCATCAGCTATCCTCTTTACTTGATTCACGAGAACATGACCGTAGCGCTGATCGTCAAGCTCGGGGGC
>CAYPHO010000180.1:0-4780 GCA_964410245.1 uncultured Treponemataceae bacterium | reverse complement strand
TCGCCTTCTTGATCGCGAAGCGCTTCGAGCCGGCCTTAAGGAGGCTTCTGGCAAGGGTCGTATATTCACGCCGGATCAATGCCGATGCGCCCGGATCCTAATACGCTTTCCGGCAAGGCGACGCTATTGGCAAAGTCCGAGGGCGCGGCTCCCTAGCTCGGGCTAGATGGTCACCAGCTTCCCGGCGTCGATCTCCTCGACGAAGATGCGGTCGAAGCGGCCCGAGGGCTCGGTGCCGCCGCCGGGAATCAGGCTCTCGGTGAAGAAGAACATGACGTCGGCCATATCGGAGAAGGACTCGCTGTTGGTCCAGCGGTAGTAGATGCGATCCCGCCACTTGACCAGTATGGAGAGGCGCCAGGGATCCTTCTCGACGACCGGGTCGCACCTCTCCCTGAGCATCGCCCTTAAGCCGCCGTACCAGGACCTTTGAAGGCAGAAGAGGTTCAGCTTGTCCTTCTCGTCGCGGTAATAGATCTCCGCGATGCCGCCTATGGCCGGTACCTTCATGGCTATGTCGTACTTGTCGGCCCTGGCGAAGGGCGACCAGCGCACGGTGTAGTAGGCATCGCGCCCTCGGGCCGAGCCGGTGATGACGTAGGGAAGCACGATGAATAGAATACCACAAAACACGCTCGCGTAATTGACTGAGGCTTGCATTCGATTAGCTAGATGCGACACTTCAGGCATGGGTACTAGTCTTGGCTACATTCGACTGATGGCCGTATCCGCCGCGTTCGCGTTCGCATTATCGGCTGGATGCCGTAATCCCGAGGGCTTCGATCCGGAAATCAAGGATCCTCCTCTCGTTCCGGGAACGCCCTCCGGCTTGAATTCCGTTTTCTCGGTCGCGGCCGATATGCGCGATGCCATAGGATCGCCGCTTGGAGAGGGTGGTACGGAATTTCGGGCTTCGCTCGATGTCCTCGCGTCCCTGGATGCCGTCGGCTCTGGCGCTTTCCTGATCTCGCCGGGCGATATCGATCCGCCGAACGGCGTCCGAGTCGCGATCGACGACGTCTTCGGCTCGGATTTTCCCTGGTTTCCTTGCGTCGGTAATCATGAGGCAGAGACGGCCTCCGATATGGAGTATCTTCGAGCATATTCGCTTCCCGCGAGTACCGGGAGCCTCGCGCATTTTGCGCACGGTCCGGTCGGATCCTTGAATACTATGTACTCTTTCGATTTCGAAGGCCCCTCTATCGTTACCCATATCGCGGTTATTAACGAGTATTGCGACGGCTCGACGGATTCGGGCGCGGTCGAAGGTCGAATATCCCAGGCTACGTATGATTGGCTCAACGCCGATCTTGCATCGGCCATCGCGAGATCGCCCGCCTACATTTTCGTCTTCGGGCACGAACCCGTATTCCCCTTGCCCGACGAGACGAGCGGCAGGCTTCGGCATCGCGGCGATAGCCTTGACGCCTTTCCCGATGAGGCCGAAAGCTTCGTCTCGCTCCTGAATGGCTTCGGCGTATCGGCGTACATTTGCGGACATACGCATAATTATAGCGCCGCTCTCGTCGATGGGCTTCTGCAGATCGATGCCGGCCATGATCGCGGAACGGGAGATACGGGCTCTCCCGGCACGTTCATTCGCATTTCCCTCTATGAGAACATGGCTGTCGCCTCGGCATACCGCTCAATGGACGGTATTTCCTATTCCTCCGCGCCATCCGAAGTGAGGATCGCCCCGCGACTTCCCTAGGGCCGGCCCGCGGCGCCCCCGCGATAAGGGGCGTCGCGGCCGCTGTCCTCAATTGACAGCCCCCGGCGCTTTCAGGATACTGAAGGCCCATGAAGAAGCTTATCTTCGTCACGGGGGGCGTGTGCTCCTCCCTCGGGAAGGGAGTCGCCGCCTCCTCGATAGGCGCGCTCATGGAGGCCCGCGGGCTCAACGTCCGCATGGTCAAGATCGATCCCTATCTGAACGTCGACGCGGGGACGATGAGCCCGTACCAGCACGGCGAGGTCTACGTCACCGACGACGGCGCCGAGACCGACCTCGACCTGGGAAACTACGGCCGCTACACCCACTCGCCCCTGTCCAAGGCCAATTCCATCACGACCGGCCAGGTCTACCAGGCGGTCATCAACAAGGAGCGCGAGGGCCGATTCCTGGGCCGGACCGTCCAGGTGATTCCCCATATCACCGACGAGATCAAGGCGCGCATCCTGGCTCCCGGCAAGGAAGACGACGTCGATATCACGATCATCGAGATCGGCGGCACGGTCGGCGACATGGAGTCCATCCCCTTCTTGGAAGCCGCGCGCCAGCTGATCAACGAGATGGGCAGGCAGAACGCCGTGTCGGTCCACGTGACCCTGATCCCCGCCGTCTCGGGCGGCGAGCTGAAGACCAAGCCCACTCAGCACGCGGTCAAGGAATTGCAGGAAGTTGGCATCCAGCCGGACGCCCTGGTCCTGCGCAGCCGCGAGCCGGTCGACGAGGCGATGAGGCGCAAGATCGCCGGCTTCACGAACGTCGAGCTCGAGGGCGTGATCTCGGGCCACGACGTCCCGACCACGGTCTACGAGATCCCCCTCATCTACCATGCCCAGGGCCTCGACACCTTCCTCCTCAAGAGGATGAACGTCGAGAGCCGGCACGCCGACCTGAAGGAATGGACCGAGGTCGTCCGCAAGTTCCGCGAGCCCAAGCGCCGTGTCAAGGTCGCCGTCGTCGGCAAGTACATGGACCTTAACGACTCGTACAAGTCCGTCTGGGAGGCGCTCTTCCACGGCGGCATCGCGAACGAGGCCGCCGTCGACATGGTCAAGGTGGACTCGAGCTGCCTCGAGCCCGCGCCCGGCGGCAAGGGAGCCGATCCCGCCGAGGTCTTCGCCGGCGTCGACGGCGTCCTGGTGCCCGGCGGCTACGGACAGCGCGGCTCGGCGGGCATGGTCGCGGCCGCCCGCTGGGCCCGCGAGAGCGGGACTCCCTACTTCGGGATCTGCCTGGGCATGCAGATGATGGTCATCGAGTGGGCCCGCGACATCCTGGGATGGCCCGACGCGGACTCGACCGAGTTCAGCCCGGACAGCGCCCACGGCGTGGTCAGCCTCCTCGAGGAGCAGGTCGACGTCAAGAACTACGGCGGCACCCAGCGCCTGGGCCGCAGCCAGAGCGAGCTCAAGGCCGGATCCCTGATCCGGAAGGTATACGGCGCGGATACGATCTGGGAGCGGCATCGCCACCGCTACGAGGTCGCCAACGCCTTCCGTCCCGACCTCGAGCGCTCGGGGCTCCTCATCGCGGGACTGACACCCGACGGCAGCCTGGTCGAGGCGGTCGAATGGCCCGATCATCCCTGGGGGCTCGGCGTGCAGTTCCATCCCGAGTTCGCCTCGAAGCCGATTCGTCCCGCCCCCCTCTTCGCCAGCTTCATAGGAGCCTGCGCCGAGCATGGCGCCCGCTGACCGGCCCGAGTCCCGCGGGCCGCTCGGGCCGACGCGCGTCACGGCGCTCATGGCAGTCCTCGCGGCGGCGGCCTTCCTCCCTTCCTGCAGCCTGGGCATGTCCGAGGAGGCGAAGGAGCCGCCCGAGGCGCCCTACGCCGTGTTCACGGACTACGCCCACACCGTCGTCGTCCGCGGCGCCAGGAATTTCGAGCTGAAGGCCGAGAAGGCCGAGCTCTACGACAAGAGCAAGCGGGCGCTGCTGAGCGAGGTCTCCTTCGCCGAGTACGACCCCGACACGGGAGACCTGATCTCCAAGGGAACGGCCGATTCGGCGGTCTACCACACCGACACCAAGGACGCGGAGTTCGAGGGCAGCGTCAGCCTCGAGTCGAAGCGGCAGGACGCGACGCTCGCCGGCGAGCGCCTGGCGTGGAGCGACAAGGACAAGCGCCTCGTCGGCGGCCTGGACCGTACAGTGTCCGTCGGAAGGAGCGACGGCTCCTGGGTAAGCGGGGCCGGCTTCGAGGCCGATGTCAGGAAGCGCTCCTTCTCCTTCAAGGAATCGGTGTCCGGGACCCTCGCCGGAGACAAGGCGCCCGGCGGGGAGTCGGGCGAATGAGGATATCCGCCCGCGCGCCGCGCGCCCTCGCCCTGGCGCTGGCCCTCTCCTTGCTCCCCGCCTCCCGCCTCGCGGCGGAACGGATCTCCTTCAAGGCCGACAGCGTCCAAAGCACGCTGGCCAAGGGCAAGGAGAGGACTGTCCTGATCGGCCGCGCCAGCGTGCAGACCGGCGAGCTCTCGATCAGCGCGGACCGGATCGAGCTCTTCGGGGAGGATTTCCGCTACCTCGACTGCTCCGGGGCGGTGCGGGTCGCCGACGGCGAGCAGTCGATCCGCCTCGAGACCCGTCGCCTCTATTACGACCGGACGAGGAAGCTGGCGCGAGCCCAGGGCCCCTCGGTCCTCCAGGACGAGAAGAACGAGCTCGTGCTCAAGGCCGAGTGGATCGAGAGCGACGGCGAGGCCGAAGTCACGGTGGCGCAGGTGGCGGTCCGCATATTCAAGGGCGAGATCGCCACGCGGTCCGAGTACGCCCTGTACCGGAGGGCCGACAAGACGCTCGAGCTCACGGGTTCGCCCTCGGCCTATAGGAACGGCGACTCCTATAAGGCCTCGAAGATCAGCGTCGACATCGAGACCGAGGACATAAAGCTCGAGGGCTCGGTGTCGGGAAGCGTATCCGAGGGCGCCGGAGCAGGGACCGGGACCGAGGAAGCCGGGACCGGCAAGAGCGCGGCCGGAGGCGCCGCGGGCGCGGCGGGAGACTGAGCGGTGGGCGACTACCTCCCCTTCGATCCCGACGAGCTCCCTGCCG
>CAYPHO010000179.1:0-7047 GCA_964410245.1 uncultured Treponemataceae bacterium | reverse complement strand
CCAGTACAACTACGTGGACGCGGCCGGCGAGCCGGGGACGAAGTGCCTGGAGTACATCGCCTCGAAGGGCGTAGCCGCCGTGATCATGGAAGGCCTGCGCGGCGGGAGCCTCGTCGATCCGCCTCCCTCGGTACAGAAGATTTGGGACAGGGCCGAGCGGAAGAGGACGCCGGCCGATTGGGGCCTCCAGTGGCTCTGGTCCCGGCCCGAGGTCTCCACCGTGCTGTCCGGCATGAGCGATATGAAGCAGATCGAGGAGAACATCGCGAGCGCCTCCGCCTCACGCGTCGGCCTCCTGTCGGCCGCGGAGCTCGCCCTCGTCGAGGAGGCCCGCCTCCAGTACGGGCGGATCAGCGCCATCCCCTGCACCGCCTGCCGCTACTGCATGCCCTGCCCGGCCGGCGTGGACATCCCGCGCAACTTCGGCGTCTACAACGACGGCGTCCGCTTCGAGAAGCCCGCGAAGGCCCGCGGCGACTACGCCTGGATGGAGACGGCCCTCAAGCTGGGCCTGGCCCAGAAGGACGAGCGGGCGGCTTCTTGCGTCGGCTGCCGCGAGTGCGAGGGGAAATGCCCCCAGAAGATCCCGATCGCCGCGTGGATGGCCCAGGTCCGCTCCTCGCTGGGGGAGGGCAGGCCCCTCGTTACGACATTATCGGCGTGACGCCGTCACGGCTTTGCATCCGCGGCCGCCGCGCTCGGCCTCGCGGCCGAGGCGCGCTCGCACGCGGCGAAGAGGAGCATGCAGGTCCGGGCGTCGTCGAGGGCCCGGTGCGCCGAGCCCGTGTCGATGCCCAGCTCGGCGGCTATCGCGCCTAGGCGGTAGCTGCGCCGGCCGGGGAATGCCCGGCGCGCCAGGGACACGGTGTCGACCGACCTCGACTCGGGCCGCGGCATCTTCAGCCGGCCCAGCTCGGCGTCGAGGAATCCGAGGTCGAAGGACGCGTTGTGCGCCACTATTACCGCCCCCTCGGCCAGGGCCAGGAGGGAGGCTGCGACGGCCCCGAAGGAAGGCGCGCCCTCCAGGTCCGCCGAGGAGATGCCGTGGATCGCCCGCGCGTCCTCCGGGATCGCCGTGCCGGGATCGACGAGGCAGGCTAATCGCGCCTCCTCGATCGCCTCGCCGGCTGCCCCGAGGCGGAAGCGCAGGGCGCCGATCTCGATGACGCGGTGCCGATCGGGATAGAGGCCGGTCGTCTCGAAGTCGAGGGCGAGGTAGCTCACTCGCCTATGACCTCGCGGATGTCGGCGACGATGGCCGCCGCCTTGGCCGCCGCCTCGGCGCGCGCGGCGGCGAGGCCCTCGGCGGTCCCGCCCCGGGCCTCGCTCCGCAAGAGGACGTAGTACTTGATCTTCGGCTCGGTGCCCGAGGGCCGGACCGTGACCTTGGTGCCGTCCTCGAGCAGCCACTGGATGACGTCGCTCGAGGGCAGGTCCACCTTGACGGCCGACGCGGGCGCGCCGGCTTGCCATTCGAGGCCCGTTTTCACGTCGCGGATCCGGGCGACCTTGATGCCGCCCAAGGCCTCGGGCTGGGCCTTGCGGTAGCCCTCCATGATGAGCTTCATGACGTCCATGCCGGTAGGGCCCTCGAAGTACTTGTTGACGCTCTTCTCCTCGTAGTAGCCGTGCTCCATGTAGAGTTGCTCGAGGCGGTCGAGGAGGCTCTCGCCCCTGGACCGCCAGTACAGCGTCATCTCGGCGGTCAGGGCGGCGGCAGAGATGCCGTCCTTGTCGCGGACCTCGACCTCGACCAGGTGGCCGTAGCTCTCCTCGGTGCCGTAGACGTAGTCCAGGCCCTCGCGCTCGAAGCGCCGCATGAGGTCCGCTATCCACTTGAAGCCGGTCAGGCACTCGAAGCACTTCGCGCCGTACTTCTCGGAGACGCGCGCCTGGAGGTCGGTGGTGACGATGGTCTTGACCGTGGCGGGCCTGGGCGGCATGAGCCCCAGCTCCTTCAGCGTCAGGAGCACGTAGTCCGCGTGCAGGGCGCCCAGCTGGTTGCCCGTGACCAGGACGAACTTCCCGTCCTTGCCGGGCACGGCGATGCCCAGGCGGTCGGCGTCGGGGTCGGTGGCCATGACGACGTCGGCCTTCTCCTTGGCGCCCAGCTCGAGGGCCAGCTTCAGGGCGGCCGATTCCTCGGGATTGGGGAAGGCGACCGTGGGGAAGGCCCCGTCCGGCTCGCGCTGCTCGGGAACGGTGATGACGGAGAGGCCCAGGTCCTTCATGACGCGCTCGAAGTGCAGGGCGCCGGTGCCGTGAAGGGGCGTATAGACGATCTTCGCCTTCGACGCCATCTCCTTGATGAGGGCGGGCCGGAGGAGCTTCGACTTAACCATCGCGACGTAGGGCTCGTCCACCTCGGAATCGATTATCGCGAGAAGGCCCGCCGTCAGGGCCTCGCCGCGGCTCATCATCTTCACTTCCTCGACCGCCTCGACGGCTCGGATGATGAGCTCGTCGTGCGGGGGCGTCACCTGCGAGCCGTCGTTCCAGTAGGCCTTGTAGCCGTTGTACTTGGGCGGGTTGTGGCTGGCCGTGACGACGATGCCCGTATCGGCCTTGAGGAAGCGGATCGCGAAGGACAGCTCGGGCGTGGGGCGCAGCGAGCTGAAGAGGTAGGCCTTGATCCCGTTGGCCGCGAAGACGCGGGCCGTCATCTCGGCGAACTCGGCCGAGTAGCGCCGCGAGTCGTAGGCGACGCAGGCCGAGAGCTCCTTGCCGGGGAAGGCTTTCTTGAGGTAGTCGCAGAGGCCCTGGGTCGCGCGGCCGACGACGAGGCTGTTCATGCGGTTGTAGCCGCCGCCGATGACCCCGCGCAGGCCGCCGGTGCCGAACTCGAGGTCGCGGTAGAAGCGGTCCTCGAGCTCTTTCCAATCCTCGGCCTTCAGCAGGGCCTCGACCTCCGAGCGGAAGCCCGCGTCCGCTTCCTTCGCTATGTAATCGAGCGCCCGGCCCTTGATCGATTCGCGGTCCATTGATGCCTCCTACAGGTATTCTAGCAGATCGAGGGGATGCGCGATGACGGCGTCGGCGCCGGCGGCCCTGAGCTCGGCCTCGCCGCGGAAGCCCCAGGCCGCGCCGACGGCCGCGAAGAGCGCCGCCTTCGCCGTCCTCATGTCGACCGCGCTGTCGCCGAGGTAGATCGTCTCGGAGCTTGAGGCGCCGAGGCCCGCGGCGATATCGAGGGCCGAGGCCGGATCGGGCTTGCGGGGGAAGAGCTCGGTCTCCCCTCGGACGATCCGGAAGGGCGAGCCTGGGAAGAGGGCCTCGACGATCTTCCGCGTCAGGACGTCGGGCTTGTTCGAGAGGACAGCCGTCGCGGCGCCGCGCTCCGCCAGGGCGGCGAGTAGCTCGGCTATCCCGGGATAGGGGCGCGTCATGTCGAGGCAGCGCTCGGCGTAGTCGGCCGCCGCCTCGGCCGCGGCCTCGTCGACGAACCTTCCGTCCCTCGCGCCCTCGGGCAGGGCCCGCTCCACGAGGAGGCGGAAGCCCTCGCCGACCATGAGCTTGTACTCGGCGAAGTCGTGCTCGGGAAAGCCGCGCCGGCGCAGGCTCCGGTTCACCGATCCGGCGAGATCTTCGATAGTGTCCGCTAAGGTTCCGTCGAGGTCGAAGATGACGGCTTTCTTCATCGAGCCAAAGTATCGCCGGAGCGCGCCCTTAGGTCAATTCCCGACGCGGGCGCGGATGATGTAGACTCGGCCCGATGAAGCGCGTTCCCAAACCCTCCGGCGCGGATGCCTTCGAGGCGCGCTACGCCGCCCTCTTCGGCGGGAGGTGGCCCGCCCTGGCCGCCGCCCTTCGCGCGGAGGCCGATCGCGTCGGCTTCGATGCGGGCGGGAGCGATCCCTACTACCTGGATTCCGCCTCGATCTTCGCTGCCAGGTCGCTCGATCTTCCGACCGAGGGACTCGTCTTCGACTCCTGCGCCGCTCCCGGCGGTAAAAGCCTCGTCATCGCCTCGGCCATGCCTCCCGGCGCGCGCCTCGTCGCGAACGAATTGTCGGCGGACAGGCGCCGCCGCCTGCGCGACGTCCTGGACCGGCACCTCGGTACCGAGGCGAGGGGGCGCGTCGAGGTCTGGGGCAGGGACGCGGCATCGCTCTGCCGCTCGATGCCCGGCCGCTTCGACGCGATACTCCTCGACGCGCCCTGCTCCAGCGAGCGCCACGTGATGGCCGACCCCGCCGCCCTCGCGGCCTGGACCCCGTCCCGCGTCGCCGCGCAGGCGCGCAGGCAGTGGGCCCTCCTCTCCTCGGCCCTGATCATGCTGAAGGATGGCGGCTGCCTGGTCTACTCGACCTGCGCGCTATCGCCCGAGGAGAACGACGAGGTCGTCGCCCGCGCGGCCTCCCGCTACGGGGAGGAGCTGGCCTTCGATACGCCCGGCTACGACGGCCGCGGCGGGGCGGAGCGGACGCGCTTCGGGGTCTTCATCGCTCCCGACCTCTGCGGGGGCGCCGGGCCGATGTACGTTTCGCGGATGCGGAAGCGGATCGGCCCGGGCTGAGCGCGAGTCGCCCGGGAGCGGCGCGGCCGGCCGCGGCCGGCCTAGTCCTTGACCGCCGCTTCCCGCAAGGCCGAGCCCTTGCGGCCCAGGTAGATCGCCGCGCCGGAGCATAGTGCCATCAGGATGGAATAGGGGATCAGCGTCGCGTCGCCCAGGCCGGTGAAGAGGGCCAGGGCGGCCGCGGCGAAGGATAGGGCGAAGAAGAGGGCGCTCGCGACGATCTTTCGTACCAGGATGCGCGTCGTCCTGGTCTTCAGCCGGACCTTCGCGTCCACGAGCCCGGTCAGGGCCGCGATGGCGATCGAGACGGGAAGCAGGACCGAGAGGACGCGAGCCGTGTCCAGGAATACGGCGCGGATCGGGTCCGTCCCGGCCGCCGCCATGGCCGCCGCGAGTCCCAGGAGGGTCGCCGCGAAGGCGGGGCCCGCGTGCGAGGAGGCGGGATGGAGCCTCAGGCCGAGTATGCGGGCTCGCTTCGGGTCGAGCCTGTCCTCGTAGGACTGCAAGGCTTCGGCGCCGCAGGCGGGGCAGGCCTTGCCCTCCTTCGCGCCCGACTGGACGAAGCCGCAGTTCGAGCAGCGCAGGCGCTGCCTGGCGCGCTTTTCCGGGGGCGGCGCCGGTTGGGCCGCTACTTCGGCGGCGCCGGTCGCGGGCTCGGCCTTATCCCTCGCCGCTTTCCGCTTAAGCGCCATGTCCCTCGCCTTCCAGGTCCGAGTCCTTGCCGCCGAGCTTGCGGAATTCCGCTTCCTTCGCGGCGACGAGCTTATCGAGGTCGGTGATCCGCTCGATGATGTCGCGGATCGCGGGATCGTCTACGGTCACGCTGGGGTCCTTGCGCTCGACCAGCGCTGCGTAGGTTTCCGCCCCGAGATGGGCCGTCAGCTTCTCGGCCTGCGATCGGAGCTGCACGATCTCGACCTTCAGCGCGCCCATCTCGCCCCAGGTCTTCGCCTGGGAAGCCGCCTTCGAGAGCACTTCCTGCGAGGCGGCCATGCCCTTGGTCAGCATGTCGCGCATTTTTTCAGAAAATGTCATATGCGTTTACCTCCATAATCATGCTCGGCGCCCGCTGTCTCATTGCGGACCTTCGTACAGTGTACTGTCCTGGCCGCCTCGGGGCAAATGCGCGCGTATCCATGCCGTTTCGATCTCGGCTCTGCGATTTTTCGTCTTTATTTCTCGTTGTGAGCTTTTTTTCGATTCTCTTCTTGACACCTGCCCGTAGTGCCACTATATCCTGTATCCGGTTAGCTTTGGTCCCCCAATCTATTGTGGATCGATCGGGATTATCTGCGAGTCCTAAGATATTATTAGCAAAGGGTTAAGATGCGGTGTCCCCATTGCGGAAGCCTAGACGATAAAGTTATCGATAGCAGGACCCTGGCCAACGGGGAAAGCATACGAAGGCGCAGGGAATGCACGTCCTGCGGCCTTCGCTTTACCAGCTACGAGCGCATCGAGGAAAAGCCCCTCATGGTCGTCAAGCGCGACGGAAGGCGCCAGCCCTTCGAGCGGGCTAAGCTCGAGCGCGGCATCTCCCGGGCCCTCGAGAAGCGTCCGGTCTCCCAGCTCACCATCGAGAATCTCATCAACGAGATCGAGGACGAGGCCGCGCTCAAGGGCAAGGCCTCGAACGAGCTGCTCAGCCACGAGCTCGGCGACATGGTCCTCGAGCGCCTCTATTCCCTGGACAAGGTCGCGTACGTAAGGTTCGCTTCCGTATATAAGAAATTCGAGACCATGGACGAGTTCCTTCGCGAGATCGAGCGCGCGGGAGAGGGAGGCGGGGAGATGAGCGGAATGGCGCGCGGCGACGAAAGCGGGACGGCTCGCGGGGAGGCTCGCTGATGGCGGCCCAGGATTTCTTCCCCGAGTGGAAGGCCTTTCTCGGCGAGGGCGAGTCGAAGCCGGCCCGCCACGTCGCCAAGCGCTCGGGCGAGGTCCAGCGCTACGACCGCTCCAAGATAGAGGCGGCCGTCGCTAAGGCCTACGCGGCGGTCGCGGCCCAGCCCGAGCAGGCGAAGGTGGCCGGGATCGTCGACCTGGTCGAGCGGAAGATCCGCGAGCTCATGGCCGGCCGGCATCCCAACTCGATCCCCGCCATCGAGGAGATACAGGACCTCGTCGAGACCGCGCTCATCGAGGCGGGCGAGGCGAGCGTCGCCAAGGCCTATATCCTCTACCGCGCCAAGCACGAGGCCATGCGCGACGCGGCCAAGCTCATGCTCGACATCAACACGACGATGGACGGCTACCTCTCGCAGGCCGACTGGCGCGTCAAGGAGAACGCGAACGTCAACTACTCCCTGGGCGGCCTCATCCTCCACAACTCGGGCACCATCACCGCCAATTACTGGCTCCGCAACATCTATACCGAGGAGATCGCCGAGGCCCACCGCGAGGCCGATTTCCATATCCACGACCTGTCGATGTTCTCGGGCTACTGCGCGGGCTGGTCCCTTCGCCAGCTCATCGCCGAGGGCCTGGGCGGGATCCCGGACAAGATCACCTCCAAGCCGGCCAAGCACCTT
>CAYPHO010000178.1:0-7091 GCA_964410245.1 uncultured Treponemataceae bacterium | reverse complement strand
TTCCATCCGTCCTTGCGGCTTCGAGACGAGGTAGCGGAATCCCAGCGCGTCGATCGCCTCGTCGTAGTCCTGCCCGGCGAATATCCCTTGGAATATGACGTTGGATGCGTAGGGAGCCCACCATTCCCAGGGATTCGAGGCCTCGACCATCACGACGACGACCACCGCGTCCTCGGGGGCCGCGCCGTAAGGCCCGTAGGCCGCGAACCAGGAATGCCAGCGATCCTTCAGGCCCACTTCCGCGGTGCCCGTCTTCCCAGCGACCGCCACCGCCTTGGTGCTGATGGGGAATTTCGCCGTACCGTCGGTGATGACTCCCCGCAAGTACTCGCGTACCGTCGCGAAGGTCTCCTTGGAAGTGCGAGACCTCAGGATCTCCTCCCGCGCGACGCTGCGGGTCATCGCCCCGGTAGCGGGATCCCGGATCTCCTTCAGGATGTGCGGCCTGTACGCGACTCCGTCGTTGACGACCATCGCGAAGGCATTGGCCATCTGCAGCGGGGTCACGAGGAGGTCGCCCTGCCCTACCGCCATGTTCATGGTATCGCCGCCCATCCACTTCTCGTGGTACTTGCGCTCCTTCCATTGCGGGGTCGGCACGAAGCCCTCGGCCTCGCTCGGAAGGTCGATGCCCGTAGCCTTGCCGTAGCCGAAGTCCTTGGCGTAGGCGACGATGCGCTCGATGCCCAGGTTATCCCGCCCCACGGTCCAGTAGTAGATATCGCAGGATTCCGCGAGCGCCTGGGGCAGGTTCAGGTTGCCGTGGCCGGTCAGGATATGGCAATGAGAGACGCGATCGCCGTACTCTATCTTGCCCGTGCATAGTACGGTCTTATCCGGCGGGAAGGCCTGCTCCTCCAGTATTCCCGCCGTAACGATCGACTTGAAGGTGGAGGCGGGGGGGTAGCTCGACTGGATGGCGCGATTGATGAGCGGGGACTTCTCGTCCGCCAGGGTACGCGCGTAGGCGTTGCCGAACTGGGGGCCCGAGAATAGGTTCGAGTCGTACCAGGGATAGGAGACGAGGGCGAGTATCTCGCCGGTCGCCGGCTTCAGCACCACGGCGGAGCCCATCCGCTGGCCGAGCGCCTTCTCGGCCAGGCGCTGGATATCCAGGTCGATCGTCAGGACGATATTCGAGCCCATCAACGGCGGGTCGACGTCGGCCAGCCCGGACGCTACCTGCTTCCCCTTCACGTCGACCGTCCGGTACTGGACTCCGTCCCTGCCCCGCAGCATATTGTCGTATTGCCGCTCGATCCCCGCCTTGCCGATGAGGTCTCCCGACTTGTAGCCCTGATTGTAGAGCACCTTCAGCTCGTCCTTCGTGATATCCCCGACATAGCCGAGGACGTGCGAGAGGGAGCCGGCCTCGACGTAGGTGCGCACGGGCTTCGCGTGCCACGTCAGCCCGGGATAATCCTCGATTCGCTCGGCGAGCGCGCTGACGGTCTCGTAGGGGACGCCGCTGCGGATCTCGATGGCTTGGTAGAGGTGGTAGGTCGAGGGCGGGATCTTCTTCCGGACATCGTCGATCGTCATGTCGAGCCGCTTCGCCAGGCCTGCGAAGACCGCCTCGCGCCGATCGGCCGGCAGCTCGGCGGGGACGAGGTCGATGGCGAAGGAATCGGTATTCATCGCCAGCGGGGACGCATAGCTGCGCTCGTAGATCTCGCCGCGCTGCGCGGAGATCACCGCGCTCTGGCGGGCGATGTTCGTAGCGCGGCTTCGATACTCGTTCCCCCGCACGGCCTGGAGGTACAGGAGGTATCCCGAGTAGGCGGCGAAGAGGGCGAGGCTCAGCGCCGACAGCGTCTTGGCCCTCGAGGCGGGGGTGCCGCCCGAGTCCTCGAGCCGCTCGGGAATGGAGGAGCCGGTCATTCTCGCCCGCGCTCCGCCTTCAGGAGGCGCTTGAGCGGAGTCAGGAGGAGGAAGGCTATCGGCGCCGCGAGGGCGTTATACGCCGTCTCGATCCAGAGCTTCGAATCGAAGACGTCGTAGGTATGCAGCTTCGATCCGAAGACGAGGAAGAGCAATCCCGCGACGAGGGCCTTCGCGACCGTCCCCACCGCGCCCAGCGCGACGGGCAGGAGGAGCCTGTCGATATAGAACGAGCCGTGCAGGAGGCCGGCCGCCGAGGCGACGGCGGTCCTGATGAAGGCGCTGAAGCCTATCGGCGAGGCGGAGATGAAATCCTGCGCCAGCCCGGAGAGGAATCCGGAAGAGGATCCGGCGACGGAGCCGTTCTGGTAGGACACCCATATCAGTACCAGGAGGGCGAGATCGGGGATGACTCCCATGACGGCTATCGCGCCGAACCAGGTCGATTGCGCGAAATCGCAGGCGACGATGATCAGCGTCGAGACGATGATGCTTCGGATCATTCCGGCCTCACTCAGTCGCCGATCGAGCCGGCGCGATCTCGTCGGGCTTGATCACGAAGACGTACTCGATGCGCGAGAAGTCCAATACCGGCTCGAGCTCGAGGTCTATCGATGTCTGGAAATCGGGATCGATCACTTCCCGTACCCTGCCGATCGCCACCTCGGGCGGATAGATCGACTCGTAGCCGGTCGTGACCACGAGGTCCCCGAAGAGGACCTCGTCCTTCGCCCGCTTCTTGACGAATTTCATGACCAGCGGATCGTCGACCGAGCCCTGCCCGCCGACCAGGCCCTCGAATCTCGATCCGCCGGCCAATCGGGCCGCCGCGTACGATCCGGAATCGTAGAGCGGCAGGATCATGCTGACGCCCTGCCCCACCTCGACGATCTTGCCCACGAGGCCCTCGATCCCGTCCTGGAAGGCGATCACGGGCATGTTCTTCCGGACGCCGTCGCCTATGCCCTTGTCGATGACGATCGTCGAGTACAGGTTGCCCGGGTCCTTCGCGACGATCCTCGCCGCGATCCGCTGGTAGCCGATCTCCGCCGCGAGCCCGAGCTGCTCCCGGAGCCGCTCGTTCTCCTCGCGGAGATCGGCCATCCCGCGCTCCATGTTCGTATAGCGATCCATCTTGGCGGCCAGCTCGCGATAGTTCTCGCGCAGGCGCCTGAGCTCGTCGATGGACGCGATCGTATCGGTGACGAAGCTCCCTACGGCGGCGAATCCCCGCTGGAAGAAGCCGAGCACGGTCAGGCCGACCGCCGCCGGTACTCCCTGGAGGCTGCGCGTCGATACGACGAGGCACACGAGGCTCGCCGCCAAGAGGACCGGCGGCACCGCTCGGCGGCCGCGGCGCTCTGGCCTTCCCTGCTCTCGCACGGCCCTATATGTTCAGGCTGTCGTAGACGCTCTGCGAGCCGTCCTGGCTGCGCATCGTCTCGAAGTACTTGCCCGCGCCGAGGGCGACGCACTCGAGCGGCCGCTCGGCCAGTATGACGGGAACCCCGGTCTCCTTGGCAACGAGCCTAGGCAGCCCCTTGAGGAGCGAGCCGCCGCCCGCCATGACGATCCCGCGCTCCACTATGTCGGCCGCGAGCTCGGGCGGCGTCTGTCCGAGGGTCTTCTTGATCTCCTCGACGATCTGGGTGATCGGCTCCTGCAGGGCCTCGCGGACCTCGACAGAATCGATCTCGAGCCTCCTTGGAAGGCCCGTGATGGCGTCGGTGCCCTTGATCTCGATCTTCTCGATGACCTTATCGGGGCTCGCGTTACCTATCTCGATCTTCAGCCGCTCCGAGGTCTGCTCGCCGATGATCAGGTTGTGCACGTTGCGGATGTGCTTGATGATCGCCTCGTCGAACTCGTCGCCGCCGACGCGGATCGCGTTGGTGACCACCATGCCCTTCAGCGAGATGACCGAGATCTCAGAGGTCCCGCCGCCGATGTCGCAGATCATGTGGCCCGCGGGCTCGGATATCGGGATGTCCGCGCCGATGGCCGCCGCCAGGGACTCGGGTATGACCTTCACGAAGCGGGCGCCCGCCTTGTAGGCCGAGTCGACGACCGCGTTCTCCTCAACCTTCGTGATGCAGGAGGGAACGCCGATGACCATGCGCGGCTTCACGAAGAACCGGGTGGAGATCACCTTCTGGATGAAGTACTTGATCATCTTCTCGGTCATGTCCGGGTCGGCGATGACGCCGTCGCGCAGGGGCCGCTTGGCGATGATGTCGCCCGGCGTCTTCCAGAGCATGCGCTTGGCCTCGGATCCGACTGCTACGACCTTGTTCGTGCCCCGCTCCACGGCGACGACCGAGGGCTCGTTGACCACGATTCCCTTGCCCCTGACGTAGATGAGGGTGTTGCAGGTTCCCAGGTCGATCCCTATGTCGAGGGAAAGGGAATCGAAGATGTTCCGCAAAGCCATTACGAACCTCCGTGGCCCATTGCGACCGCCGATCCCGTCGGCTTGCCGCTAGAGCTTTTCCGAGAGCTTTTGCCTCGACGCCCCGTGCATCGGGTCTATCGATACGGCCTTGCGCCACGCGGCCCTGGCCTTAATAGCGTCGCCCCTGGCCTGCCATACCAGCCCGATCCGGTAATAGGCCTCGGCCGACTCGGGATTCTTCTCCAGCACGAGCGAGTACTGCTCGTACGCGCGGTCCAGCTCCGACCTTGCGCGGTAGATGTCGCCGAGGAGGAAGCGCCCGCTCTCGGCGGCGACGTCGTCGCCGCCGGCCGCTATCACCTCGAGGAGGAGGGCCTCCGCCTTGACGGGCGTCCCGGCGTCGACATAGGCCTTCGCCGCGGCGATGAGGAGGGGCGCGGACCTGTCGCCCGCGAGCGCGGCCTCGAAGTTCCGCGCCGCCGCCGCGTGGTCGCCGAGGCGGGAATAGGCGAGCGCGAGGAATTCCCGGCTGTCCTTAGCGACATAGCCCGAGGCTATGGCCGATTCCATGAACTGGGCCGACTCGTCGATATAGTAATCGCCCTTCTCGTAGTAGGCCTTCGCGAGCACGTACCAGGCCTGCGCCAGCGGCATCTTCCCTCCGGACGCGATCGCCTTGCGCAGGAAGGCGATCGACTCGTCGATTAGGGCCCCCCGCTGCTCGCCCTCGGGAAGCTGGGCGCCGGCGTAGAAGGCGCCGAGTCCCCTGAAGGTCAAGTAGAAGGGGTCGAGTGGGTACGCCGCCAGCGAGCGCGCGGACTTCGCGCGGGTTTCCTCCCACCTGCCGCCGGTGAAGTCGGCTAGGATCTCGCGCTTCGCGACCGGCTTCCCCTCCGCGCCCTTCCCCGCGCTCCCGGAGCCTCCGATCTTGACCGCCGCGAGGGCTCCCAAGGCGCAGATGGCCGCGACGGCGAGGAGCGCGCTCCATCGCTTCCGCCGGCGCCGTGCGACATAGCTTCCGGTGCGTTTTTCGGTGGTCCTCGGGGAATTTCTCATTCGGACGGCGCGGCGCGTCGAGCGCCGGGCGTTTCCTTGTACCATAGAGCGCGAGAACTCGTCAACAAAAGTCGGAATTCGACGAGGCGGGAAGAAGGAAAAATAAAAGGGGCGGGCCTGTAAGCCGGGTTCCGTGCCCCTTTCGGGGCCGTCGCCATCCATCTCGGCCCTCGGTCGCCCGAGGGATCTGAGCGGCCAACCCGCGAAGTCCCGAATCGAGCCCCGGCGCGAGGCGCCGGAGGCGCGAGACGAGGGGCGAGCAGCCCTTCGCTGTTCGGCCTTGCTCGCAACGTGGCTTGCCGTGCCGCGCCCGTCGCCGGACGCGCGGTGGGCTCTTACCCCGCCGTTTCACCCTCGCCCGGCGGGCCGCTCGCGCGGCCCGCATTACTCGACCGCCCAAGGGCGGCCGAACGGGCAGTCTGCTTTCTGTTGCGCTGTCAGTCCTCCGGACCGATTCGGGGGATGAACCGCTTTCGCGGCCCTTCCTCCGTCCATCCCGGAAGCCCGGGAGTTACCCGGCGTTGCGCCCTATCGAGCCCGGACTTTCCTCCGCCCGGGGGCCCTGAAGCCCCTTGGCGGCGGCGACGCGGCCCGCCCCCAACAAAGTATCGACAATCTAAAGGATTGTCGATACATTGTTTTGCAGTTTCGCGCTATGCGCGAAACTGCGTAAACAAGTCATTGAGTTGATTTGTCGATAATTCGTTTCGCACTTTCACGCCTCGCGTGAAAGTGCCCATAACATAGCCCGCGCCGGCGCCGTGTTGCAATCGCCCTCGGGCGATACAAAAGGCCGGGGCGGCCCGCCTCGCGGCGGGGCCGCCCCGGCCCCCTTAAGGCCTCGAGGGCCTGGCGTCACTCCTCCGAATCGTCCATCGAGGAGCCCTTGTCGCCGTCGTCGTAGCCCTCGTCCTCGCCCTCGTCCTCGCCTTCCTCTGAGTAATCCTCGAGGTCGGACAGGGACCCGGACTCGATGTCGGCGAAGAGCTGCTCGGACTGCTCCTCGGACTCCTGGTAGAACAGGACGCGCGAGCAATAGGGGCAGAAGATGACCCGATTGCCGGAGCGGACCTCGTTAACGAACTGCGCCGGCAGGATCATGTAGCATCCGGTGCAGACGTAGCCCTTGACCGGGACGATGCCGACGCCCTGCTTCGAGCGGATGATGCGCTCGAACTTGAAGAGGATGTCCTTGTCGATGCCCTCGGAGGCCTTTTCCTCGTCCCCCTTGAGCTTCCCGATCTCGACGATCTTGGAGTCCCGCTCGGCGTTGATCTTGGCGCTCTTCTCGGCTATCTCGCCTTCCTGGAGCTGGATCATCGACTCGTCGCGGCGCAGGGCCTCCTCGATCTCGGAGAGGGAGCGCTCCTCTCGCTGGAGGTCCTTTCGAAGGTTGTGCTCGCGGTCCGTCGCGTCGCGGATCTCCTTGTTCAGGGCCTCGTACTCGCGCTGCGTCGAGATGGCGTCCATCTGCTTCTCCGCCGCCTCGCGCGCCGTCTCGGCCTCGGCCAGCTGCTGGCGGAGGTCGCGGACGGTGGCCTCCGCCTCCTTGAACGCCTCGTCCTTCTCGGCGAAGGACTTCTTGACTCGGGACAGGAGCTCGACCTGGGCGTCGAGGGACTTCGGGATCTCGTGGACCTCGCGCTCGTACTCGACGCGCTTGGTCAGGATCTCCTGGTAGTCCTTCAGGCGCTCGAAAACCTCTTCCATCAGCATATGGCACCCCTCATCGAGTAATCGCTAGTGATCCATGTAATCGCGC
>CAYPHO010000177.1:0-7124 GCA_964410245.1 uncultured Treponemataceae bacterium | reverse complement strand
CGTACTCGTCTCCCTTCTGGATGCCCATGTCCTGGCCGAGTTGGAGCTTGATCTCGCTTCCCGAGGCCGTCAGCACGCGCGTGCTTATCTGGAAGGCCGGAATTTTCCGGATCTCGTACTGGAGCTGCATCGGGATACCGTCGATCGCATCCGAGATCGATTCGAGCTGATTAGTCTCGTCCGAGCCGTAGGTGTCGATCTGGGCGATACCGATGGTGATGCCCGACGAGACGTCGATGAAGGTGACGCTCGTCTTGATGTCCGTTTCCCATTTGGTGCTTTTTCGGTCGTAGGCCGAGTTGAACTCGGTGACGACGGGGACGGCCACGATGAAGGCGCCGAGCAGCCTGTTGAACTCGGCATCCGTGAAGAGGGCCTCGCCGAACTGGAACTTCTCGGGCATGACGAAGTTCGCTTCCTTGGCCCTTTTAAGCTCGCTTATGAAGTCCTGGAGGCTCCCCGAGGAGAAGCGCTCCGTATAGCCGAGGATGTTGAAGCGGCCCAGGTCGACGAAGACCTTCTGTATCTCCCGGTCGATGCTTCCCAGGGCCTCCAAGGGAATCGCCCAGCCGTAGTAGCCGAGCGCGAAGACGGCCACGTCCTGCTTCTCGCTGACCGTCGGGGCCTGGGCCGCCAGCGGAGAGGCCGCGAGGGCCGCCGCGAGGGCCGCCGCGAGTATCCTGGAGCGTCTCATCGTTCCTCCTTATTTAGGAGGGAAGCGCGCGCGCCTCCCCGAGCTTCCATTGTCAGCGGCGCCGGCGGGACATGTCAATAGAAGCCGCTCTCTCCTTGCGCCTCACGCGCCTCGGGCGATATCGTGTCCCGGTCCTATGCCGCGCAGCTACTTCGACTCCGATGTCCCCATCGCCGCCCCCGCCACCCCGGACGGCGAATCGGCGCTCGCCGTCCTCCGCGCCTTCGGGCCCGGCGCCATCGGCCTCGCCGCGTCCTGCTTCTCAAAACCCGAGGCCTTGGAAAGCGCCCCCGCCAAGACCCTCGTGCGCGGCGGGCTCGTCGATCCGGGGACCGGCGAGGCGATCGACGAGGTCCTAGCGGCCGTCTTCCGCGCCCCGGGCGGCCCCGTCGGCGAGGACGGCGTCGAGTTCTATTGCCACGGCTCTCCCGCGGTCGTCCGCCGCGCCCTCGGCGCCCTCGAGGCGGCGGGCTTCTCTCCCGCGCTGCCCGGCGAATTCAGCTTCCGCGCCTTCCTGCGGGGGAAGACCGACCTGGTCAGGGCCGAGGCGGTCCAGGAGCTCGTGGCCGCCTCTTCCGACGGCGGCCGGGCAGAGGCGCTCCGCCGCCTGGGCGGCGCTCTCTCGCGCCGCGTCGCCGCCCTCCGCGCCGGCCTCGTCGGGCTCCTGGCGGAGGCCGAGGCCCGGCTCGACTTCGACGAGGAGGAGGGCGCTCCCGAGGGCCGCGTCGATCCCGCCGTCCTCGCCGAGCTCCGCGCCGCGGTCGAGTCCCTGGCCGCGAGCTATTCCGTGGGGCGGCTCTACGAGTCCGGGGCCCTCGTCGTCGTCGCCGGCAGGCCCAACGCCGGCAAGTCGAGCCTCTTCAACCTCCTCCTCCGAGAGGAGCGCTCGATCGTATCGGCCGAGAGCGGCACGACCCGCGACTGGATCGAGGCCGGCATCGAGCTCGGGGGCCTTCCCGTCAGGCTCGTCGACACCGCGGGGCTTCGGGAGGCGGATCACGAGGTCGAGGCCGAGGGCGTCGCCCGCAGCCGCAGGAAGGCCGCTGCCGCCGCCGCGGTCGTCTACGTCGTCGACGGGATAGCGGGCCTCGGCCCTGACGACGAGTCCTTCCTCCTCTCGCGTCCCGACGCGATCCGCGCCTGGAACAAGGTCGACGACCCGCGCTGCCGGCCCGCGCCGGCCGGGTTCGTCGCGGTCAGCGCCCTCGAGGGCCGGGGCGTGGCCGAGCTCGCCTCCGCGATCCGCGACGCGGTCGCGCCGGGCTTCGGCCGCGCGGCCGCGGCCGACGGCGCCGGCGGCGCCGTCGATGGCGGGGCGGCGGCCGCGGCGCCAGCCCGGGCCGCGCGCCGCGAGCCCTCGGTCGCCAGCGAGCGCCAGAAGTCGCTCCTCGACCGCGCGGCAGCTGCCCTGTCCGCCGCCGAGTCCGGGCTTCGCCGCGGCGACTACCTCGACGCCCTGTCGGTCCGGCTCCGGGAGGCCGCGGACGCGTTGGGCGAAATCACCGGGGAGGTCGCCTCCGAGGACATCCTCGACTCGATCTTCTCCAAATTCTGCTTGGGCAAGTAGCGGATCGCGCGCGATCAAGGGGTCGTATGGACTACGAAGCGATAGTGGTCGGGGCGGGGCACGCGGGGCTCGAGGCGGCGCTCGCCCTGGCGCGCCTGGGACGCCGTACCCTCGTGATAACCCAGGATATCGAGGCGGTCTGCCGCATGTCCTGCAATCCCTCGATCGGCGGCCTCTCCAAGGGCAATCTCGTGCGCGAGGTCGACGCCCTGGGCGGCCAGATGGGCCTCCTCATCGACGCCAGCATGATCCAGTACCGGACGCTCGGCCGCTCGCGGGGCCCCGCCGTCCAGGCGCCGCGGGCCCAGGCGGACAAGGCCCTGTACTCGGCCCTCGCGCGTCGCGCCCTCGAATCGCAGCCCGGCCTCGACCTGTACATGGACACGGTCGCCGACCTCGTCCTCGACGCCTCGGGCTCGCGCGCCGAGGGCGTCGTCACCGAGCGCGGCGAGAAGATCGGATGCCGCGCCCTCGTGCTGGCCTCGGGAACCTTCCTCGAGGGCAAGCTCTTCATCGGTTCGTGGAGCGGCTCGGGAGGCCGGCTGGGAGAGCGCGCGGCCGTCGGCCTCGGGGACTCGCTGCGCCGCATGGGCTACCCGGTCCGCAGGCTCAAGACCGGGACCCCCGCCAGGGTCAAGGCCTCGACCCTCGACTACGGCGAGATGGAGATGCAGGAGGGCGAGGAGGCCCGGCCCTTCTCATTCATGTCGGATCGGATCGATCGCCCCTCGATGCCCTGCTGGATCACGTATACGAGCGAGCTGACCCACGGGATCATCCGCGCGGGCCTCGGGCGCTCGCCGCTGTACGGCGGCGCCATCAAGGGCCGAGGGCCCCGCTACTGTCCCTCGATAGAGGACAAGGTCGTGCGCTTCCCGGACCGGGACCGGCATCAGGTATTCGTCGAGCCCGAGGGCGCGTACACCGACGAGATGTACCTGAACGGGCTCTCGACCTCCCTGCCCGTGGACGTGCAGGAGGCCTTTATCCGCAGCGTGCCCGGCCTGCGGCGCGCCGCCATCGTCAGGCCCGCCTACGCGGTGGAGTACGACTGCCTCGATCCCCTGATGCTGAAGTCATCGCTCGAGTCGCGGCGGATCGCGGGCCTCTTCGTCGCGGGGCAGGCGAACGGGAGCTCGGGCTACGAGGAAGCCGCCGCCCAGGGCATCGTGGCCGGCATAAACGCCGCGCGATCGCTCTCGGGCGAACCGGCCCTCGTCATAGGCCGTTCGGAGGGCTACGTGGGCGTCCTCGTCGACGACCTCGTCACCCGCGGCGCCGAGGAGCCTTACCGCATGTTCACCAGCCGCGCCGAGTCCAGGCTGTCGCTCAGGCAGGACACGGCCGACCTCCGCCTGACCCCGCTCGCCTCCGGGGTCGGGCTCGCCTCGAGCGAGAGGATCGAGCGCTTCGAGCGGCGTCGGGCCGGGGTAGCCGAGGTCGCCGAGCTCCTGCGTTCCCGCCGCGTATCGGAAGGCGACGCCGCATCGGCCCCCGCCCTCCGTCCCCACGTCGGCGCCTCGATCGCGGAGGCATTGCGCGATCCCGCCTTCCGCGGCGAGCTCGGCTTGGTCATGCCCGATCTGGTGGGCCGCTTCCCGGCGGATTGGATCGAGTCCGCCGAGCTCGACGCCCGCTACTCGGGCTATGTCGAGAAGGAATCGCGGCTCGCCGGGAGGATGGGCAAGGCCGAGCTCATGAGGATACCGGGGGATTTCGATTACGCCGCCGTGGTCGGCCTGTCTAGGGAAGCCGCTTTAAAGCTCGAGGCGGCTCGGCCCGAGACGCTGGGCCAGGCCTCGCGCGTCAGCGGGGTCCGCGCCTCGGACGCCGCCCTGTTGCTCGCGTCGATCGCCAGGAGGCCTTGAGCCGCGCCGGCGCGGCCCGCGTCGCGCGCTACGCGCGCCGGGGCCCTAAGCCCATCATCGCCGCCAGGTCTTCCTTCGCCTTGTCGAGGGCCTGCTGGTACTGCTCGCGCGCCGCGCTGACGTTCTGCTTATAGAAGGCCGCGAACTCGGGATCGGACATCGGGTCGATGCGCACGTCCTGTCCCATGCGGGCGGCCATCTGCCGCTCCTTCTCGCGGATCCTCGGCGCCCACTGCTTGCGGATCGCCTGCTCGACGTTCTTCATGTCCTCGAGGTATTGCTTGAAGAAGCCGCCCAGCTGCTGGAACAGCGCCTGCACGCGCTTGTCCGCGGCCGCGGCCCCGACGCCGCCAAGGAGCCCGGCGCCCTGCGAGCCGGCGATCGACGAGAATCCCGCCGCCAGGATCTCGAGCCTCTCGAGCGCGGTCTCGGTCGAGGGCAACTGCAGCTGCGCCGCCAGCACCTCGAACATGCCCTCCCTCGCGCTTCCCCGCTTGTCCTTCGGCAGCTTCGCGAGCTCGTCCCCGAGGCTTAGCGCTGAGGGCTCCTCGAGGTAGCGGCCCGCGGCCTTCTTCCCCTCGGTCTTGAGCTCCGCCGCCTCGATCGCGGCCTCGTCGATCTTGATATCCTTGGTCCGCTCGAGGGCGAGCTCGAGGGCGCTCTTGATCATCGCCATTCTGATTCTCCCGTTCGTTTTCCGCGCGCCTGCGCGCTAGCGCTTCGGAAGCTCGCGCGCGAAGGCGACTATCTTGTCTATCATGCTGACCGCGACGATCGCGGCGACGATCCATTCGAGGGCCGCGAAGATCGGCAAGCGCCCGAGGCCGAATATCAGCCGGAGCACCTCGACGGCGTACAGGACCATGATGGACGCCACGGCCGCCTTCCCCAGGAAGGTCGTCCTCGGCTCGACCTTCCTGTTGATGAAGATCAGCAGGAAGACGAGCGCGATCTGCAGGCCGAGGCGGGCCGATACGATCGCGAAGAACCAGCGCGGTACCAGCTCAAAGTAATAAAAGACGACCGTCAGGACAATCAAGAGCGAGTAATCGCTCGCGCTGTCCATCATCTTGCCGACCTTGGTCACCTCGCCCGCCTTGCGCGAGATGTAGCCGTCGACGAAATCGGTGGCGAAGACCAGGACGACCAGGCAGAGCAGGGGCACGCGGATCCGGTAATCCTTCGCCGCGAGCACCAGGAAGAGGATCGTCGGCATGCTCGTGAGCCGGAACATGGTAATCGCGTTCGCCAGGTTGACGCGCTCCAGCCGCTCTCCCGACGGGATCTTTATGAACGAGCTCTTGAACAGGAAGAGGAGGAAGACCAGGCATCCGTAGTAGGCTAGCGCGACGATGCCGTAGGCGAGCCCGTATCGCGCGAAGAACCCGCCGGTCAGATCGGCGGCGGAGGGCTCCGCGAGCAGCGCGAACGCGGTGAAGATGCCCAGCTGCACGAAGCAGTAGGCGACGACCGCGCCGATAATGCTTTTCCCGAGCTTGTCGATAGCCGTCCCTCCGCGCGCCGAATAATACAACTTGACACCTGCGGTGTCAAATCCTCATACTGCAGCCATGACACTCGCCGACAAATTGACGGCCATGCGGCTCGTCCTCGCTCCCCTGTTCTTCATAATCTATTCTTGGGGAGCTGCAGTCGGCCAGGTCTTCGCTGTCATCGCGCTCTGGGTCCTCTTCATCGCTATCGAAGTCAGCGACCTCCTCGACGGACAGGCCGCCCGCCGGCACGGGACGGTAAGCGACTACGGGAAGATATTCGATCCATTCGCCGACGTCTTCGCTCGGCTGACCTACTTCGTCTGCTTCGCCTTCTCGGGAATCATGCCCGTCTGGGCCCTCCTCGTCATCCTGTACCGGGAGTTCAGCCAGCTCTTCCTTCGCATGATCCTCGCGGGCAAGAGCGTCATAATGGGAGCGCGGGCGGGCGGCAAGCTCAAAGCGGTCTTCTATATGGTAGCGGGCTCGGCCTCCCTCATCCTCGACACGATGAGGCGGCTCGACCTCCTCCCCGAGGCTCAATCGTACGCCGGGATCGCCGTATACGCGCTCTACTGCGTCGCCGTGCTCCTCTCGGTCCTCTCCTTCGCGGACTACTTCGCGCAGTTCCGCAAGCTGACGGCCGCGAAATGACCGCTTCGCGGCCTCTGCGCCTCCTGCCTGCGGAGGCCGCCGCCCGAGTCCGATTCGTCCTCTTCGACATCGACGACACAATTACCCGGGACGGGCTCCTGCCCGAGATTTCCTATTCGACGCTCTGGGCGCTAAGGCGGGCGGGCCTCGCCGCGGTTCCCGTGACCGGCCGGCCCGCCGGCTGGTGCGACCTCATCGCCAGGCAGTGGCCCGTTGCCGGGGTCGTGGGCGAGAACGGCGCCTTCGCCTTCTTCATGCGAGGGGGGCGCCTCGAGCGGCTTTTTCATCCGGCCGCCCCCAGTCCGGATGCCTCGCGCGAGCGCCTTTCGCGCCTGGGCGAAGCGGCGCTCGCCGCGGTCCCCGGGCTCAGGATCGCCAAGGACCAAGACTACCGCCTCTTCGACCTCGCCCTGGACTTCGCGGAGGAGCCGCCCGAGCTGCCATTGGATACCGCTCGGCGAGTAAAGGAAATATGCGAGGAGGGCGGCGCGCGGGCGAAGATCAGCTCTATCCACGTCAACGCCTGGTTCGGCGACTACGACAAGCTTTCCATGTCGGAGCTCTTCCTGTCCGAGGCGCTGGGATGGAAGAGCGAGAGCGAGGCCGTATTCTTCGTCGGGGATTCGCCCAACGACGAGCCCATGTTCGAGCGCTTCTCCCTTAGCTGCGCCGTCGCGAATATCCGGCGCTTCGAGGGGCTCCTGCGGAATCCCCCTGCCTTCGTGGCAGAGCGTGAGTACGGGGAGGGATTCGCGGAAGCCTGCGCGGCGGTCCTTCAATCCCGCGCGTGATATTGACACGCTTGGATGGAATGGAGTAGGTTTATCGGGCGCTCCGAACGGTACTGA
>CAYPHO010000176.1:6381-7140 GCA_964410245.1 uncultured Treponemataceae bacterium | reverse complement strand
AGGCTAGCGGTAGGGATTGGAAATGGGCCCAACGAAGCTATACCGAAATATCGAGGCTGGGAGAGGGCGATCTGCGCGCCCTCCTGCGCTACCTGAACGGCCAAGGCGGATCGCCGCCCGATCATCAGTTGAGCAGAATCGCGGCCTCGAGCATCCTGAGGCGGCCGGACTTCGGCCTGCGCCAGGCGCTCAGGCTGAGCGTCGTCAATTCGGTCTTGGGCTTCTCTTGGATGAACTCCTACTTCGTCGCGTGGAGGGAATCCCACCCTGAGGTCCGTCTCGACCTTCGCTCGATCGCGGCCGCGCATTCCGATCCTTCGGCGGGCGAGAGGGCCGTGGCCGCCGACTGCCTCCAGGAATCGTGGGGCGGGCATTCGGGCCCGCAGGACGAGCTCGATCCCGAGCTGGTATGGCCCTTCTTCGCCGAGCGGCCCGAATACCTCGAGATGGCCCTGGGCATGATTCCCGCGAGGATCGAGAGGGTCTCGGTCGCCAGGGCCCTGAGCGTGCTGGAAACCTTCCCCTCCGTCCCGGCCCGCTTCGCGCCGCGCCTCCTCGAGATCGCGTTAGGCGACGCTAAAAGGGACCGGGCGGGAGCCCAAGCCCTCCTCGCGAGGCTTCCGGGCATCACGGGGAGGGTAGTCGCCGCCTTGGACTCTGCGAAGCAGGAAAGCCGGGCGAACGCGGCCCGGTGGCTGGGCGCGATGGGCGACGCCTCCGCGATTCCCGCGATGCGCGGGAAGCTCAAGAGCGAGAAGA
>CAYPHO010000176.1:5540-6371 GCA_964410245.1 uncultured Treponemataceae bacterium | reverse complement strand
TAGGGCCGCCCTGCTGTCCTCGCTCGAGAGGCTGGGCGGCGAGGCCTCGGAATACCTCGCTCCCGATATCCTCCTAGCCGAGGCCGAGAAGGGCCTTAAAGGCGGCGCGCCCAAGAGCCTCGAGTGGTTCCCCTTCGCCGCCATGCCGGCCGTCTCCTGGGCCGGCGGCGGCCCCGTGCCGGCATCGATACTCTCCTGGTGGATCGTCCTCGCCGCCAAGCTCAAGGAAGCGGGAGGCAACGAGCTCTTCCGCCGCTACCTCGGCCTCCTCGAGGAGCGCGGGAGGCGGGAGCTGGGACTATTCGTCCTCAGTTCCTTCATCGCCTACGACACGAGATGTCCCTCGATGGAGGAGGCGGCGGCCTACGCGAAGGCGAACGCCGATTCCCGGCTCGCCTTGTATAGGAACTACGCCAAGCGGGAATGGGGAGCCGCGTACGCGAAGTACGATCTCGACATGGTATTCGAGGAGCTAAAGCGAGAGAAGCTCGCGACCTACCTCGGCACGGCCATCGGCGAGAAGGGCGTCCTGGCGATCGCGTCGGGAGCCGAGGGGACGAAGGCGGCGGCACTGGTCCGCGCCTACATGAAGGATCACTACAAGAGGCACCATCAGGTCGGCGCCCTCGTCGAGTGCCTTGCCTCCTCGGACGACCCGGCGGCGATCCAGCTCGTGCTCTCCGTGGCGCGGCGCTACAGGACGGCCTCGGTGCGCGATCGCGCGCGCGAGCTGGTCGAGGCGGTCGCGGAGCGGAAGGGCTGGACGGCCGACGAGATGGCCGACCGCACCATACCGACCGGCGGCCTCGAGGACGACGGCGGCGACGCGGC
>CAYPHO010000176.1:4901-5530 GCA_964410245.1 uncultured Treponemataceae bacterium | reverse complement strand
CCTTAGGCTCGACTACGGCCGGCGCTCGTTCGAAGTCAGGCTGGGAGCCGACCTTAAGGTCGGCATCCGCAACGAGAAGGGCGAGGCGATAAAATCCCTGCCCGACCCGACACCGGCGGACGACGCGGCGCTGGCAAAGGAATCGAAGGAGGCCTTGTCGACGCTGAAGAAGACGGCGAAGCAGGTGGCCGAGCTCCAAGCCGCGCGCCTGTACGAGGCGATGTGCCTCCAGCGCTCCTGGCCCTTCGCCGAGTGGAAGGAGCTCCTCCTCGAGCATCCCTTGATGGGCTTCCTCGTCCAAAGGCTCCTGTGGTCCTCGGGAGGAAAGCTCTTCAGGCCGACCGAGGACAGGGCCCTCGTCGGATCGGGGGACGCCGAGGTGAAGCTGGGCGACGGCGATCCGATCTCGCTGGCGCACGGCAGCCTCCTCAAGACGGAGGAGGTCGAGGCATGGAAGCGGCATTTCGCCGATTACCGGATCCAGGGCCTATTCGACCAGTTTCGCGTAACGTGCGTTCCCCAGGCGGCGGGGCAAGGCAGGGACGAGATACTGGACCGCTTGGGCTGGCTGGGCGACAGCTTCGGCCTGAGGGGAACCCTGACGAAGCTGGGCTACCAGAGATCCCAGG
>CAYPHO010000176.1:0-4891 GCA_964410245.1 uncultured Treponemataceae bacterium | reverse complement strand
TCTTCACGGAATACTGGAAGGATTTCACCGGCGCGGGGATCAAGGCCGTCGTCGAGTTCACGGGCAGCTTCCTGCCCGAGGAGAATATCGCGGCCGCGCTAAAGGGCCTGTATTTCGTCCGCAGCGCGAAGAGGCGGCAGGCGCGAATTCCCATAGCCGAGGTGCCGACCGTCCTCCTGGGCGAAGCCTACGCGGATTACCTCAAGGCCGCGGAATCCTGCGCGGGCTTCGATCCGGACTGGGAAAGGAAGGCTGAGCTGTGAGCGAGCGCAAGGAGAGGAAGGCCGAGGGGGCCGCCGAGGACGCGGCCGTCGACGGCGAGGGGCGGGCCGCCGCGGCCGGCGCGGCCGCCGGGCGCGCGGCGAGGCTGACGGCGGAGGACGAGTACGCGCGCGAGCTCGAAGCGCTCGCGGACGAGGATACGAGCCCCAGGCCCGAGGGCTGGCGCTTAAGCCCCCGCGCCGTGCGGAAGTTCATCGTCGGCGACGAGAAGCTCGGCGTTCGAAGGAAGTTCTACGGCGACGACCAGCTGGTCGAGCGCTCCATCGTGACCCTCATGGGCAACCAGGGCCTCATGCTGGTGGGCGAGCCGGGCACCGCGAAGTCCTACCTCTCCGAGCTCCTCGCCGCGGCGATCTCGGGCGACTCGGGACTGACGGTCCAGGGATCGGCGGGGACCACCGAGGACCAGGTGAAGTATTCATGGAACTACGCCCTGCTCCTGGCCGAAGGGCCGAGCGAAAGGTCGATCGTAGCCTCGCCGATCTACGCGGCGATGGAAGAGGGCAAGATCGCGCGCTTCGAGGAGCTGACCCGCTGCGCCCAGGAGATCCAGGACACTCTCATCTCGATCATGTCCGAGAAGCAGCTCATGGTCCCGGAATTCGGTTCCTCCTCTCGACTGCACGCCCGCAGGGGCTTCAACGTCATCGCGACCGCGAATCTACGCGACCGCGGCGTCCACGAGATATCCTCGGCCCTGAAGCGCCGCTTCAACTTCGAGACCGTGCGGCCAATATCGGACCGCGAGCTCGAGACCGAGCTGGTGATGTCGCGCCTCTCGCAGGAGCTGGGTCCCGAGGCCGCGTCGGTCAAGGTCGAGCGGGAGCTCGTCGAGATGCTGGTGACGGTCTTCCAGGAGCTTCGCTCCGGCAAGAGCGCCGAGGGCACGGCGATCAAGGCCCCCGAAGCGGCCATGTCCACCGCCGAGGCCGTCAACGTCGCGCTCGCGGCCGCCCTCGACGCGCGCTACCTGGGCTCGGGCAAGCTTGGGCCCGCCCAGATCATGCGGCAGATGTCCGGAGTGGTGCTGAAGGACAGCGCCGACGACGCGAGGCGGGTCAGGAGCTACCTCGACTCGGTCGTCAAGGAGCGGGGCCGCCGCGACGCGCGATGGAAGGCCCTCTACGAGGCCTCGCGCGACATCAAGGCCTAATGGGAACGATGAGCGAAGCAATCGGCGCGCCGTCCGCGCCGTCGGCCGCCGCGGCCGCGGCCTCGGCCCTGGGGCGGGGCCGCCTGAGCCTCGCGCCCGTCAGGCATCACAGCCCGGCCTGCTCACTCGCCCTGCTCGCCCTCTTGGAGGAGAAGAAGCCCGAGTCCATCCTGATCGAGGGGCCGGTCGAGCTGAACGCGCTCCTTCCCCTTCTGTCGGACGGGCGCTGCCGGCCGCCGATCGCGGCCTTCTGCAAGGTCGCGGACTCGGACGGCGAGCCTCGCTCGGCCTTCTATCCCTTTTGCGATTACAGCCCCGAGTGGGTCGCCATGCGCTACGGCGCCTCGCGCGGGATCCGCGTCGCCTTCATCGACGAGTCCTTCGCCGGAAGACGCGACGGGCGACGCGGCGCGGAGGGGACCGAGGGCGAAGGAGAGGGCGTCGGCCCCGCAGCTCGAAGCCTCCTCGAGGAAAGCTGGATGGCCCACGCGGCCTACAGCGCGGCCCTCGCCGCGCGGCTGGGCTGCCGCGACTGGAACGAAGCCTGGGACCGCCTATTCGAGCTGCGCGGGAAAGAGCGGCTGTCGGACTGGAGAAGCCTCTTCGGCGAGCTCGCCGCCTATTGCGGCATCGTCCGCCTCGAGTACGGCGATCGCGAGCTCGAGGCCGAGGGCAGCGCCTCGCGCGAGCGATGTATGGCCGAGGCGATCGAGCGCGAGCTTGAAGCGGCGAAGGGCGAGGTAGTCGCCGTGGTGGGCGGCTTCCACGCGCCCGGGATACTCGAGCTCCTGGATCGCGGGGGCGCGATAGCGGAGGCCCCGGTAAAGGGTGCGGCGGCCAAGGGCGCGGCGGCAAAGAACGCGGCGGCGGCCAAGCCCCGCGCCGAGCTCTGGCTCTTGCGATACGGCTTCGCCCAGCTCGACGCGTTGAGCGGCTACGGCGCGGGCATGAGCGCGCCCGGCTATTACCAGAGGCTCTGGGAACGCCGCGACGAGGGCGAGGAACGGCATCTCGCGGCCGTCCTCGATGCCCTCGAGGATTTCGCCGAACGCCTCGCCTCCCGCGCCGGGCTCTTCGCCGTATCGACGGCCGACCTCATCGCGGCGGCGGCCCAGGCTTCTCGGCTCGCGTCCCTGCGCGGATTGCCGGGGCCCGGCCGCGAGGAGCTTAAGGACGCGGCGAGGTCCTGCTTCCTCAAGGAATCGCTGGACGAAGCCGGTCCCGCATTCGGCCGGGCCCTCGACGCGAGCCTCGCCGGAGAGCGGCTGGGCGATGTCCCGCCCTCCGCTGGATCGCCGCCCATCCTCGAGGACGCGAGGGCCCGGGCGAGGGCCGCGCGGGTTTCCCTGGATACCAGCGCGCGCAAATCGGCCAAGCTGGATATCCGCAGATCTCCGCGGCACCGCGAGAGGAGCGTCTTCTTCCGCAGGATGGCCTACCTCGGCACGGGATTCTGCGAATGGAAGGGCGGCCCCGACTTCTCCTCCGGAACCGGCCTCGACCTGCGATGGGAGGAATGGTCCTATACCTGGGGGCCCTTCGTCGAGGGACGCCTCCTCGAGCTGGCGACGCGATGCTCGACGCTCGCCGAGGCCGTCTCGCAGGCCTTCGCGGCGGAGTCGGAGGCCTTGCGCGAGTCCGCTCTCGCTCGATCCTCGGAAGCCTGGTTCGGCCTCTTCCTGAAGGCCTCCTTGCTGGGGATGGACGAGGAGCTCGGCGGCGCCGCCGCCCGCGCCGCCGCGGTCATCGCCGAGGATCCGGCATTCGCCTCGGTATCGGGCGCGGCCTGGAGGGCGGCCCTCCTGTGGCGCTCGCGGGAGGCCGTCGTCGAGTCGGCCGGCGACGCGGCCTCGCGCCTCGCCTCCGTCGGATTCGCCCGCTCCATCGAGCTCGCGGTCGAGCTTTCCGGCCTCGACGAGGACGCCGAGGACGAGGCGATCGGTGCTCTGCTCGCCCTTCGCGAGACCGCTTCGATCCTGGTCGAGGGCGGGTCGTCGGCCCGCGAGGGAGAGGCCTGGCGGGGACTCCTGGGCGAGCTGGCCTCTCGGGACGGCCTTCCCGCCCTCGCCGGGGCCGCGGCGGCGCTCTCCTTCCTCGACGGATCGATCGGCGAGGGGGAGCTGGGCCGCGCCCTGGCCCTGCGCTTCGGGGTCGGCGCCGAGGCCTCGGACTCCTTGCGATTCCTCGTCGGCCTCGCCGCGGCCGCGCCGGAACTGCCCGCCCGCCTTCCCGTCGTCGTGGAATCGCTCAACGCGCTCATCCTCGGCTGGGAGGACGAGGAGTTCGAGTCGAGGCTGCCCGACCTCCGGCGCGCCTTCTGCGGCCTCGCCCCCGCGCAAACGCTGGAGACTGCGAGGAGGGCGCGCATACTCAACGGCGGAAGCGAGGAGGAGGAGGCGCGCTCCGCCCCCGCGATATCCGAGGAGGAGCTCCGCCTCTGCCTCGCGGTCGACCGCATCCTCGGCGAATCCCTGCGAAGGGAGGGCATCGAGTCCCTCTTCGCGGAAGGGGGCGGGCGATGAGGAGCTCCGCGATCGAGCGCGAGGAGGCGAGGCTCCGCGACGAGGCGAGGGCCCGGGCACTGAGGAGGTGGCGGCTCGTGCTGGGCAAGTACGCCGACCGCGACCTGAGCCGGGACGAGCTGTCGAAGCGCGAGCTAGGCATGGACGAGGCCCTGTCCTACCTATACGACCGCGGCTACGCGGCGCGGGGCTATTACGCCGGGCGCGGAGGCTCGACCAGGGCCGGCTCCCTCGATCCCTCGGCCCTGACCGGGGTCCAGTGGCTCGGCAAGGCGCGGGATCTATTCGGCAAGGCCGCCTGCGAGCGCCTCCAGCGGCACGCGGTCGAGAAGTACGGCCTCGGCGAGATCCTGAACGATCCGGCGGCCGTACGCGCGCTCGAGCCCAGCAAGGAGCTCCTGCGCGCCCTCCTGGCCCTGCGCGTCAATCGCAATCCCGAGCTCCTGGAGGCGCTCAGGGAGATGATCGGCCGCGTGGTCGAGGACATCATGAAGAGGATCCGCGTCCGCTTCGTCGCCGCGGCGACGGGCAGGCGCGACCGGTCTCGGCAAAGCCCGATCGCCCGCTCCAGCGACTTCGACTGGCGGCGCACACTCAGGGCGAACCTGTCGCGCTGGGATCCCGAGTCGAGGCGGCTTGGCATCGACCGGCCGCGCTTCAGCTCGCGCGTTAGGCGATCCTTCCCTTGGGACGTCATACTCCTCGTGGACCAGAGCGGCTCGATGGCCCCCTCGGTGATCTACGCGGCGGCGGCGGCGGGAATCCTCAACTCCCTGCCCTCGGTGCGCGCCAGGCTCGTCGCCTTCGACACCTCGGTCGTCGACCTCAGCGAGGTCTCGAGCGATCCGGTCGAGCTCCTCATGTCCGTGCAGCTCGGCGGCGGAACCGACATCGGGAAGGCCCTGGGCTACGCCTCGACCCTCGTGTCCGAGCC
>CAYPHO010000175.1:0-7155 GCA_964410245.1 uncultured Treponemataceae bacterium | reverse complement strand
CTACGGAGCCCTGCCGCTCTCCCTTCGCCTCGTTCTCCCTGCGCGAGGCCGCGAAGGGAGAGCGGCAGGGCTCCGTAGCCTCCCAGGCGCCGGCCGCCGGATCGATGATCGCCTCGGGCTCCCGCGTATCGATCGCGCTGACCAAGCCCGCCCAGGCCTCGGGCATGATCGCCGGGATCTATTCCCGCGACCTCCCCGAATACCCCTATCCGCTGAAGGCCTCGCTCGAGGCCATCGGCCCCTCCGGGGACCGGACCCCCATCCTGACCATCGATCATCCGGGCGGCTCCTTCACCGCTCCCTACGTCCTGCCCGCCGGCAGCTTCCTGTCGCTCAGCGTCCTGGGCCAGGAAGTGCCGCCTCGCGTCGAGGTCAGGGCCCAGCAGTAATCGGAGCAGCCGTGAACGCCGAAGAGCGGGGCGGGCTGTGGCGCGCCTTGTCCGACATCGAGGATTGGATCGGCGGCGGAGCCCGCCGCGAGCGTCCCCAGCCCGACTTCGAGGCGGCGGCCGCCGCCTCGGCGCGCGCCGCCGAGTCCGCCGCCGGGCGCGGCCGGGCGGGCGGCGCCCTCGAGGCGATCGCCGCCGAGGTCCGCGCCTGCTCGGCCTGCCCCCTGGCCCGGGCGCGGAAGAACGCCGTCCCCGGCGAGGGCGTTCCCGCTCCCCTCGTCCTGGTCGTGGGCGAGGGCCCGGGAGCCGAGGAGGACGAGAGCGGCCGGCCCTTCGTCGGGCCGGCGGGCCGGCTCCTGGACAGGATGCTGGCCTCCATCGGCCTAAGCCGCGAGTCGAACTGCTACATCGCCAACGTCGTGAAGTGCAGGCCCCCCCGGAACCGCGATCCCGAGCCCGCCGAGCGCGCGGCCTGCTCGCCCTTCCTGCGCAGGCAGATCGAGGCCTTGGATCCGAAGGCGATACTCTGCCTGGGCCGCGTCGCCGCCCAGTCCCTGCTGGGAACGGCCGAGGGCATCGGCGCGCTGCGCGGCTCCTTCCGCGACTTCGAGGGGCGGAGCCTCATCGCGACCTACCATCCCAGCGCCCTCCTGCGCGACGAGTCGCTGAAGCGCCCCGCCTGGGAGGACCTGAAGAGGCTCCGCGACTTCCTGGGCGCGGGAACGGACGCGCGGCCTTGACCCGAGGGCCCGGCCGGAAACCGGCGGAAGGCGCTTCCCGTGGCTGAATTCCTCGAGGTCCTCTTCGACGTTCCCGGCATGGGGGCCCTAAGCTACCGCAACGACGCCGCGAGGCCGGCCTCCTTCGGGCAGAGGGTGGCCGCTCCCCTGGGCAGGCGCGAGGCGACGGGATTCGTCGTCGGCGAGTCGGACGGCTGCTCCCTTCCCGAGGGGCAGATAAAGCGCATAACGCGCCGGATCGATGACGAGCCCCTCTTCGACGCGCGAGTCCTCGAGCTGGCCCGCTGGGTCGCCGGCATGTACTTCTGCGCCCCGGGGGAGGCCCTCGCGGCCATGCTGCCCTCGGGCCGCAGGGAGCCGGGCGCCGGGGCGGCCCTCGACGCGCCCGAGCCGGAGATCGGCGAGTCCGCCCTGGCCCTGTCCGCCGAGCAGGCCGCCGCTCTCGAGCGCATAACGCGCGACAAGGCGGGGCTGCGCTACCTCTACGGCCTGACCGGGACCGGCAAGACCGAGGTCTTCCTCCAGGCCGCCGAGGCGACATTGGCCGAGGGCCGGGGCGTCATCTACCTGGTGCCGGAGATCGCGCTGACGGCCCAGGTCGCCGAGGCGGCGCGGCGCCGCTTCGGCCCGTCCTGCGCCGTCCTGCACTCGCGGCTCCCCGCCTCCCGCCGCCTGGCCGAGTGGCGGCGCCTCCTCCGGGGCGAGGCCCGCATCGCCGTCGGCGCGCGCAGCGCCGCCTTCGCGCCGGTGCGGGACCTGGGCCTCGTCGTCGTGGACGAGGAGCACGAGCCGAGCTACAAGTCGGGCTCCGCCCCGCGCTACCACGCCCGCCAGGTCGCCCTGCGCCGCGGCGCCGCCGAGGGCGCCCGCGTCGTCATGGGCAGCGCGACTCCCTCGGCCGAGGCCTGGCGCCTCATGGAGGAGGGGGCGATAGAGCGGCTGCCCCTCTCCGAGCGCCTCGCCGGCGGGGCGCCCCCGACTGTCGAGGTCGTGGACATGCGCCGCGAGGCCGGCCCGATATCCGGCCGCCTGGCCGACGCGGTGCGCGCCGCCTACGCCGAGGGCAGGCAGTCCATCCTCTTCCTCAACCGCCGCGGCTTCTCGTACTTCTTCCGCTGCTCGACCTGCGGCCACGAGATCCGATGCCGCAACTGCTCGGTGGCCCTGACCTACCACAAGGACCGGAACGCCCTCGTCTGCCACTACTGCGGCTACCGGGTCGCGCCTCCCCCGGCCTGCCCCGAGTGCGGGTCCCTCGACGTGGGATGGGCGGGCTTCGGGACCGAGCGCATCGAGGAGGAGGCCGCCAGGCTCTTCCCGGACATGAGGATCAAGCGGCTCGACGCCGACTCGACCTCCCGCTCTGGCGAGCTCGAGTCGGCCATCGAGGACTTCCGCGAGGGGAAGGCCGACATCCTCCTGGGCACGCAGATGGTCGCGAAGGGCCTCAACTTCCCCCGGGTAAAGGTCGTCGGCGTCGTGCTCGCGGACACGAGCCTCAACCTGCCGGACTTCCGCGCGGCCGAGCGCGCCTTCTCGCTCATCGTCCAGGTGGCCGGGAGGGCGGGCCGCTTCTCGCCCGACGGCCGCGTCATCGTGCAGACCTATCGGCCCGGGAGCGAGGTCATCGAGCGGGCCGCCGCCCTCGACCTTCCCGGCTTCTACGCGGGCGAGCTGGCGACGCGGCGCGAGCTCGGCTTCCCGCCCTACTCGCGCCTGGTCAGGATCGTCTTCCGGTCGAAGACCAAGGGGAGGGCCGCCTCGGCGGCGGGGGACTTCGCCCTCCTCCTGGGACCGCGGATGGGCGCCGAGGCCGAGCTCCTGGGCCCGGCCGAGTGCCCCCTGGGGATGATCGCGGGCTCGTACCGCTGGCAGCTGATACTCCGCGCCCCCGAGCTCGGGGCCCTGCGCCGGGCGGTCTCCTCGGTCCTCGAGGAATACCGGCCCCCTTCCTCGGTCTATCTCGAGCCCGACGTCGATCCCGTGAGCCTGATGTGAGCCTCGCGTAAGAGCGGCCGATCGGGCTTGGAATAGGGACGGGCCTGGCGTACAATGGCACGGATAGCGATCCCGCGGAGCCGGCAATGAAGCAGCGCTTACAGAAGGAAAGGACTCGTCTCGGGCAGAGGTCGACGATCGTCCTGGCCTCGGCGGCATCTTTCGCCGTCGGCGCTGCCGCCTTCGCCGCCGTCCTCTATTTCCTCGCGCCCGCGCTGGGAATGGGCGAGGGGATAGGGAGAGAGGCCCTCGCCGCCGCGTCGGCGGCCGTCGCCTGCCTGATTACCGCCGCCGCGATCGCCCTCGCCGCCGCGCCCTCGGGGCGGCCCGCGCCGCGCGCGCCGCGCGAGTCCGAGCCGCCCGCCGAGGACCCGGAACTCATTTCTCCCGATCTCGAGCTGAACCCGGGCTCCGCGCCCGGGCCTGCAGCCGCTGCCGGCTCGGCTGAGGCCGATTCATCCCTTCGCGATCCCGAGCCGTCGGGGCTCCGGGGGATCGACGGCGAGTTCCTGTCCCCTGACGCGGCCCTGCTGCGCGAGGCGAAGATCGCACTGAAGATGCAAAGGCATATCGTTCCCCGGCTCGACGAGCTGCCCGCCCGGCCCGAGCTGGCCTTCGGGGCGGCCTACCTGCCGGCCGACAATACCGGCGGCGATATCTACGACGTCGCCAGGGCGGGCAAGAACGGCTACGCCTTCCTCATCGCCGACGTATCGGGGCGGGGCGTGCCGGCGGCCCTCATCTCCGCCATGGTCAAGAACGCCTTCCGTTCCAAGGCCTCCTGGCACGCGGACGCGGCCGAGGTCATGGCCGCCGTCAACGACGAGCTCATGCAGGTCCTCGGGGATACCGACTGCTTCGTCACCGCCTTCTACGCCGTGCTCGATCTCGAGAACGGGAGCCTGTCCTACGCCAACGCCGGCCATCCGCCGGTCCTCCTTATGCGCCGAAGGCTCTCGGAGACCGAGGATCTGGACGCCGAGGGAGCGCCCCTGGGCATCGGCGCCGGCCAAGCCTACGCCGCGCGCGCCGTCAGGCTCGAGGAGGGCGACAGGATCGTGCTCTTCACCGACGGCGTCACCTCGGCCCGGAATTTCCGGGGCGAGGAGTTCTCTCGCGAGCGCCTGGCCGCCTCCGTCGCCGCGGGCGCGAGGCTGCCGGCGGCCGAGCTCGCCGCCTCGCTCGCGGATGAGCTGAAGACCTTCTCCGTCGGCGCGCCGCCCGGCGACGACACCGTGCTCATGGTCTGCGAGTTCCGCTCCTTCGCGCGCCCGCCGGGATCGGAGCCCTCCTTCGCGTCCCGGACGGAGGACGATTACCCGAGCCTCTCGCGGAAGGGCGCCTACCTGGCCTCGACGGGCAAGATCGCCGAGGCGGCCCGCGTCTACGAGCGGCTCCTTTCCATCGAGCCCGAGGATCCGACGGCCCTGAGCAACTTAGGGACGCTCTATTGGAAGATGGGCAGGAAGGCCGAGGCCGCGCGGCGCTTCCGCGAGGCGGCCCGCGTCGATCCCAAGGACCCGCGCATCGCCCGCAACCTGGCCCTGGCCGAGCGCGAGGCCGCGCGCGGCGCCGCCGGCCGGCCGGCGGCCGAGCCCGCCGAGCCCGCCGCGGCCGCCCCCGACCCGGCAGGAGGCCTCGCCGCCGCCTCGGGAGCCGAGGACTTCCTCGAGGACGTGGAAGAGGCCGAGCCGGTCGGCGAGCTCTAGCGGCCCGCCTGGGCCGCCTCGCGTATCTTGGATTCATGCCGGATACGCACTACACTTATTCCCGCGCGCCCGCGTCCGCGGCCGCGAAAGCCTCGAGGAGGAAAAAAATGATTCGTCACCGCGGGCCGGCGAAGGCCCTCGCAATCGCATTCTCCCTAGCCCTGATCTCGGCCGCGGCCGCGGCGCAGTCCCAGAAGACCTACAATGTCGCCGATCCCGCTCAATTCCTGAAGGCGATCGGCCCCGACAGGACCATCGTCCTCCGCAAGGGAGACTACAGGCTCTCGTCAGCGTATTCGGTCACGAGCGACTACGTGTCGTGGTCCGACGGCGACGGCGGCAAGGAGCTCGAGCTCTCCGGGCTCAAGAACCTGACGATACGCGGGGCGGACGGCGCGCGGATCGTCTCCGACTCGGCCTTCTCCGGCATCATGGCCATCTACGAGTCGAGCCGGATCACCCTCGACAATCTCGCCTTCGCGCGGACTCGGCTCGCCGGGGACGACGCGGGCGCGGGCAGCCTCTACGCCGAGTCGGTGGACGGCCTCGTCATCGACCGCTGCTCGTTCTCGGGAGGCGCGACGCTGGTCATAGACCTATGGGAATGCTCCGGCGTCGAGATCAAGAGGACCTCCGTATCCGACTCCTTCCAGGGCGCCCTGTCGGCCTGCTACTCCTCGGGCATCGAGGTCTCCGGCTCCTCCTTCTCGGGCTGCGAGGGCTACCCCCTCTTCTATTTCGAGGATTGCGGGCCCGCGAGCGTCGACTCCACGAGCTTCAAGGGTAATTCCGGCGGCACCTTCGTCGAGATCTACGATTCCGAGGGAGGCGAGGGCGCCGTATCCTTCTCGAACTGCGAGTTCAACGACAACGACTTCGAGTACTTCTCCGGCAGCTCCGCCCTGCCCAGGACCCTCGGCTGCGCCTTCGAAGGCAACAGCTTCGGCGAGGACTGGGAGCTGAGCGCGGTCGCGCCCGGGGAGGAAGAGTACTACGGCGACGATTGGTGGACCGCCGAGGACAACGAGGACTGGAACGACTGGATTGGCGACGAGGACTACGGCGACTACGCGGATACTGAGGACAACGAGGAGTACGCGCGCTACGAGCACGACTCCGGGCTCGGCTTCGAGTATCCCAGGTATTGGGAGCTCCGCGACTCGGCCTATAAGTCCAGGGCCGGAGTCTTCTCCTCCTTCGGCTCGACCTTCGTCCTCGTCCTGACTCCCTACGTTTATCCCGCGGGCGGGAAGGCCCCCGCCGACCAGGCAGCCTTCGCGAGCGCCCTTTCCGCCCTGGTCAAGAGCCTCAAGGACGAGTCCTCCCTGGCCCTCGAGGTCAAGGCGAAGGGCAGCGTCGTCGACGAGGACGGCCTCGTGTCGCAGGAGTACTCGGGACAGGCCGCGATGGGCAAGGGCGAGTCGGCATGGGCGCGAGTTAAGTTAGTAAAAATAAACGGAAGGATCGTCGCCCTCGTCGCCATGGCGAAGGATGCGTCCTCGCTCGAGGCTGACACAGATGCAGATTACGTCTTTTCGTCAATCATCGTGACTCAGTAGTCGCTCCAAGCCCGGCGGGCATCCGCCCCGCCGGGCCTTCCCCGTTGTACCGGGACCCGCGCGATGCTACAGTAACGGTAAACCAGTATCGCACGGGGGACATTGATGGTCATTCTCACGCTCAACTGCGGATCCTCTTCGGTCAAGTACCAGGTATACGACTGGAATACTAAGGACACTCTAGCCACGGGCATCGTCGAGCGCGTCACGATCGGCGGCTCGTCGATCACTCACAAGGCCAAGGGCAAGAGCGACTACGAGGCCCGCCACGAGTGCCCCGACCACAAGGTCGCCGTAGAGCTGATCATAAGGACCCTGATCGATCCCGAGGTCGGCGTCATCGAGGACATGAGCGTGATCAAGGCGGTGGGGCACCGCGTGCTGCACGGCGGCAGCAAGTTCACCAAGTCAGTGCTCGTCACTCCCGAGGTGATCCAGGGCTTCCGCGAGGTCCAGGACCTCGGCCCGCTCCACAATCCGGCGAACATCATGGGCATCGAGGCCGCCCAGGCCGTGCTTCCGAACGTGCCCCACGCCGCGGTCATGGATACGGCCTGGCACCAGACCATGCCTCCCTCGAGCTACCTCTACGCGACGCCCTACGAGTGGTACGAGAAGTACGCGGTCCGCAGGTACGGATTCCACGGCACGAGCTTCCTCTACACGGCGAAGCGCGCCGCGGTCCTCCTGGGCAAGGATCCCTTCGAGACCAACCTCATCATCGCCCACATCGGCAACGGCTCTTCGATAAACGCCGTCA
>CAYPHO010000174.1:5852-7216 GCA_964410245.1 uncultured Treponemataceae bacterium | reverse complement strand
CTCGTTGGGCGCGTGGGCCTGGGCCTCGTCGCCGGGGCCGAAGCCGATGCAGGGGATCTTGTGGCGGCCGCAGATCGCGACGCAGTTGGTCGAGAAGGTCCACTTGTCCACGACGGGCGCATCCGCGTAGAGGCCCGAGTAGGCGTCGACGCCCGCGAGGACAAGGGGATGGTCGGCCGGGATCTTCCAGGTTGGGAAATAGAGCTCCTGCTTGTAGAGCTTGCCGGTATACGCGTTCCGCGCGAACTCGGGCATGCTCACCTCGAACTTGTCGACGCCCGCGGCGCGCAGCGCCTCCTCGACCTGGGCGATGGCGAGCTTGTCGTCCTCGCCCCAGGTTAGGCGGCGGTCGCAGTAGAGCATGGCCTGGTCGGGGACGGCGCACTGCGAGGGCCCCCGCACGTCGATCTGCGATACTGTTATAGTGCCTTTACCCAGGAATCCGTCATCGTCGGGCTTGAGGAGCGCGTTGAGCGACTCAAGCGCGAGGGCGGCGCGGGCGGCCTTGTAGGCGGCGCTCTCGCCGCGCTCGGGAGCGGAGCCGTGGCAGGAGACGCCCTTGATGTCGATCCGGATCTCCATGCGCCCGCGGTGGCCGCGGTATAGGCGGCAGCTCGTCGGCTCGGTGGAGACGGCGAAGTCGAGCTTGAACTTCTCCTCTTCGATGAGGTGCTTCCAGCACAGGCCGTCGCAGTCCTCCTCGATGACGGTGAAGGCGAACCAGACCGAATAGCCGCCCGCGTAGGCGGCGTCCTTCAGGATGCGGGCGGCCGTGATCATTGAGGCGGCGCCGCCCAGCTGGTCGGAGGCGCCGCGGCCGCGCACGAGGCCCCCCTCGACTATGCCCGAGTGGGGCGGCGTGGCCCACTGCGCCGGGTCGCCGACGCCGACCGTGTCGATGTGCGCGTCGAAGACGAGCTTCTTGACGCCCTCGCCCGGGCGGCGCCCGACGCGCCCCAGGAGGCTGCCCAGGCCGTCGATCCTGAGGTCCTCCATGCCGGCCTCGCGGCACAGCCGCTTCAGGAGCTTCACTCGCTCGCGCTCGCCCCGGCTGAAGCCGGGCACGCGGATGAGCTTCGATAGGTTCTGAGCGGTATAGTCCCGATACTTCGCCGCCTCGGCCTTGATGTCCATGTCGACTCCCCTTATCTCTCTTCCATGCGCGACCACAGGCGCTTCGCCTGCTCGCGCGCCTTCCGCGCTATCGCGTCCGCGTCGAAGGCGGGCACGCGGTCCTCGATGACGAGCTTGCCTTCTACCATCACCGACCTGACCGATCTCGAGGAGAGGCCGAAGGCGATGTGCCCCGCTATGTTGCCGCCGACGAGGGGCGTCGGGGGGTTGTAGTCCCAGTGCACGAGGTC
>CAYPHO010000174.1:4861-5842 GCA_964410245.1 uncultured Treponemataceae bacterium | reverse complement strand
ACCCGGCGCTTGTATCGTCGTAGGCGAGGATGTAGAACTCCGCGTGCACGTACTTGCGGGCGGTGCCCACCGCATCCGTCATCGCCTGCAGCGACTCGGCGTAGTCGGGGTAGAGGGTCGCGCTGTTGCCGCCGACGAGGGGCATCGGGGGGTCGTAGTCCCAGTGCACGAGGTCGGCGCGCGCCCCGGCGACGACGCGGCCCAGGGCGACGCCCATGTAGCGCTCCAGTATCCTGTTGCCGCGGTCGAGGCAGCGGAGGAAGTCCCCCGGCCACCACCTCCCGCGCTCCTCGCGGTGGCGGAAGGCGGCGAAGCGGAATTCCTCCAGCATGTCCGGGCTCATTCCGTCGGTGCCCAGGACGACGTTCTCGTAGCGCGTCAGGAGGGCGTTGTAGCCGACGGCGTTGTTCATGTTGCTGCGCGCGTTGTGCGCGAGGAAGCAGCCGCGGGCGTTGAGGACGTCCGCCTCCGACTCGGTGAGCCACAGCCCGTGAGCGACGACGGCCTTCGCGTCCAGGCATCGCGCCGCGTCCAGGCGCTCGGCGATATCCTTGCCGAAGCGGTGGCGGGAATCGGTCGCGTCGTACCTGTCCTCGGCCGCGTGGACGTGCAGGCCCCGGGACGAGGAACGAACGGCATCGCCTAACGCGCTAAGCGTCTCGTCGCCGATCGTGAAGGGCGCGTGGGCGCCGATAGCCCCGTCGACGATCGGCCGCTTCCCCTCGGCCCGCTCGGCGTCGATCTCGCTGGCGAAGCGGAGGTTCTCGCGGACGCCCGCGGCCGCGCCCTCGGTGCCGTTGCGGTCCGTGGTCTCGTAGCACAGGAGGCCGCGCAGGCCGACCTCCTCGAAGGCGCAGCGGACGACCGAGAGGCTGCCGTCGATGGCCTCGGGGCCGGCGTGGTGGTCGACGACCGAGGTAACGCCGCAGAGCGCGGCCTCGGCGCAGCCGGCGAGGGCGCTCGCCTCGAGTATCTCGAGGT
>CAYPHO010000174.1:0-4851 GCA_964410245.1 uncultured Treponemataceae bacterium | reverse complement strand
TCCACCAGGCGACGGAGAACCAGAAGATCAGCACCAGGGCGAAGCCGACGCCGAAGGCGGAGGTGATGATCCACTTATGCTGCCAGACGGCCGCCCACAGGCCGCCGACGGGCGTGCGTTCTGCCAGGGCGCTCGCCTCCAGTATCTCGAGGTCTATCGAGCGGTCCAGCCTCCACCAGAGGTTGCGCAGCTGCTGGGCGAAGTCCTTCGAGGGCGCTATCGGGACCATGAGTCCCCGCGCGAGGACCGAGTAAAGGTGCGTGTGGGCGCAGACGAGGCCCGGGCTCAGGTAGCCGCCCGAGAAGCGCTTTGCCTGCGGGTACTTCGCCGCGAGGCCCTTGCCGGTCTCGACGATGCTCCCTGAGCCGGGAGCGGTGCGCGGGCCTGCGGTAGCGACGTCCATGGGCTCCGAGACGGCGGGGGGCTCGAAGGAAATAACGCGGACGTTCTCGAAGACGGTCATCGCGTGCCTCCAAGCAGATAAGGGTGATCGTCGCGGACGATCCTCGCCAGCTCGAGGAGGGCGGCCCCGGCGCCGGGCGGGCCGAGCTCGGCCTCCAGGATCGGGCCTCCGGCGGCCTCGCGGTAGCGGATCGCGGCCGGCTCGCCGCCCGGGCCGGCCGGGGAGAAGGCGAAGCCGACGTTATGCGATTTCTCCAAGGCCCCGCGGTCGGCGAAGAGGGTAGCCTTGTCCTTGCAGGGATCGCCCTCGAAGGGGCAGAAGCGCGAGCAGTTGCCGCACTCGTTGCACAGCGAGTCGAGGTGGAGGATTTGCAGGCCCTGGGCGAAGCTTCCGCCCTCGACGGGAATCGCCGTATTGGCGCGGTTGGGGCAGACCTCGACGCAGCGCAGGCAGGCCGAGCCGCACTGGAGGCAGCGCTCGGCCTCGCGCCCGAGGAATCCCGGCTCAGGGGGATCCAGGCTCCCGAGGAGCTCGCCCCTCGCGGCGAGGGCCGCCCGGTCGGGCGGGGGAGGAGCGCGGCGCGCGGCGGGCCGGTCGATGCCCGCCTTCGCCAGGATGGCGAGGGCCGCGCGCCGGCCGTCGGCCGCCGCGGCGATGATCGATGAGGGTCCGCGCGCCGCGTCGCCGCCCGCGTAGACGTTCTCCTTCCCCGTCATCATGGTATCCGGATCGAAGAGGGGTTTTCCGGCCGAGTCGAGCTCGAGGCCCAGGCGCTCGAGGAGGCCGCGATCCGGAGCCTCGCCGACGGCCGCGACGAGGAGGTCGCACTCGATATCCTCGCTCTCGCCGGTAGCGACCGGGGCCCTTCGGCCCGAGGCGTCGCGCTCGCCCAGCTCCATGATCCGGAGGCGCAGCCGCGCCCTCTTGCCCGAGGCCGCGGGAATGGCCCGCTCGGGCAGGCTGAGCTCGACCAATCTCGCCCCTTCCGAGAGGGCGTTCCCGAGCTCCTCGCGATCGGCCGGCATCTCGGCCAGCGTCCTGCGGTACGAGATGGTTACGCGCGCGATGCCGGGCACGCGGAGCGCGACTCGAGCGGCGTCCATCGCGGTGTTGCCGCCTCCCGCGATCACGACGCTCCTCGCGCCGGCGAAGCCCGTACCGCTTGCCTTGAGGAAGGAGAGGGCGTCGACGACCGGCACGCCGCCTCCCTCGACCCGCAGCTCCTTGGCCGCGGGGGCGCCCGAGCCGATGAAGAAGGCGGAGTAGCCCTCGGACTTCAGGATCTCGAGGGAGTCGACGCGGACGCCGAGGCGGAACTCGACGCCGAGGGACTTGATCCTGCCGATGTCGGCGGCCAGGGCCTCCCGCTCGATGCGGAAGGCGGGGATCACGTTGGCCGGCACTCCGCCGATCTCGCGGTCCTCGTCGAAGACCGTGACGCCGACGCCCGCGAGCGCGAGGTAGTAGGCGCATGCGAGGCCCGCGGGGCCCGCCCCGACGACGGCGACCCTGCCGGCGGCAAGCTCGGGCGCCTCGGGCCCGAGGGCGGGGACGAGGGAGGATCCGGCGACGGCGCAGGCGAGCTTGGCGGCCCTGATCAGCACGGGGCCCTCGTAGTCGTTCCGGCTGCACGCGGCCTGGCAAACGTGGTCGCACAAGGTGCCCGTGATATGGGGTATCGGGTTGTCCTCGAGGATGGCCTCGAAGGCCTCGGCGGCCTTGCCCTCGGCGCCGAGGCGGAGGTAATCGGGCGCCTTCTGGCGGACCGGGCAGGCCTCGACGCAGGGCGCGGCGAAGCAGTCGAAGAGGGGCAGGGGCTTTTTGATGGACGCGTTGCCCGATTTATAGTCCGAGCGGTACTCGGGCCTGCGGGGGGCCTCTTCGGCGAGAGCGCGAAGGGCCGCCGCGTCGGGCGATGAGGGCGAGCGTGGCAGGGCGGCGGCGGCCGCGCGGGCGGCGCCGATCATCCTGAGGTAGCCGCCCGGCTTGAGGATGTCGGTGGCTATGGTGACGGGGCCGAGCCCCGCGGCGACGAGCTCTCCGGCGTTGACCGCGCTCGCGCCGCCGCAGTAGGAGAACCTGCCCTTCCATCCGGGCAAGGCGGCCGCGAGCTCGGCGGCGAGGCGGATGGTGACGGGGAAGAGGGCCCGGCCCGACATGTAGCGCTCGGAGCCGGGAAGGAAGAGGGCGTCGTTGGCGTTCGCGAGGGTGTTGGAGAGCTTGAGGCCGAAGGCGAGGCCCCTCGCCTCGGCCTTGGCCGAGAGCGAGGCGGCGAGGCGCAGCGCGTCGGGCATCTTGAGGTCGCGCTCGAAGAGCCCTCTTTCCATCTCGATATTCTTCCATCCGGCCCCGTCGAGGATGGACCTGACCCCGTCGTAGCCCAGGAGGGTCGGATTCAGCTTGACGTAGGTATGGAGCCCCTTCTCCTCGATGAGGTAGGCGGCGATGCGCTCGATCTCCTCGGGCGGGCAGCCGTGCATGGTCGAGATGGTGACCGAGGCGAGGGGGGACGAGGGGAAGGCCGAGGCGAGGTCGCGGGCGCGGGAGGCGGCCTCGCCCCCGAAGGCCGCCGCCATATCGCCGGATTCGATAAAGGCTTCGAGATCGGCTAACGCGCCTTTCCAGAAGCCGGAATGGGGGCCCGACGCGGGATTCCGCAGCCCCTCGATGAAGGCGTCGACCTTCGCGCCCTTGATGCCGTCCAGCGTGTAGCCGACCGACGCGTTGAAGAGGTAACAGCCCGGCGCCCGGGAGAAGGTCGAGGCGAGGAGCTTGATCGCGATCCAGCCGCGCAGGTATTCCTCGCGCGCGTCGGCGAGCGAGAGCTCGGTCGACCACTCGGTATTGTGGCCTTCGTCCAAGGCGTCGATGCAGGGCTTCTCTATGTCGAGCGAGTCGTTCTCCTGGACGGTCTTCAGCTCGAAGAAGCGGCCGCCGGCGAGGTAGGCGGCGACGAGGTTGGGCGCCATCTGGCTGTGGGGGCCGGCCGCGGGTCCCACGGGAAGCCTGATCTCGCCTCCCGGCAGTCCCATCGCTTCGCTTCGCTCCTCGAGCTCGAAGGCCCCGCGGAAGGCGGCCTCGGGAATGTCGAAGATCGATCCCTTGGCGCGGTACTCGCCCGCGATCCTGCGCAGGAGGCCGGACAGCCTCGTCGCTTCCATTACCTTGCTCACGAGCTCCCCCATGCGAGTAATTTACCGGATCCGGGCTCGGCGACTATGCCGGGGAACCCCGGCGCGGCGCCGGGCCCGCCTTCCCGGGCCGCCGCGGCGTCGTAGGCGAGGCGGCCCCTCACGTAGGTCGCGAGGACCTCGCCGCGCAATGACATGCCCTCGAAGGGCGTGATCCTTCCCTTGGAGTAGAGGCGCGCGCCCTCGACGCGGGTGGAGGCATCGCGGTCGACGAGGACGATGTCCGCGTCCAGGCCCGGCCTGAGCGAGCCCTTGCGCGAGGACAGCCCGTAGCGCCGCGCGGCCGATTCCCCCGCCGCCTCGAGGAAGCGCGCGAGTGAGAGCCGCCCCGCCAGGAGCCCCTCCGAGAGGAGGTAGAGCCTGTTGGTGCCGACGCCGGGGATGCCGCCGTAGGCGGTCCAGGGATCGCCGGTGAGCTTCTCCTCGGGCGGGCAGGGCGCGTGGTCGCTGGCGACGAAGTCGATCGTCCCGTCCTCGAGGAGGCGCCACAGCCGATCGCGCTCGGGCCTTCCCTTGACGACGGGGGCGGTCTTGAGCGCGGCTCCCTTCTCCGCGAAGTCCTCGCGCCCGAAGGCGAGGTAGTGCGCGCAGGTCTCACAGGTAGCCCCGGCGCGATGCGCGATCTCGGCGGCGGCGGCGGTGCCGACGTGGACGATATGGAGGCTCCGGGCCGATCCGGCGGCGAGCTCGACCGCCAGCGAGGCTGCGGCGATCTCCGACGACTCGGGACGGCTGTCGGCGTAGTCGGACCAGAGGGGAGGCGCGGTCCCGCGGGCGGCCTTGATCCGGCCGGTCGCCTCGGTCACGATCTCGTAGTCCTCGGCGTGGAGGAGGAGGGGGCGGCCCAGCTCCCCGGCGCGGGCGATGATCCGGGCGAAGTCGGCGGGAGTCACGCGCGCGAAGCTCTCCATGCCCGAGATGAAATAGCACTTGAAGCCGACGACCCGCGAGGCGAGCTCTTCCATGGCCCCGCCCGATCCGCCCGATCCCAGGCTCTCCTCGACGCGGTGCCCCGACACGCCGCCGTAGAGGGCGTAGTCGACGAGGGCGCCCTTCGAGATGTAGGAGAGCTTATTCTCCAGGGCGGGACCGTCGATCACCGGCGGCATCGAGGTGCAGGGCATGTCGATCACCGTCGTGACGCCGCAGCGGGCGGCCTCGGCCGTGCCGTGGAGGAAGTCCTCGCGATGGGTGAAGCCGGGCTCGTCGAAGTGGACGTGGGGATCGACGGCTCCCGGCAGGACCATGAGGCCCGAG
>CAYPHO010000173.1:0-7227 GCA_964410245.1 uncultured Treponemataceae bacterium | reverse complement strand
CCAGCCCGCGCCGACGACGATAAAGCTGAATCCGCGCGCGCCGAATCCCAGCTTGAGGGGCAGGGGCTCGAGATCGAGCTGGTAGGACAGCCGGACTTCTGGGATCATGAGCCAGATCTGCTGCGCTATCATGTCGGACGCTTCCTTCAGGTCGTTACTGGCCTCGGGCAGGTCCGTGATGCTGACGCCGAGCGGCTTGTATAGCCCTACGTCGAACCGCATCTGCGCGGTCGCGGGGACGATCAGGGCCAGCGCGATCAGGGCGATAAGTATGAGTCTCTTCATTCATGCCTCCTTCGTTCCTATCAATACTGGTAATTATACACCACAATCCCGGTCTTTCCTCGATTAATTCGAGGCGCTACAATGACGCGGCGGGGGAAGAGCCCATGTACAGGATCCGTGTCGAGGCCGAGTTCGCGGCCGCGCATTTCCTTTCCCATTATCGAGGCAAGTGCGAGCGCCTCCATGGCCACAATTACCGAGTCAGGGCCTGGGCCCGCGGAGAGAAGCTGGGGCCGGGCGGCATGCTCCTCGACTTCGGCGAGCTCAAGCTCGCGCTGCGCGCCGTCCTCGAGGCCCTCGACCATTCGAACCTCAACGACATTCCCTCCTTCGAGGGCGATCCGAGCGCCGAGCGCATAGCCGAGCACGTCTTCCGAGCCCTCGCGGAGCGCCTGCCCGGCTCTCCCCTCGAGGCCGTGGAGGTCTTCGAGACCCCGACCAGCATGGCGAGGTATGAGCCCTAATCCCCTTCCCGACTACGCGACGAAGCGGCTCATCGCCTACATCGGCAACAAGCGGGCCCTCCTTCCCTTCTTAAGCTCGGTCTTCCTCGAGCAGGCCGCGTCCGCCTTCGGATCGGCCTCCCGGCCGCTCTCCGCCCTCCGCTTCCTCGATCCCTTCTGCGGCTCGGGCGCGGTCAGCCGCCTCGCCCGCTGCCTAGGCTGGCGCGTCATGGCGTGCGACGCCGAGGAGTACGCGCGCATCGTCACCGAGGCCTGGGTCGGCGTATCGGCGGACGAGCTGCCCGGTCTCTTCGACGCCGAGGGCGGCCTCGAGGCCGTCTTGGGCGCGCTCAACGATCTCCACCCCTCGGTCATGCGCTCCGGCCTCGGCCGGCATCCCCTCCTTTCCTCCTTCGCGGAGCCCGAGCCTTTCATGGCCAGGCATTATGCCCCGGCCGATACCGGCAGCGCCGACTGGCGCACCGAGCGCCTCTTCTATACCGCCGAGAACGCCGTCTTCCTGGACCGCGCGCGCTCGGCGATCGATTTCCTTAGGCCGCCCCACGGCTCTTCGCCCGAGATACCCGTTCGGAAGGCCCATGCCGAGCGCTTGCTGCTCCTGGGCGCCCTCCTGTACGAGGCGGCGACCCACGCCAACACCTCCGGCGTCTTCAAGGCCTTCCATAAGGGCTTCGGCGGCCACGGGCGCGACGCGCTGGGCCGCATCCTCTCTCCGATGCGGCTCGAGGCCCCCTCGCTCTGGCCCGGCCCCACGGCGGAGGTCGCCAGGGACGACGCCGCTTCCTTCTGCGCCGCTCGTCCCGCCGATGTCTGCTACCTCGACCCGCCCTACAACCAGCACCAGTACGGCTCGAACTACCACATACTCAACACGCTGGCCGCCTGGGACCGTCCCCCGGTAAGCGAGGAGCGCGGGCCGGACGGGCGGCACCTCAGCATCGCCGGCATCCCTCCCGCCTGGATCGAGCGCCGCTCGCCCTATTGCTCCAAGGAATCCGCGCCCGCGGCCTTCCGCGCCCTCCTCGCCTCGATAGACGCCCCCCTGATCATCCTCTCGTACAACGGGGACGGCATCGTCGATCCGGGCGAGCTCTACGACGCCCTCGCGGACCGGGCCGAGGTATCCCTGCGCGCGGTCGACTATGTCGCCTATCGCGGCGGCAGGCAGAGCGCCTCGCGCCGAGCCGCGACGAGCGAGATACTCTTCATCGCGCGCCGCTTCCCCGCCGCGATCCGATCGCCGGGCGGAGCGCGGCTCGAGGCGAGGGAGGCCAGGAGGCGCGAGCTTTCCGCCCTGCGCGCGAAGGTCGAGCTGGACCGCCTGCTGGCCGGGGCCTTCGATCCCGCGGCCTTTCGCCTCCTCGCCGGGGGGACGGTCCTCAGGCATCGATCCCGAAGCGGCGGCGAGCTCGTCCTGCGATCCTATCTCGGCCTGGTGCTGGAGCCGCGATCGCGCGGCGAGGCGGCCTCGATCGGGCCCGATGACGCAGCCGATCTCGCCGCCCTATTGCGGCCGGCCGCGCTGCCGGATTACGAGGCGGCCTGCGGCGCGGCATCGGCCTTGCTCGAGTCGGGGGCGAATGATCGGCGGCTCCAGGAGCTCGCCCTCTCCTGGCTGCGCAAGCTGGCGCATCGGCGCTACGAGGCCGCCTTCCGCCACGCTGCCGCTCGCCTCGGGGCCGCGGCCGCTGCGGGGCCGCTCGACGCCCTGTCGGCGGGACTGCGAGAGGTCGAGGGGATCTTCGATCGCCGCCTCGAGGGCGGGAGGCCGAGGCCGGGAAGTCAGGACGGAAGCGCGCGGAGGGAAGCGGAGCGGGCGTCGGGGGCTGCGAGCCGCCCGAGCCAGTCGCCGGGCCGAGCCTTCGGCCCGAGGGAGAGCCTGACCGCGAAGTCGTCGTCGGCCGACGAGAGCTCGGCGTAGCGGAAGATGCCCTTCCTCGCGGATTTCGGGGCGCATTCGACGCGGCGCCCGGAAGTCGCGCGAGTCTCCACGACCTCGACTCTCTCGTCCCGGAGCCACGCGTCGAGGGCCGTTCGCGCCCGGCCGGCGGCGGCGGAGGGGAAGCGCGCCTCGATCTCGAGTACGTCCGGCGCGGGAGGCGCGTCGAGGATCTCGAGGCCGGCCTTCGCGGCCGCGGCCTTTAGGCTTTCGATCCCCGGTCCCCGTAGCGCGTAGACCGCCCGTCCCCAATAGCGATCGAGCAGGGCGCCGTAGAGCGCGTCCTCGACCTCGAGGACCGCGCGGGATTCCCGCGGGGCCCGCTCGGCGATCCGGCGCGTCAGCCAGGACGCGCGGTATTCGGGCGTCGCGCGGGCGAGCGATTCGGGCAGCTCGAGGCGGACATGGATCGATGCCAGGCGGCGCTTCGCCTCGACGATGCGCGCGATGCGCGATGCGTGCCTGCCGCCCGGATCGTCGATATCGATGATCGAGTGCCCCGTGATGCTCGCTATGTCCTCGAGGTCCTCGCAGGCTCCGCAGCCCGAGCAAGGCGCGCCTTCGCCCCCGATCAGGCCGAGGCAGCCTACGCGGTCCTCGCCCGAGGAGGCGAGACGGAAATTCCCCCATAGGGCGCCGGAGCTCCCGGAGAGGAACGAGAGCGGCGGCGCCCAATCCTCTCCCTTCTCGCCGAGGAAGGGGGCATCGAGGAGGCCCGCGCCGCGGGCGGCCTTCTCGATGCTCCGCGCCGCTCCCTTAGGCAGCCCGCCGTCGCAGCATCGGCCCTCTGCGGCCGAGCCTTCGATCCAGCTTCCGAGCGCCCGCCCTCCGAGGGCGAGAAGCTGGTCGGCGAGGTAGTCGCCGTAATCGGTCGCCGTCCTGAGCTCGATGCCTTCTGTTTCGCATATCGCGCGCATCTTGGACGCGATTCCATCGAGCCGCTTCTCGTCGAGGCAGAGGGCCGCGTACTGCAGGGGGGTGAAGGGAAGCCTGGCGAGATAGCCCGCGGAAGCGAGTATCCTCGTGCCCGCGGAAGCTTCCCGCTTCGCCTGCGCGAGCCGCGAGGCGAAGGACGCGAATTCAGCGAGGTCCTCCTCGGTCTCCATTCCGGAGATGATGTAGAAGAGCTTGAGCTCGCGCACGCCGGGCCTCAACAAAGCCGACGCGCACGCGGCGACTTCGTCCTCGCCGAGCCCTTTCCGGTAGAAGGCGCGTATCCTCCTCGAGATGCCCTCTATGCCGAGCGTGAAGGATCTCTTGTCCGCGGCGAGCTCCGCTTCGATCAATGCCGGATGGCGCGCCAGGATATCGAGCCGCTGGCTCATCAGGTTCACTCGCTTGAAAATCCTCCCGAGCTCGAAGACGAGCTCCAGGATCGAGGAATGCGTGTTGAAGTTGAAGCTGTGGACCTCGAGGGTCTCGGCGCCGGTCCGGGCGCGCAGTTCGCGCGCCGCGGCAATCAGCCGCTCGAGGGGAAGCTCGCGATACGGACGTCGATCCCAGCCTTCGAGGCAGAAAGAGCATAGGCCGTGGCAGCCCGCGCTGATCTGGAGGCGGGCCGCCGAGGCCTCCGCGGAATTCAGGACGGGATAGGAAGTCAGCGGGGCGGGGTAGGGCCTCGCGACGCTGCGCTCGACTTTCTTGCCCGAGAGCGCGGGCCAGAATCCTTCCACTTCGGCGGCGGCCGAGAGTCGCTCGGCGCGGGGCGAGGAGGGATCGCCGGCGAGCGCGCGGGCCAAGGCGGCGACTGCCGAGTGCGCGGCGGCGGTCGAGTGCGCGGCTGCGGCCGAGTGCGCGGCGGCGGCCGAGTGCGCGGAGGCGGTCGAGTGCGCGGCGGCGGCAGAGTGCGCGGCGGCGGCCGAGTGCGCGGCCGCCTCCCCCTCGCCGAAGAATATGCCGTCGACTAGGCTGTCGCTGTAGCTCTCGTCCTCGGCGCCGGGCAGTAGCGTCGCGCCGGCCGCCGCGGCGTTCGATCCGCCGAGTATGAGGATAGGCAGTCGGCCTTCGTATCGCCTTCGCGCCGACGCTCGCGAAGGGAGTCGTGGGCCGAAGAGATAGCTTAAGTTGACCAGCTCGAGGGTAAAGGCGTTCGAGACGAGGATGAGGTCGAAGTCCTCGGGCGCCCGTCCCGAGGCGAGCCCGTAGTAGAAGGGGAGGGACCTGGCCGAAAGGACCTGCCGGTCGCGGCGGCCGGGGAAGAAGGCGAAGTCGATATAGGCGCGGCCCAGCGCCGCTCGGCATTCGGAGAAGAGGAAGAGGTGCGCCGAGGATCCGGCGACATCCTCGAGGGGAGAGAGCCTAATGATGAGGACGCGTTGCGCGGCATCATCCCAGCCCGGATTGCCCATGTCTTCGGAGACCGAGGCGATGACGGCCTCGGGCGCCGCGAGGAGTCGACGCGTCTCCGTGTCGATGGCGGGGGGGCATGGGGCTTAGTCGTCGCGCTTGTCGCCGGTTCCTGGAGTACGGCGGGCTTTAGTCGGGCCGCGGCCGCCGGGGCCGGGGCCGCGCGAGCCGCCGTATCCCGGGCCGCGACGGCTGTCTCCCGGGCCGCGACGGCTGTCTCCCGGGCCGCGCTTCGAGGCGCCGCTCGGGTAGGGACGCTTTGCGTCGGGGTCGCGGCTCTTGGCCGCGCCACTCGCCGCGGGGCCGCGCGAGCCGCCGTATCCCGGGCCGCGCCCCTCGGCCGTACGCCTCGACGCGGGGGCGCCCTCATCGGCAGCTCGCCTAACGACGGGGCCGCGCCTCTCCGCCGTCCGATCCGCGTCGCGCTTCGGCGGCCGGCCCGGCTCGGCAGTCTTTCTTGTGTCGCTGCCCCGGCCCTCGTACGACTCGCGCTTCGGCGCCCGGCTCGGCTCGGCAGTCCGTCTAGTCCCGGGGCCGCCCGCATCCGCCGCGCGCCTAGCGACGGGGCCGCGCTCAGTGGCCGGACGCCGCGCGCCGTTACCCTCGGCAGTGCGCCTATCGCCCGTCCGCCGCGCATCGCCCGAAACCGGCCGCTTCGCGCCGCCGCGCCGAGCGCCGTCGGCTACCCGCGAGGCCTTATGCGCCATGCGCTCGGCCTCGGCCTCGCTCGCTCGATCGAAGAACTCCTCGGTCGTCGGCTCTACTATCTCTCCGCCTTCGAGAACCTTGCACCTGAACGAGAAGCCGCCGCGTACCGCGAGCTTCGAGGCGCGCGCCAGCTCGACCCCGTCCGCGAGCGCGACGCTCACGCCCTTCGCCCCGGCGCGGCCGGTCCTGCCCGCGCGGTGCGTGTAGATCGTCGGCTCCTCCGGCAGGTCGAGGCTCAGTACATGGGTGACGCCGGGGATGTCCAGGCCCCGCGCCCCGAGGTCGCTCGTCAGGAGGTAGCGGACCTTGCCCTCGGCGAAGCGCTCCAGGGCGACGCGGCGCGACTCCTTGTCGACGCCCGCGTGGATGGCCTCGATCGGCAGACCGAGCTTGGCCAGCGCGAGCGCGGCCTTCTCGATGCGCGAGGCCGCCGAGAGGAACAGGAGGCAGCGCTCCGGATGCACCGCCGCCTCGAATCTCCGGGCGAAGTCCAGGCGCTTGCGGCCGTCGCAATAGAAGCACCAGTGCTCGATGTCGCCCGAGAGGACGCCCTCGGCGGCCGGCGAGATCTCGGCGGGATTGCGCAGGTAGGGGCCCGCCTCGCGGCGGGAGCGCTCGGGCATGGTCGCCGAGACCAGGACTCGGACGCATGAGGGGGGCGCGCCCGAGAGGAGGGCTCGGGCCATATCCTCGGTCTCGTTCGAGAAGAGGCGGTCCGCCTCGTCCAGGACCAAGAGCTTGAGCGAGGAGGTCTTGAGCTTCCGCAGCGCGATGAGGTCGGCCAGCCTGCCGAGCGTGCCGACGACGATGGCGGGCTTGTCGCGGAGCTTGGCGGCCTGCTTTTCAAGCGGGGTGCCGCCGAGCAGGACGGCTATGCGCGCCTGCAGTCCCGCCGCCTTGGACAGCTTCTCGGCCTCGCGGCCGATCTGCACCGCCAGCTCCTGCGTGGGAGACGCGACGATGACGCCGGGCTCCCCGCCCTGGCGCAGCTCCAGCGTCGACGCCATCTGCAGGGCGGGCGCCAGGTAGGCGAAGGTCTTGCCCGTGCCGGTCTCGGACTCGATGATCGCGTCGCGGCGGGAAAGGAGTATCGGTATGGCCTCTGCCTGGACCCGGGTGGGACCGGCGAAGCCGAAGGAGGCGAGGGCCGTTGCGAGCGGCTCGGCGAGGCCGAGCTGCGAGAATGATTCCATCCTAGAATGATCGCATGCTCGGGCCTTGTTTCACAAGGACCTGGATATTGTAAAGGCCCGCGCTTTCCGTATATATTCGCTCGGCATGAATCTTGAAGCCTTCGTCCTCGGCTCGGGAGGCATGATGCCCCTCCCGCACCGGCACCTGACCTCGGTCCTCCTCCGGCGCGAGGGGGAGCTCTTCCTCTTCGACGGCGGCGAGGGCACCCAGGTCTCGATCCGGCGCCTGAACCTTCGTTGGAAGAAGATCACCGCCATCTTCGTCTCGCACATGCACGCCGACCACGTGACC
>CAYPHO010000172.1:0-7253 GCA_964410245.1 uncultured Treponemataceae bacterium | reverse complement strand
TCTTCTCGAATCCCTCTGATATGGCCGTGGCCGTCAGTGCCGTCTCGGTCGTGCTGCTCATCGTCATCCCCGTCCCCACGATACTCCTCGACGCCCTCCTCGCCTTCAACCTGGCCGCGGGATTAATCATCCTGCTCATAGTCCTCTATACCAGGAAGGCGACCGATTTCTCGATCTTCCCGACCATGCTTCTCGTGACGACCGTCTTCAGCCTCGCGCTGAACATCTCGACGACCAGGCAGATACTCACGAAGGGAGAAGCCTTCGACGGCAAGATGATACGGGCCTTCGCGTCCTTCGTGGTCGGCTCGGGCGGGACCGACGGATTGGTCATCGGCTTCATCATCTTCATCGTCATCATCGCGGTCCAGGCGATAGTCATCACGAAGGGCGCGACCAGGATCGCCGAAGTCGCGGCGCGATTCACCCTGGACGGCCTGCCGGGCAAGCAGATGTCCATCGACGCCGAGTACAACTCCGGCGCCATCAGCGAGGAAGAGGCCCTGAGGCGCAAGACCGAGGTCCAGCGCGAGGTCGACTTCTACGGGCAGATGGACGGCGCCTCGAAGTTCATCTCGGGCAACGTCAAGGCCAGCATCTTCATCGCCATCATCAACCTCGTCGCCGGCTTCATAATCGGCATGGCCATCCACGGCGAGAGCGTCTCGAGCGCGCTGGCGACCTACACGACGCTGACCATCGGGGACGGCCTCATCGCCCAGCTGCCGGCCCTCCTCGTATCGACCGCGACGGGCGTGATCGTCACCCGGGCGAACTCGCAGGGGACCTTCGGCGACGAGGTCACGACGCAGTTCACGCAGAACGCGAAGATCTACATCGTAGGGGCCGTGGTCCTGGCCCTCCTGGCCTTCCTGCCGGGCTTCCCCTGGTACGTGCTCATCCCGATGGCGGCGCTGATCGGCTACCTGGGGCTGCGGCTGGCGCGCAAGGAGGAAGCGGCCGCCAAGAAGGCCCTCGCGGCCGCGGACGGCGGGGCGAAGAAGGCCGAGGCCCCCGCCGAGCTGTCCCCGGTAGTGCCCCTCGATCCCATTAGCCTGGAGCTGGGCTACGGGCTCATCCCCCTCGTCGACAAGGACAAGGGCGCGGACCTACTCGAGCGCATAACGCGGATCCGCAAGGAGAGCGCGCTGGACATGGGCCTGGTGGTGCCCAGGATTCGTATCATCGACAACATGAGGCTCGAGCCCTCGGAATACTGCTTCAAGATCAAGGGAGTGCAGATGGGGCGGGGCCTCATACGCCTCGGGTACTACCTGGCCATCAACCCGGGAGGCATAGCCGAGGAGATACCGGGGGAGAAGACCCGGGACCCGACCTTCGACCTCCCGGCGCTCTGGATCGCCGAGGACCAGCGCGACAGGGCCGAGAGGGCGGGCTACACGGTCGTCGACGCCCCCAGCATCGTGGCGACGCACCTGACCGACATCATCAAGCGCCACGCGGCCGAGATCCTGGGGCGGCAGGAGGTCCAGTCGATCCTCGACGCCCTCAAGCGGGACTATCCCGCCGTCGTCGAGGACGCGTCCAAGCGGCTCGCGCTCGGCGAGATCCAGAAGGTCCTGCAGGCCCTCCTGCGCGAGCAGGTGTCGGTGCGAAACATGGTAGTGATCCTGGAGACGATCGCGGACTACGCGGGCGTCACCAAGGACTCGGGCTTCCTGGCGGAGAAGGCCCGCCAGGCCCTGGGCAGGCAGATCTGCCTTCAGTACGCCGAGCCGGACAAGACGCTCAGGGTGCTCACGATCGAGTCGGGACTGGAGCAGAAGATCATAGACTCCCGGGTGGACACGCCCTCGGGCGCGGTCTCGGCCCTGGAGCCGAGCGCGCAGCGGCAATGGATCAAGGCGCTGACCCGCGCGGTGACGGCCGTCCAGCAGAAGGGATGGCTGCCCGTGCTGCTCTGCTCGGAGGGGGCCAGGGCCCTCGTGAAGGCGAGCACGGAGCGCGAGCTGCCGGACCTCGTGGTACTTTCCGTGCCGGAGATAGTCGCCGACATCCGCGTCGAGGCGGTGGGCGAGATAGGATTGGAAGGGTAGCGCATGCAGTATTTCACCGAGCAGGCGCCGTCGCATCGCGAGGCGCTGGAGAAGATCAGGGCCAAGTACGGCGATTCCGCGCAGGTGCTCTCGCATAGGACCGTCAGGATGGGCGGTTTCCTGGGCTTCTTCGAGCGGGAGGGCGTCGAGCTGACCGGCTACATCAAGAGCGAGACGAGGCAGGAGCGCGCCGCGGCGAAGGCGGACCTGGAGGAAGAGAAGCGGAAGATCATCGCCCAGGCCAAGGCGGACCAGGCCCTGCAACAGGTCCTGGCCGAGCTGAAGGGCATCAAGGAGCGGATCGACGACGCCTCCCTGGGAGCCCCGCGCGCCGCGGCCGAGGCGGACGACCATCCCTCGATACGGAGGATCGACGCCCTGCTCGCCCTCAACGACTTCGGGGAGTCCTTCCGCCGCGAGGTGGTCGCCAGGCTCAAGAGGGAATTCTCGCTCGAGGGGCTCGAGGACGCGGACGAGGTAGAGGCCTCGGCCCTCGAGTGGATCGGCGACTCGATCCGGATATGGCGCGAGGGCGCCGGCGCGAAGCCGCGCGTCCTGGCCCTGGTCGGGCCGACCGGGGTCGGGAAGACGACGACGATCGCGAAGCTCGCCGCCATCAGCGCGGTCGGCATGGGCGGCTCGCGCCCGCTGTCCGTGCGCATGATCACCATCGACAACTACCGCATAGGGGCTCGGCAGCAGATCGAGACCTACGGCGGCATCATGGGCGTCCCGGTGTCCTGCGTCGAGACGGCCGAGGACCTGCGCAAGACGATCGCCATGCACTCGGACGCCGACCTCATCCTCGTGGATACCGTCGGCAAGAGCCCCCGCGACGCGGTGAAGCTGGCCGAGATGCAGCGGATCCTCGCGGGCTGCGGGCCGGGCGCCGAAGTGCACCTGGCGCTGTCGGCCACGACCAAGGCGAGCGACATGGTCCAGATCATGCGGCAGTTCGAGCCATTCGACTACAAGGCGGTCGTGATCACCAAGCTCGACGAGACCAACCGGATCGGCAACGCCGTATCGGCCCTGGCGGAGAAGGGCAAGCCGATTTCCTACGTCACGACGGGGCAGTCGGTCCCGCAGGACATAGAGCGGGCGAGGGCCCTCAGGCTGCTCATGAACCTTGAGGGATTCAGGATCGATCGCCCGAGGCTCGAGGCCAGGTACGCGGAGGGCGGGGAGGGGGAGCGGCCCGACGGCGCGCCCCGGGACGCCGGGGCCCGGCGAGAGCGCGGTCCCGAGCGAGAGCTCGTGGACGAATGGAGTTGAAGATGGAAGACCAGGCTCAGGCCTTGCGGGAGATCATGGGGAAGCGCCCGCCCTCCGCGGAGCGGAGGGCGCCGCAGCAGCAGGAAAAGGCGAAGAAGACGAGGATCATCGCCGTCGCCTCGGGGAAGGGGGGCGTCGGCAAGACGAACCTGTCGATCAACCTGGCTATCGCCTACGCGAAGCTCGGCAAGCGGGTGATCGTCATGGACGCCGACCTGGGCCTGGCGAACGTGAACGTCATGCTCAACATGATCCCCAAGTACAACCTCTATCACGTGATCCGCAAGCAGAAGACGATGCGCGAGATCATCCTCGACACGGAGTACGGCTTCCAGATCGTCGCCGGGGCCTCGGGATTCTCCAAGATAGCTAACCTGACCGAGGAGGAGCGCCAGAGCTTCATCGGCGAGCTCTATACCCTCTCCCAGGCCGACATCGTCATCATCGACACGGCGGCGGGGGTCTCGGCCAACGTCCTCGGCTTCGTCGCGGCCGCGGACGACGCGATCATCGTGACGACGCCGGAGCCGACCGCGATCACGGACGCCTACGGGATCATCAAGATCATCGCGACCGAGATCGAGAACCTGAACATCGGCCTCAAGCTCGTGGTCAACCGCGTGAAGACCGTCACCGAGGGAAGGAGGGTCGCCGAGCGCATCATCAACATCTCGGGCCAGTTCCTCAATCTCAAGGTCGAGTACCTCGGCTGCATCTACGACGATCCCATCGTGCCGGCCTCGGTGCTGAGGCAGAGGCCCTTCATGGCCCAGGATCCCCGATCGAAGGCGGCGATCTCCGTCGCCCACCTCGTCGGCAGGATAGAGAAGACCGACTTCGCGGGCGATCCGGGCCTGGGACGCTTCATCAGGAAGCTCTTCGGCAGGGATTGAGCATGGGCGGAAGCGAGCTCGAACTTGACTCGGCTCGGAATTTCAGCCTAATCTTAGCGCCATGGGGAGGACCGGGGAAGGTGAACGCTGACCTGCGAGCTTCTCTCTTCGTCGCCCTGGGGGCGGCCCTCCTCTCGACGATCGTAGGCGCCGTCTCGAGCGTCGCTCTCGGATGGATCCTGGTCCGAGCGCTCCTCTTCGGCGCGATCCTGGGCGGCCTCGCCTACGGCGGGGCGCGGCTCCTGCGGTCCTACCTGCCGGGAGTGCTGTCCGATCGGCAGGACGAGGGCGCCGAGGGCGCGGACTCGATCTTCTCCGACGACCAGGCTCCCGCCGGCTCCCGGGTTGATATCGTCCTTCCCGGCGACGAGGCCCCGGCGGCCGAGGCCGCCGCGGAGGAGGAAGCCTCCAACGTCGAGCCCGTCGGCGACGAGGCGCTCGTCGCCGCCTCGGGCGAGGGTCAGGAAGCGGAGGCCGTCAGCCTCATAGGCGCGGGGGACCAGGGCGAGCTGTCGGCCGCCGTGCCCCCGCCGCCCCTGCGGCAGGAGCGCGGCTCCAGGCACGAGGGCCTCGAGGACCTGGACGTGCTCCCGGACCTCGACGGATTCACCGATTCCTTCGCCGCGGCCGAGTTCGGCTCGGGCGGCTCGGGCGGCTCGGCGGCGCCCGCTTCCAGGACGGAGGAGCGCCCCTCCGCGAGGGCCCAGGACGGGCTCGATCCGGCATCGCTCGCTAAGGCGGTGCGGACCATACTTAAACGGGACCAGAAGGGGTAGCTGCTATGGCCGAGAACCCGCTTAAGCGGATGACGGAAGACGAGCTCTGGTCCGCGTACCGCGACGACAAGGATCCGGCGATCCGCGACGCCTTCATACGGCAGTACGCGCCCCTCGTGAAGTACGTGGCCGGTAAGGTCGCCGCCAGCATGCCCAATACCGTCGAGTTCGAGGACTTGGTCGGCTTCGGCGTCTTCGGCCTCCTCGACGCGATCGAGAAATTCGATCCCGAGAAGAACGTCAAGTTCAAGACCTACGCCGTCACGCGAATACGCGGCGCCATCTTCGACGAGCTTAGGTCCATCGACTGGGTTCCCCGCTCGGTCAGGCAGAAGACGAAGGAGATCGAGGACGCGGTCGTCAACCTCGAGGCCAAGCTCGGGAGGCCGGCCTCGGACACGGAGGTCGCGTCGTCGATGGGCGTCTCCGAGGACGAGTTCATGAAGACGATGCTCAAGATCTCCTCGACCTCGGTGCTCTCGCTGAACGACGTGTGGTACTCGGGCGACGAGACCGACAAGATCTCCATCGGCGAGAGCATCGAGTCGCCCTCGAGCATGAATCCCGATTCCACCGTCGAGCGCGAGGAGGTGAAGCGCGTCATCGTCCAGGCGATCAGCGAGCTTCCCGAGAAGGAGAAGAAGGTCCTCGTCCTCTACTATTACGAGGACCTCACGCTCAAGGAGATCGGCCAGGTCCTGGACGTCACCGAATCCCGCGTCAGCCAGCTTCACACCAAGGCTATCCTCAGGCTGCGCGCGAAGCTCACCAACCTCCGCAAGGGGATCCTATAAGCCATGGCCGCTAAACTCGGCCCCGATGGGATCGCCGAGCTCATGCGGCGATACCTCGAGGAGGACGGGGCGAAGAAGTCCCTGGTCGTCGAGGGAAGGTCGGTAGAGGAGGCGCTCGCCGACGCGGCCGTCCAGCTGGGCGTGCCCCTGAAGCGCCTCGAATTCGAGGTCGTCGAGAAGGGCAGCCCGGGAGTCATGGGAGCGGGCCGGAAGCCCTGGAGGGTCAGGGCCTATCCCGCGGCCAAGAAGCGCGAGGCGGCCGTCGCGGTCGCCCAGGCCGAGGCGGAGATCGAGGCGGCGCCTGTCGAGGCCCTCATGGAGAAGGACGAGGACGGCGAATGCTTCGTCCGGCTCTCTCCCGACGGGGCCCTGCTCAAGGTCACCTCGCCGAGGGGCAGGGGAAGGCGCGTCGGGGAGAAGAAGGCGCAGGACAAGCTCATGGACCGCGCCGTCCGCAATTTCGACGAGGCCCTCGTCAAGGAAGTCGTCAAGCAGGCCTCCGGGGAGTACGTGAGGGTCGGCGAGTTCATCGCGAATCCGGCCAACGACGCCCTCATGACGGTCGAGATCACCGACCAGGAGATGAAGGCCTTCGTCATGCTCACGCCGCCGGGGCCCGGCGGGTCCGACTTGTCCAAGGACGCGGTCCTGGCCTTCCTCCGCAATAACCGCGTCGTCCACGGCGTCATCGAGGAGGCCCTGACCGAGCTCGAGGACAGACCCCGCTATCGCGAGCCCAGGCTCGTAGCCGAGGGCTCGAAGCCGCAGAACGGCCGCGACGCCTACGTCCAGTACAACTTCGAGACCGATAAGTCGAAATACCAGCTCCGCGAGGCGGCCGACGGCAAGGTCAACTTCAAGGAGCTGGGCCTCATCCAGAACGTGGTCGCCGGCCAGCCCCTGGCGCGCAAGCTCCCGCCCGAGACGGGGAAGCCGGGCCGGACGGTTACCGGGAAGGTCATACCGGCCCGCAACGGCAAGGACATCCCGACTCCGGTCGGGCGGAACGTCCACCTCGCCGACGACGGATCGACCCTCATCGCCGACCTGAACGGGCAGGTGACGATCATCGCCGGGAAGATCAACGTCGAGGAGATATTCACGGTTCCCGGGGACGTGAGCCTGAAGACCGGCAACATAATGTTCCTCGGCACCGTGATCGTTCAGGGATCGGTGGACGACGGCTTCTCGGTCAAGGCCTCCGGCAACATCGAGGTCCGAGGCTCGGTGGGGAAGAGCGAGATCGTGGCGGAGGGCGACGTCATCATCCACCAGGGCGTCGCGGGCAAGGGCGGCGGCACGATACAGGCGGGCAAGAACGTCTGGAGCAAATTCATCGAGAACGCCTCCGTCGAGGCCGGCGAGAACGTGATCGTATCCGACGGGCTCATCAACACGAATATCGTCGCGAACAAGAAGATCATCGAGGTCGGGGCTCTGATCAAGGAGGGCGCGAAC
>CAYPHO010000171.1:0-7270 GCA_964410245.1 uncultured Treponemataceae bacterium | reverse complement strand
GCGTCCCGACGCCCAACGTCTTCACGGGCGGCTACAACTACCACTCGAGGTACGAATGGGCCTCGGTCTCCGAGATGGCCCTCGCCGTCGACACCCTCATCGAGCTCGTAGGCCTCTGGGCCGGGCCCGAGGCGGGAACGGAGCGGAAGGGAACCGGGAAGCCGTCCCAACGCCGCTGAGGGCCGCGCTCCGGGGAACGAGCCCCTAGCGCGCGACGAAGAGCGCGATCATGCGCTCCATATACGACTCCATCTTCTTCTCGAGGTCGTACTTCCCTTGATGGAGGCACCAGTCGTAGACGAGGCCTCGGGCGGCTATGAAGAGGAAGTCGGTCATCTCGGACGGCCCGGGATGGGCCGCGAGCTCGCCGGATTCCTGGCCCTCCTTGATGAGCTGCTTCAGGAGCTCTTGCATGTACCGGCCCTTGACCGTGAAGTAGTGATTCCTCGTGTTGTACAGCTGGGTGATATTGTCGATGCCGCGGTTCAGGTTGTACTTCGCGTAGGCCTTGAAGTACCTGATGATCTTGGCCCTCGCGTCCAGCCCCTGCCCCTGGAGGCTCTTCTTCACGGTGACCTTGAAGTACTCGTCCGCCTTCGTGAAGATCTCGAGGAAGATGTCTTCCTTGGACTTGAAGTAATGATAGAAGGTCCCTACCGATACGCCGACGGTCTTCATGATCTCGCCGATCGTCGTCGACGCGTAGCCCTTCTTGTTCATCAGGGATATGGCCGTATCGTAGATCTTCTGCCTGGTTATGTCCGCCTGGAGCTTGCGCGTCGTAGGCCTGGTCTTGTCCATAATGCGACTCTCTTCGAGCGCGGGATGCAAATTTGGGAAAGCCGGAACGGACGGCTCCGTCCGTTCCGGCTTCCCGCGCGAGTACGTTAAGCTAGACTCCTCGCGATACCTATGTCAAGCTCCGATCTTATTCGGGGTCGGCGTCCGGCAGCAGCAACGGAGCATGTCCTGGTTCCAGCGGCCCATGTCCGGGCCGCCGCCGACGTCCGCGATGAAGCTCGTCTCCTTGAAACCGCTCATACTGATCCTCCCGATGCAGAGGGTTTCACTTATTCCGTTCGGTGAACGCATTCAGTCTAGGGCCGAAGTCGGGGCCTGTCAATGAAAAACTATATCGCCGCGACCCGGCTTCCGCTCGATTCTCTCTTGCTCGATGCTGGTTTTACTGATAGCATTCAGTGAACGCATTCTATGAAACCGCATTGGGCGCAGAGGGAGACTCGGCGCGGGGGAGGATAGGAATGGAAGACGCGAAGACGAAGATCGCCGCTCTGGTTAGCCGCGCGCGGAAGGCGCAAGAGGCGATCGAGCCCTACGGCCAGGCCCAGGTCGACAAGCTGACGAGGGCCTTGGTCTGGAGCGTGGTCAAGCCGGGAACGATCGAGGTCGTCGCCAAGATGGCCGTCGAGGAGTCGCAGCTGGGCAATTACCAGAGCAAGTATACGAAGCTCTTCAAGAAGCTCCGCGGCGCGCTGCGGGACATGGCCGGGAAGAAGTCGGTCGGGATCATCGATGAGGACAAGGAGCTCGGGCTCATCAAGATCGCCAAGCCCGCGGGCGTCATCGGCGCCCTGATCCCCTGCACGAACCCCGAGGCGACCCCGGTATTCATGGCCATATCGGCCATCAAGGGCCGCAACGCGGTCATCATGGCGCCCCATCCTCGGACCAAGAAGACCAACACCTATATAGTCAACATCCTCCGGTCCACGCTGAAGGCCTACGGCCTGCCCGAGGACCTCATCATCGGCATCGAAGAGCCGACCATGGAGGAGTCCGGCGAGCTCATGAAGCAGGTCGACCTCGTCGTCGCGACGGGCGGGGCCCCCCTGGTCAAGGCCGCGTACAGCTCCGGGACGCCCGCCTACGGCGTCGGCGCCGGCAACGCGGTCATCGTCGTCGACGAGACGGCCGACATCGCGGACGCCGCGCGCAAGATCAAGCTCTCGAAGACCTTCGACTACGCGACCAGCTGCTCCTCCGACAACTCGGTGGTCGCAGTCGACGCGATCTACGACAAGCTGCTCGCGGCCCTGATCTCCGAGGGCGGCTACCTGGTGAAGCCGGAGGAAAAGAAGAGGCTCCAGGCGGTCCTATGGCCCGACGGCCACCTGAGCCGCGAGACCACGGCCCAGCCGGCCTCGAAGATCGCCAAGCTGGCGGGCATCGAGATGCCGGAGGATCGCGAGTTCCTCATCGTCCCCGAGGACGGCCAGGGCCCCGACCATCCCTTCTCCGGCGAGAAGATGTGCGTCGTCATGGCGCTCTACCGCGTCCCCAGCTTCGACGCCGCCGTCGACAAGGTCAACGCCATCACCGCCTACCAGGGCATGGGCCACTCCTGCGGCCTGCATACGACGGACCAGAAGCGCGTCGTCGAGATCGGCCTGCGCACCAAGGTCAGCCGCATCCTGATCCGCCAGGCCCAGTGCTACGGCAACACTGGCAATTGGGACAACGGCATGCCCTTCACCATGACCCTGGGCTGCGGCACCTGGGGCGGCAACATCACCACCGAGAACATCTGCTGGAAGCACATGATCAACGTGACCTGGGTGTCCTCGCCCATAAAGGAAGTCATTCCCCCCGACTCCGAGCTCTTCGAGGGCGTGATGGACTAAAGCTCCGCGCATCGGAAACGAAAGAGGCCCGGCCGCATGGCCGGGCCTCTCCTTTTGCGGCGCGCCGCCGATCAGCGCAAAGGCGGGAACTTCGAGATCTCGTCGCTGATGATCGGGGAGACGTGGGGGTATATGCTGCCGGGCAGGCCGTAGGTCATGCAGGGGATGAAGTGCCCGCCGGGCGCGTAGGCCTCGCAGGCCCTGCGCGTCTCGGCGCGGATCTCCTCCTCGGTCGCGTCGACGCGGTCGACGATGGCCGCGTCGATGCCGCCCATCAGGGTCAGCTTCCCGCCCGTCCGCCTCTGGACCTCGGGGATGTCGTTCTGGGGCAGGACGCCCTGCCAGATGTCGACGCCGATCTCGACCAAGTCCTCGACGATGGGCATGAGGTAGGAGTCCGCGTGATGCAAGACGATGACCCCGCCCGCGTGGAAATCCGCGTAGAGCTTCGCGTACAGGGGCTTCAGGAACTCTCGCCAGACGTCCGGGCTCATGAAGAGGTTGGTCTTGGTCCCCCAGTCGTCGTGGGACAGGATGACGTCGGGCTTGAAGTTCTCGATGAGGAGCCTGGCGTAGGTCCGGCGGTACTCGCAGATCGCGTCCAGGAGCTCGTGCATGGCCTCGGGCTCGGCCAGTAAGTTGACCAGGGCGTCCTCGAAGCCCATGAGGAAGTGCGATTCCTCGAAGATGCCGGTGCCCATGAAGCTCATCACGAGCTTCTCCTTCCGGTCGATCGCGTCGCGCGTCGCGATGGCGGGGCCCCAGTCCTTGGCGTTCGCGACGAGGTCGGGCACCTTCACGTACTCGCGCCACCTCGTGATGTCGGGCAGGACCTTGTCGTCGGCCGTCACGTGGGGCATGGCGGCGAACTGGTCCTCGGGCCAGGTGATGGTCGTGCCCCAACGGTCCTTGATGGTCTTGCCCTTGACCCGATCGCCCGAGGTGTACATCCGGACCGGATCGTTCATGATCAGGGCGAAAGGCTCGTATTGATTGACCAGGCGGTCCGGACGGCCGTCCGGCTTGAGCGTCTCGAGCAGGTTCTCCTTGGGCGTGAGCATTCTCGTCCTCCTATTTTCCCGCCGGCGCGGCGGCCTTCCGAGCGGCCAGCGCGCTCGGAATCATGGAAATCGCCAGTGCGGCCCATATTATACCGAATACCAGCCATTCGCCCGGGCCGAAAGCCTCCCCGTAGGCGAGGACGCCCAGGAGGAGGACCATGGTCGGCGAGATATACTGGAGGAAGCCCAGGGTGAACACGGGAATCCTCCTGGCGCCGGCGGCGAACATCAGGAGGGTCGCCGCGGTCATGACGCCGCCGCCGACGAGAAGGAGGGCCGTCCCCCAGCCGCCGGAGAGGAAGCCGCCCGAGCCCCTCGCCCCGGCGCTCGTCGCCTCGGCGTAGGCGATATAGCCCAGCGCGAAGGGCAGCATGAACAAGGTCTCGTAGAAGATCGAGCTCGCGGCCCCGAGCTTGATCTTCCGCTTAATGACGCTATAGGCCGAGAAGGAGATCGCCAAGGTCAGCGCCAGTACCGGGACCGCGCCGAAGCTGATCACCTTAATCGCGACCCCGACGCAGGCGAGGCCCAGAGAGAGCCATTGCGCGCCCGACATCCGCTCGCCCAGGAAGAGCCTGCCGGCGAGCGCGACGACGATGGGATAGATGAAATAGCCCAGGCTGAGGTCGACGAGCCGGTCGCCCACGACGGCCGCGAGATAGGCCGCCCACTGGACGACGAGCGAGAGCGTCGCGGCCAGGCACAGGAGCAGCGTCCTCCTGTCCTTGAGCGGATCCATGATCCGCCTCGGCTTGTAGGCGAGGGCGAGGGCCGCTGCGATGAAGGCGAAGGCCCACAGGGCGCGATGCGCGATGATGGCAGCGGGACCCGCGCCCGCCAGGAGCTTCCAGTACGCTGGCATGAAGCCCCAGGCGACGTAGACGGCCGTCGCCAGCGCGAGGCCACGCCTCGCCTCCTTATCCCCTTCTTCCACCTCGGGCTCCTCGAAGGGCGAGGCCCCGCCCGACGCGTCGGGCGGGGCCTCGCGGATTGGCCGCCTATCTCGGCTCCGGCCCGCAGGTCAGAGCGCCCCCATAAGCAGGGTCGGAAGCCAGAGGATGATATCCGGGAAGATGAAGACGAGGACCATGGCCAGCACCAGGGAGCCGAGGTAGGGCAGGACGCCCTTGTAGATCGTGCCGAAGGGCACCCCTGTTATGTTGCCGGTGATGAAGACGTAGATGGCGACGGGCGGTATCAGGCCGCCGACCATCAGCGTGATGCTGATCAGGATGCCGAACCAGATCGGGTCGTAGCCGAGGGCCAAGGCGGTCGGCAGGAAGATGGGCGTCGCCAGGACCATGAAGGCCATGTCGTCCATGATCGAGCCGCCGACGAGGTAGATGACGATGATCGCGATCATGATCACGAAGGGCGGGAAGGGCAGCGAGGCCGCCCAGTCGGCCGCGCCGAAGGGAATCTCGGTGATCGCCAGGAAGTGGCCGAAGATCGAGGAGCCCGCGATCAGCATGAGGGTCATTATCGAAGTCTTCAGGGCGCCCTTGATGGACTTCTTGAGCATGGTCCCGTTGACTTCCCTGCGCGCCAGGGCGAGGCAGAAAATGGCGACCGTACCGATAGTGCCCGATTCGGTGGGGCTGAAGAAGCCGAATATCATTCCGCCGATGACGATCCCGAAGACGACCAGGACTACGAGGATCTCGGGCAGGGCCCTGAAGCGCTCGATCCACGAGGACTTCTCGCCCCGGGGCGCCACTTTCGGATTCATGGTGACCCAGAGCGCGATGACCGCCATGAAGAGGACCATGATCATGATGGCGGGCATGATGCCTGCCAGGAAGAGCCGCCCGATCGACTGCTCGCAGATGAGGCCGTAGATGATGAGGACCGTGCTCGGGGGCAGGATCATTCCGATCGTGCTGACCGAGGCCACCGTGCCGGTGGAAAGCTCCTTCTTGTAGTTGTACCTGTCCATCTCGGGGATGGCCAGGCCCGAGAAGGTGCCGACGGTCGCCAGGGAGGAACCGCACATCGCCTTGAAGGCCGTCGCGCCCACGACCGTGGTCATCGCGAGGCCGCCGGGTATATGCCCGAACCACTTATGGGCGCCGCCGTAGAGGCGCTTCGATATCTGCGTGTTGGTCGCTAATTCTCCCATTAGCACGAAGAGGGGAATGACCGTGTAGCTGTAGGTCGTAAAGGCCTCGAGGAAATCCTTGACTACCAGGTTCGAGGCCGGGGCGAAGGACATGAGGGCCGTAAAGCCGAAGAAGCCGACCAGGATCATGCAGTAGGCCATCTCGAGGCCGGTCAGGAAGAGGCCGAGCATCACGACGATGCCGACGATGCCGATTAGCGTTTCCATGCTCATGCTTCGCCTTCCTTAGCCGCGGCGTCCTCGCCGCGCAGGACTTCGATGAGGTCGTAGAGGACCGTGAAGCTCTGCAGGAGGAAGCTCAGAGCCAGCGCGAACACGAAGGGAGCGGTAGACACCCTGAAGTACGAGGTGACCTCCCCGGTCTTCAACGTGTCGAATCCGTAGACGAGGCAGTTCCACGCGATGAAGAGGAAGATCGCGATGCCGATGATCCGCGTCATGATATTGAGGACGCGGAGCGGCCGCTCCTTAAGCCTATTCATGATCAGGTCCACCCGGACCTGCGCCTTCAGGAAGGTCGCGAAGGGAACGGAGAAGCCGAACACGATGGCCCCCCCGTACTGAATGATCTCCATGGATCCGATGATGGGGTGCCCGAGGTTGCGGAGGATCACGTCGCACAGAGTGACCAACACCATCACTACCAGGACCCCGCCGGCGACGGCGTAGAGGACTCCGTCTATCTTCTTAATGCCGGCCATAAAAGCTCTCATGGTCGTCCTCCCGATACTGTGTCGGCGCGCCGCCGCCGCGCGGGTATAGCGCGCCTTAATGTCGACTGATAAAGCGGGGGCGCGCCTTTCGGCGCGCCCCCGGCATTAGGCTGTTAGGGATTCTTGGCGATGTAGTCCTGGCAGAACTTAAGGGCCTCGGCGCCGGGCAGTCCCTTGGACTTGGCCATGGCGACGTAGGAGTCGAGGATGGGCTTCATGAGGGCTGCGGTCTTGGCCTGGTCGGCCTTGGACACCTCGAGGAACTTGACGCCCTTCTTGAGGGCGAAGGCCTTGGCGTTGGCGTCGCCCTCGACCCAGAGCTTGGCCTGCTTCTCGGCGTAGATGTCGTTGATCTTCTCGATGGCCGCGCGGTCGGCGGCGGAGATCGCGTTCCACTTGTCCTTGTTCATGATCGTGTAGAACGAGGTCATGTAGGACATGCCGTAATCCTGGATGACCGTCTTGACGACCTCGCCGATCTTGTAGCCCTGGAGGGCCTCGATCGGGAAGAGGGTGCCGTCGATGACGCCGCGCTGGACCGAGTCGTAGGCCTCGCTGACCGGCATGGTGACGGGGGCCGCGCCGAGGTTCTTCACGATGTCGGCGTTCTCGGCGTTGGCCTTGATGCGCAGGCCCTTTACGTCCTTGATGGACTTGACGGCCTTCTTGGTGAAGATGAAGCCGGGAGCGGCGCCGTGCAGGAACATGACCTGGACGTCGTCGAATTCCTTGGGC
>CAYPHO010000170.1:935-7290 GCA_964410245.1 uncultured Treponemataceae bacterium | reverse complement strand
CGCGGCAGGCCTCGTCGTCCACGATCGCGAAGCCCGCGCGGTTGACGCCCATCTCGGTCGGCGAGCGGTAGACGCCCTCGTCCCCCGTAATGCGCCCCAGGATGGCCCTGACGATCGGGAAGGCCTCGACGTCGCGGTTGTAGTTGACCGCGGTCTCGCCCGTGGCCTCGAGGTGGAAGGGATCGATGAGGTTGAAGTCCTTGAGGTCCAGGGTCGCGGCCTCGTAGGCGACGTTGACCGGATGGCGCAGGGGGATGCTCCAGATCGGGAAGGTCTCGAACTTCGCGTACATGGCGCGCTGGCCCAGCCGCTGGTCGTGGTAGACCTGCGAGAGGCAGGTCGCCAGCTTTCCCGAGCCCGGGCCGGGGCCGGTGACGACGACGAGGGGCTTGGTGGTCTCTATCCTTGGGTTGGCCCCGTATCCTTCCTCCGAGACGATCAGGTCGAGGTCGGTCGGGTATCCCTTGGTCGGCGTGTGCGCGTAGACGCGAACGCCGCGGTTCTCGAGCTTCGTCTTGAAGGCGCGCGCCGCCGGCTGGCCCTCCCACCTGGTGACGACGACGGCCGAGACCGACAGGCCCCACTCGCCCAGGTCGTCGATGAGCTTCATCGCGTCGGCGTCGTAGGTGATGCCGTAGTCCGCGCGGATCTTGCGGTGCTCGATCGCGCCCGCGTGGATGCACAGCACGATCTCGGCGTCGCGCTCGAGCTCCTTCAGGAGCCGAACCTTCACGTTGGGATCGTAGCCCGGCAGGACGCGGGCCGCGTGGAAGTCGGCCAGGATCTTCCCGCCGAATTCCAGGTAGAGCCTGCTGTCGAAGCGCCGCATGCGCTCGCGGATGAACTCGGCCTGTTCCTTTATATACTTCTCGTTATCGAATCCGGCCTTCAAAGCCATCGAGCGCCCTCCCGACGGGCGCCGCCCGGGCGCCGGTCGGGAAGGCAGTATACGATACCGGGCCGAGAGCGGCTACACGCCGGTAGTCCGGCCGCCCGGCCCTACGCCGGCGTAGGGCCCCGCCCGACGCCTCCCGCCCATGACCAGGACCGTCGACACGAGAGCTCCGAGGATCAGGAAGGCGCCGAGGAAGAATCGCGGAGGCATGGCCTCTCCTAGGACGGCGGCGCTCAGGGATAGGGCGAAAACGAGCTCGGATAGGCCGAGGAGGCTCCCCGCCGTGGCCGGCAGGAACTTGAGGCCCCAGCCGATCAGGAATTGGCCCATGAAAGCAAGGGTTCCGATGAGGAGGAGCCAAGGCCAGTCGGCCGCGGCCACCGAGCCGAGGCCGGGGGCCGCGAAGGCGGTGCCGACGACGCCCAGGAGGCAGGGCGCCAGGTAGGTCAGGAGGGCGCTATGCTCCCGCCTGACGCGCTTCACGAAGTGCATCGCTATTCCGTTCGACGCGCCGGCGACCAGGCAGATCAGGTTGCCCGCGAGCGAATAGGCGGAGCCGTCCCAGAGCACGACGCAAGCGCCGGCGAAGCCTCCGGCTATTCCCAGGAACACGGGCTTGGGCAGCCTCTCGCCGAAGAGCAGGAGCCCGAAGAGGGCGGCGAAGATCGGGTAGGTGCACATAAGGAGAGTCGCGCGGCCCGATGAGGTCAACGCGACACCGACGAAGAAGAGGGTCATCTGCGAGAAGCCGAGGGCGGCGCGCGCGAGCATCGCCCCCGGCGCCTTGACCCGGAATCCCTCGCGGATCGGCCGGCCCGCGCGCCGCGCGGCGACGGCTATCGCCGCGGAGGCGAGGACGGCCCCGACGGCGAAGCGGACGAGGCTCATGCGCCAGGGATCGACGCGCGAGGATACCAGCTTCACGCAGAGCGAGTTCGTACCGAAGAGGGCGCAGGCCCCGAGAATGGCCAGGGCGCCGAACGCGGGCTTGGCCACCGCTAGTTCCCGAGCGCTTCCGCGAGCTGGGCGCGCATCGCGGCGGGACGCTTCTCGGCGAAGGCGCGCATGACAGCGATGCCCCGTCGCCACGCTTCGACGCTGAAAGGAGACCTCCACCTCGCGACCTGCTCGGCTATCTCCTTCTCGTAGGCCTCCTCGAACCGGGCGAGGCGGGCCTTGACCCTTGAAGGCTCGAAGATGGTATCCAGGTAGGTATCGAAGCGCTTGCGGAACTCGGTCTTGAACCCCTCGTTCTTTAAGAGCGTCCTGAGGATGAAGGTGGACCAATCGGGGTTCGGCCAATCCGACCTTCCCGCCTGGGTAGCGAGATCGAGTGTGCGGTGCTCGTAGCCCTGCGGTCCGTTGTAGAGCGAGAAGCCGAAGTCCGTATCGTAGAGGAACCAGCGCCAGCGGCCATCGCCGTAACCGGCGTCGCCGTAACCGGCGTCGCCGTAACCGGCGCCCGGCAGGTACTCCTTGGTCCTCGCGCGCCAGAATTTCAAGTTGTTGCCCGGCCAATCGTGATTGCCGAAATAAATCTGGGCGATCTGGTAGTCCATGTAATTGCTGACGTCCATCATGGTATCGAGGCGGCGATAGACGGCGGGATCACGGATGTCGCTCGAGCGGAGGAAGGAAATCATGTCGCGATAGCACTTGTCGTCGCCCTCCTCGCCGACATCGACGACCCCGTCGTTCTCCAGGATGACCACCTCGTCCTTGTCGACCTTGTAGGTGTTCTCGACATCGTACTCGTCTATGCGCTCGCGGATATTGTGGATGCCCCAGTACTCGCCGTTCACGAACAGGACCGAGGGACGCGAGGCCTGGGTCGCGAGGTCGAGCTCGGAGACGAGGCTCGTCATGAAGGCGTCGCGGAACAGGGTATACTGGCTGTCGTTTCCCGAGGTCCTGAGCAGGAGCCTCTTGAATTTCCTCATCGGCTTCCCGTCGACGGGATTCATGAGCCCGGGGAAGACCTCGTAGCGGAAATCGTCGGGGTCTCCCTCGTACGCGGCGCGCGCGTATAGGCGCAATGACTTCTGGGGATAGGTACGGGTGGCGCCGCCGTGGATGCGTATGCCGATATCCTGGGCCATGCCGAGCTTCCCGTCGGGCTCGAAGAACTCGAGATAGCCGGGACGCTCCCATTCCGAGCCGCTTTGCGTGTAGTTGCCCGCCCTCTCCCATTCGGGGAGCGAAGGATCGTATCGGTCTCGGAATATCTTCCCGGGAACGTAGATCCCCTTAACGTCGTCGAAGAAGTCAGTCGGATCGACGGCGATGGAGACGACCGGGAAACTGTAGCGGGACGGGCCCTTCTCGTCCACGAAGTAGCTCCGCGTGACGACGCGGCTCATGCCGTCGCCCAGGAAGGCGCGGGCCCGGACGACCGTGCCCTTGAAGACCTTGCCCTCGGGATAGACCTGGCGCTCGCTGGTCTTGATATGCGAGATGCCGTTCGGCTCGCCGCTCCTGTCCTTGATCGCGATGGGCTTCGAGTAGCGGATCGATCGCTCGGTGGGCTCTGCGCCATCGAGCGTATAGTAGATCGCCGCGCCCTTGTCCGGGCAGCTCAGGCTCAGCGCGAAGCCGGCCTCGTACCAGCCGGCCGCCGCCGAGAAGGCCGGGGCGGCGACTGCGCCGTCGCGGTATGCGGCATCGGCGCCGGCCTGGGCGGCGAGATCCCCCGCGATGAGGATGAAGAGCGAGCAAGACAAGCGAGAGAGAGACTTCCTGATCTGCATGGAAGGGATTAAGCCCTATCCGCCGTTCCCGCGCAAGCGCCGCTCCCGGGGGCGAAGCGCCATTCGAGTATAAGAATCCGGAAACCTTGACATGATCTGTCAGCCTGAGCACTGTATCCTCCCTGAAAACCGGAGGAAAACGTGCCTATCATCGAAGCGAAGGGACTCGCGAAGCACTTCAAGGTACTCAACCGCAGGGAAGGCCTGGGCGGCGCATTCCGCGACCTCTTCTCCCGCGACTACCGGATCGTCAAGGCGGTGGACGGCATCGACCTGTCGATCGAGAAGGGCGAGATCGTCGGATTCATCGGACCCAACGGCGCGGGCAAGTCGACGACCATCAAGATGCTCATCGGCGTCCTCGAGTCCAGCGAGGGCACGGTCGTCGTCAACGGATGCGTGCCGTACAAGGACAGGGCGCGCTACGTCCGCGACATCGGCGTCGTCCTGGGGCAGAGGACCCAGCTCTGGTGGGACCTGCCCGTCGTGGAGAGCTTCAAGATCCTCCGCGAGATCTACCGCCTCGAGCCTAAGGCCTACGAGGAGAACCTCGGCCTCTTCAAGGAGCTCTTCGGCATCGGCGAGCTATTGGGCAAGCCCGTGCGCAACCTCTCGCTGGGCCAGCGCATGCTCTGCGATATCGCGGCGGCCTTCCTCCACGACCCGGGGATCATCTTCCTGGACGAGCCCACCATCGGCCTCGACGTCGAGGTGCGCTCCAAGGTCCGCGAGGTCGTCAAGAAGCTGAACGAGGAGAAGGGCACGACCATCGTCCTGACCAGCCACGACGTCGGCGACATCGAGGAGCTGGCGCGCCGCATCATCCTGATCGACCAGGGCAAGCTGCTCTACGACGGCCTGTCCGAGCGCTTCCTGGGTATCTTCGGCCGCTTCCGCACCCTGAGGCTGGACTGCCGCGCCCTGGAGGGCGACGCGCGCGAGCGTATCTCCGCGGCCCTGGCAGAGGCCTTCCCCGACCAGGGAGGGCCCGTCATCGGCAAGTCCGAGGGCTCGTGGCTCGACGTCGTCGTCAACCAGGACCGGGTCGCCCTCGCGGACGTCCTGTCATTCCTCATGCGGAAGTTCTCCTTCGCCGACGTCAAGGTCGAGGAGATCGAGATGGCGGAGGTCATCCGCAAGGTCTACGAGGGGGCACTCAGGTGAAGCGCTACCTGACCGTCTTCCGCGCGAGCATGCAGATCAACCTCGCGTACCGCGCCCACTTCCTCTTCCTCCTCCTGGGGAACGCGGTCTTCATCGTGGTCACCTGGTTCCTCTGGAAGAGCATCTACGCGGGTCGCGAGACCCTCAACGGCATGAGCTTCGAGCGGACCTTCACCTACCTTTCCCTGGCGATGAGCGTCTTCGTGCTCCTCCAGACCTGGGTCGAGTGGGGCATGTCCCAGCGCATCATCTCGGGCGACATCGTGATCGACCTCCTCCGGCCCCTCGACTACATGGGGCTGATGGTCTCCGATATCCTCGGCTTCGTAGCGGGCAACTTCCTGGCGATCGCGCTGCCGTCATTCCTCATCGTGGTCTTCGCCTTCGGGATGCCGGTGCCGCTCGGGCTGAACATCCCGCTCTGCCTGGTCTCGCTCGCCCTGTCCTTCATCATCAACTTCTCGATCGATTACCTGGTTGGCAATCTCGGCTTCTATACCGAGAGCACCTGGGGCATCAGCATCACCAAGGAAGTGATCGTGCTCTCGCTGTCGGGCGCCCTGGTGCCCCTCCAATTCTATCCCGAGGCCATCCGCCGCGTGCTGGAATGGCTGCCCTTCCAGGCCATCTACAACGCGCCCATCAGCATCCTGACGGACGGGAGCATGGGGATCCGCGCGATGCTCGGGGCCATCGGAGTCCAGGCCGCGTGGGCCGCGATCCTCGTCCTAGCCGGCCGCGCGGCCTTCGCCCGCGCTTCCAGGGCGGTCACGGTAAACGGAGGCTGACATGAAGACGCTCGCGTACTACACGAGGTTATACTTTATTATCATCTCCCAGTACCTAAAGGCCCGCATGCAGTACAAGGCCGACTTCTGGATCAGCTCCATCGGCATGGTCCTGCAGTGCCTCATGGGCTACTTCACGCTGTGGATCCTGTTCCACTCGATACCCGCGCTGGCCGGCTGGCGCTACGAGGAGCTGGTGTTCCTCTACGCCTTCAGCCTCCTGGCCATCTCGCCCGCGTCGATCGTCTTCGACAACGTCTGGAGCCTGCGCTACCGCATCCAGGACGGCACTTTCATCCGCTACTACTTCAAGCCCCTCAACATGATGTTCTACTACATGTCCGAGATGATCAACATCAAGGCCCTGACCCAGCTCGCCTTCGCGCTGGTCATCCTCGCGACCTCGTCGATATCGCTGGGCGTGCGCTGGGACCTCCCGACGATCCTCGCCTTCCTGGGGCTCATCGCCAGCGCCAGCCTCATCATGGTCGGGCTCCTCGTCCTGTCCTCGAGCACGGCCTTCTGGATCGTGAACTCCTACAGCCTCTTGAACTTCTTCGTCAGGATGCGCGACTACGCCCGCTACCCGATGACCGTCTTCACGGGCTTCTTCCGCATCGTGTTCACCTTCGTCATCCCCATCGGATTCGTGGCCTTCTTCCCCAGCCAGGCGATACTGAGGCCCGCCGAGGCGGGCTGGGAAGTCTGGCTTACGCCCCTCTTCGGAGCCGGCCTCCTCGCGCTCTCGTATCTCGTCTGGG
>CAYPHO010000170.1:0-925 GCA_964410245.1 uncultured Treponemataceae bacterium | reverse complement strand
GGGAGCTGAGGCGGGAGCCGGAGCAGCGCCTCAGCCCCTTATGCCCGCGTGGTACTCCTGCAGGGACTTCACGCCGGCGTGGCCGTTTCGGCTCGCCTCGATGCCCTTCGCCGAGGCCAGGGCGGCGGCGATAGTCGTGACGTAGGGCACCTTGTACTTGATCGCGGTCTTGCGGATGTACGAGTCGTCGTGGCTGCTCCGCCTGCCGAAGGGCGTGTTCACGACTAGCTGAATCTTCTTGTTCATTATGGCGTCGACGATGTTCGGCCGACCCTCATGCAGCTTATTGATCAGCTCCGACTCGACGCCCTGCTTGGCCAGGAAGTCGCGCGTGCCCTCGGTCGCCAGGATCTTGAATCCCAGGCGGGCGAACTCCTTCCCGACCATGAGCGCCTTCTCGCTCTTCTCGACGAGGCTTATCAGCACCGTCCCCTCGAGCGGCAAGGAAGGCTGGGCCGCCTCCTCGGCCTTGAAGAACGACAAGCCGAAGGAGTCGGCGAGCCCGAGGACCTCGCCGGTCGACCGCATCTCGGGGCCGAGCACGGGGTCGACCTCCTGGAACATGCCGAAGGGGAATACGGATTCCTTGACTCCGAAGTGCGGGACCTCCAGGGGCCGCAGGCCCAGCTCGGCCAGCTTCCTCCCCATCAGCAGCTGGGTCGCCGCCCTCGCCATCGAGACGCCGCAGACTTTCGAGACCAGGGGGACGGTCCTCGACGCGCGCGGATTCGCCTCGAGGACGTAGACGACGCCCTTCTCGATGGCGAACTGGACGTTCAGGAGGCCCACGACCCCGAGCTCGAGGGCGATGCGCCGCGTGTACTCGCGGATCGTCTCGAGCTCCTCGGGCGGGATGGTGACGGGAGGGATGACGCAGGCCGAGTCGCCCGAATGGATGCCCGCCAGCTCGATATGCTCCATGACC
>CAYPHO010000169.1:0-7354 GCA_964410245.1 uncultured Treponemataceae bacterium | reverse complement strand
AAGACGAGCTCCGAGGCGTCCTGGGTGATGGCCTGGGCCGCCGTGTCCTGGATGTCCGCGTTCGCCGTGTCGCCGACCGCGCAGGGGTAGACCTCGCAGTCGAGGGTGAGCGAGTCGAGGTTCGCGGACTTGCCCGCGAGGACGTGGATCTCGATGTCCTCGCCGTCGTCCAGGTCCTGCGGGACGGGGACGGTGAACTGGAGGCTCTCGCCCGCGGTGCAGTTTACGGGGATGTCGATGACGACTTCCTTGTCCGCGAGCTGGGCGAAGCCGGCGACCGTGGTGGCCTGCTTCGTCAGGGCGGTCCCGTCCTCCTGGCTGATCGCGTTCAGGGGGATGGGGATGCAGGCCTGCGAGGTCTCGGCGTCGACGGCCAGGTCCTCGACCGAAGCGGCGAGGGTCGCGACGCTGTCGACGACGAGGATGGGCTCGCAGACGATGACGTCGAGGATGCCGCCAGAGGCCGCGGCCTTGGAGTGGCCGATCAGATAGTGGCCGACCGTAGCCGCGTTGGAAAACTTCTTCGTGGCCGGGTCCCAATAGACTGCGAGGTCGGCGGCCGCAAAGGCGGCCTCGCCTTCGTCGAAGTCGGCGGCCTGAATCTCGCAATGCTCTACGTTCTGCAGGGGGCCGGCGACGCCGTTCGCTATGGCTCCGAGGGCCATGAGCGAAAGGCCTCGCATGACGGTGAATTCCTTGCGCACGAGCGCGACGCCCGTGGTGTTGATGAGCGTGAGGCTATCGCTCGCCTCGCGGTTTACGTGGATGGTGCTGCCCATGTCCTACTCCTTCCCGCCGACGTGGGTGGTGGGGATGTCGTCGGCGTCGCTGTTCTGGACGGCGCCCTTCCCGCCGCCCGCCGCGACCTTGTAGAAGCTCGAGCCGCCGTCGGCCCTGAGCCCGTTGAGCGCGACCATGGTCGGGTCCTTCTTCAGGGCCTCGACCGCGTTTTTGAGCTCTTCCCCCGCGAGCCCCGCGCACTTCTGCGCGGCGTAGGCGTGGGCGGGGTTGTCGAACGGCTGGCCGGCCGCGTTCTTCAGGGTCTTCTCGCCAGCGATCTCGCGCACGGCGTTCTCGACCTTAAGGTCGGCGGTGGCCTTGTTCTCGGCGAGGACCGCCTCGAGCCGCTCGAAGGGCTTGTCGCCCAGCTTCGACGTCAGGGTCTCGACGGCCTTGGCGTTCGCGACGTCGGCGTCGGTCCTGAGCTTTTCGCCGAAGCCGAGGGCCTTGGCGATGTCGGTGATCTTTTCCCTCCCGTTCGCGATGAGCGTGGAGAGGAGGGTGATCGCCTCCTGCTTGTCTTCCATGGGGTTTTTCCTCCCGTTCTTGGCTTTGTCGATGAGGGATATGAGCTCTCCGATCGCGGAGCGGTCTTCCTCGTTAGCGCGGGAGGCGAGGCGCCTCAGCGCGGAACGATAGACGCGGCCGTTTTGGATGGGCTCGCCTTCGACGTTGGAACTGCTATCGAACTGCCCCGACTCGATGAGCGCGCGAGCGGCATCGAGGTCGAGGGAAATTCCGTTGACGATCTGGTCCATGGCGCCTTCGGAGACGGCGTCGTTGCGCTCGCTCCCCAGCGAGCCCGTGAAGTGGTACTCCTCCTGGCCTGCAGCGTTCGGCTTGACCGTGTAATCAGGCTTCGCGACGAGGGAGTACTGGACGAGACCGGCGCGGGCGTCGCGGATGAAGCCGTAGTTGTCGGTCGTGTAGCCCTTCGGCGGGATGTACATCTTGAAGTAGGCGGTGCCCGCCTTCGGGTCGGCTTCGTTCGGGACCAGCATGCCGCCGATCATGTAGAAGTCGTTCGACGGCTTCGGTGAGAACTCGTGCCCGAACTTCGAGCCGGGAATCGGCGCGGCCTTGGTCTTGTTGATGAAGGAGTTGAAGAAGGCCTTCTCGTAGATGCCGACCGACCCGTAGCGGAGGCCGTTCCCCGTCGCCGGGTACTTGATGGCCTGGACGGAGAAGAAGGGCTCGGGGTCGTCCTTCGTCAGGCCGGCGAGAACCGAGTCGGATACGAGGGTCGGGATGTCGGCGGCTTTCGGCATCGCCCCGGCCGCCTGCCGGTAGTTGAAGACGACGACGCCTTCCGGCGCGCCTGCGTTCCGTACGATCGTTCGCTTCATCGCATCCTCCGTCAGGCCGCGGCCTGGTAGGTTCCCTTGTACCATTCGTCGAGGTAGTCCACGTCCTCGCCATTCGCCCAGCGCTTGAGATCGCCGAGGAACTGCGCCTGGTCACGCAGGTGCGGGCGGATCCAGCACATGCAATTCGGGTGCGGGTAGGTCGGTAGTTCCTCGTATTTGTAGGGCCCGCCCGCGGCGAGGTCCGAGCACTCGCAGCCCCAGTCCCGATGCCCAACCGAGAGCACCCAGTCATAGAGGCCGTCCGACCCAGGGTTGGCCTGGCCGGCGAGCGCGGCGGCGTCCTGCAGTGAGGCGTAGAGCTCGGAGCGCACGAGGCGCTGCGCGCGCCAATCCAGGCGGCCGGGGATCCGCTTGGCGAAGGCCGAGGTACCGCGCTCGAGGCCGCCCCATCTCCGGCCGAGGGCGATGAGGCCGTCGGCCGTATAGACCTGGATGTCCTTCGCGATCTTCACGGGGTCGCGGCCCTGGGCGATGCCGGCGGCGACGGTCATGCGGATGCGCTCCATCCAGTCGCCGCGGACGGAGAAGGGCCGGCCTCGGCCGTCGGTACCCGTGGACCAGACGCGCTCGGAGAAGGTGTGGCCGTCGGCCCAGAGCCGGGAGGCCAGGGATGCGACGACGCGGGACTCGATGCCCGCGACCATGCGTTCGAGGCCCTTCCGGGTGATGTCGGAGGCGCCCGCGAACTGGCCGGCGCGGAAGAGGTAGTCGGCGTCGACCTCGGGGAAGAGGGGCGCGGCCTGGCCGACAAGGGCCCGGGCGACCGTCTCCGTTCCCTGGGCGAGACCGTCGGCCGCCGCGCGCAGCTTGCGCTCAAGAGCTTGCCAGCGCTCGGCGGTCAGCTGCGAGAGCCCGCGCTCAAGGGTGTCGCGGACGACGGCCGCCGCCTGATCGGCGGCTTCGAGGTAGACCTCGGCGAGCTTGCGGCGGCTGTCGGAGCTCAGGCGTGCGGCCTTGCGCCGGGCATCGGCGTAGCTGGCGCGGTAGGCGGATGCCGAGGGCTTCTCGGCCTCGCGCTCGTTGTGCAGGAGGGTCAGCACGGCCGCCTCCGCATGGATTCCCGGGCGGGCGGTAGCGGGCCCGTGATGGCCGCGGCGGGCACGTAGGCGGGCTTGCGCGGGGGCGTCGTCATGCTCACCCACTGCTCCCGGTCCTCGTCCCATTGGACGGGCGTGAAGTAGGCGATGGGCCGGCCCGCCTCGGAATACAGTCTCCCGCTGGCCAGATAGCCCGGCAGGCCATCGATCGCTACCGCGACGACCTCGCGAGGCAGGAGGTTGAAATTGACGTAGTCGGTGCGGCGCCTATCCTGGCGCTCGGCGATGCGCTTCAGGATCCGCTTCTCCGTGGACCTACTCATCGGCGCCCTCCCCTTCGTCGGCCGGGGCCTCGGTCTTCTTCGCGGGCTCCTTGCCTTCGACGTCGTCGAGACCAGAGAAGGTATCGAGCCCGAGGGCCTGCTTATGCAGGATCATCTTGTCGAGCCCGCCGAGGAATTCCGTGTAGTCGCCGGGATCGGACTCGGGGAAGTTGATTTCCCACAGCCGGTGCAGCTGCTTCGGCGTGCAGGTGGCTGAGCCTACGAGCTGGGCCGCGGCCTGGGTGAAGCGCAAGAAGATCTCGCTCTTGACCTGGGGCGATACGCCGTCGAGGCGGTTCCAGCCCATCGTGAAGCCCTTGTAGTTCTCGCCGCGGGCGACGGAGAGGATGCTCAGGCCGGCCGCGAGGAGCGAGGACCAGGGGCCCGCCATGTCGCCGCGCTCGGACTCGGCGTACTTCACGGCCTGGTCGAGGTTGACGTCGGTCGAAGCGTGGTTGCCTGTGGCCAGGGGGCCCCAGAAAAGCTCGGGCATGCCCGAAGCCTCGACGACGAGCCAGAAATCCGTGCCCAGCGCTTTCTCCAGAGCCTCGGTCGCGTCCTTGGGCAGGAACTCGTACTTCGTCGTTTCCTCGGTGCGGTTGATGATGAGGTCGTTGTCGGCGATGTCGTATGAGGCGAAGGCGGACTCGTCGTCAAGCCCGTTCTCCTTGCGCCACTGCGCCGGATCCCGGACCGTCTGCACCTGTTTCACGCGGAACTTGGTCAGGGTCTCGGAAATGCGGTACTTCGTGTCGTGGTAGTCCTTGAGGACGCGGATAGGCCGAGAGAAGACCGAGGAGCCGCGGATCTCGCCTTCGTCGGCATCGTGGGCGAAGGCGGTCGGGAGCGAGCCCGAGACATTGGCTGTGTCCTCGTCCTTTACCGACCGCGGCCGCTCGCCGAGCCAGCGCACGCTCACGCGCCCGGGTTCGAAGCGGCGCTTACGCTGGACGTTGGCGATCTGGTTCTCACCGGTCGCGAGCCTGATCATCTCGTCGGCGAGAATGGCGTAGGGCCGCTCAGAGGCGATATCGATGAGGATGTCGGTGATCACGGAATCAGGGATGGCCTCGCAGGCGAGCGTCATCTCGCTGGAGTCGAAGCGCGGCCAGCGCCAGGCCGTGCCGACTATCAGGGCGCCGCGGTGGATGCGGGATGGGCGGAAGAACTTGACGAGGTAGTCGAGTGCGGCCTGGGTGACAGGGTCATCGCCATCGGCGATCGGCGTCGGGTAGCCCATGAACTGGACGAGGAGGTTGACGGGGGTATAGCAGAGGGGAGAGGCGAACTGCAGGCCAGGGTGCGTGCCCTTGTACAGGCCCTTGAGCATGGCCTCGTTCGCCTGATAACCGCCGTCGAATGATCGATGCCCGGGGCGCCTGGGAGTTGCGAATGTAGTGACCGCATCCTGTCGACGGCTATCCCAAGAGAAGGACAAGGGACCGAAGCTAAAGCTGCCCATTATGCGCCTACCCCAAGAAGCCCCAGGTCGACATTCGTTGAAGCGAACTCGCCATGGTATTTGATGGCGGCGGCATCATATGCCCTTGCCGCGTCTATTGCATTTCCAAAATACCCGAGATGTATATTTTTTTTATCACATCCGATTTGAGCAATATATTTTTTTCTTGCCGGGACAAAGCAGACTCCCTTGAAGCCGCATTTGTTGTTCGCTTGGATGTTTTTATTCTTGCTATTCTGGGCATTCGTGACCCATCGACAATTATTCTTTTCGTAATCTCCGTTGACGTCTATGCGGTCAATTTGGGCACGAGCGAACGGCATCGCGCCCATATCATCAAGAAAGCTTTGGAAATTACTCCACCGATCGCATACTCGTATTCCGCGACCGCCGTAGTTTGTATAACGCTTATTTTTTTTATTTTCGCATCTCTGTTTCATGTGCTGCCATGCGAGGAATTCGGGCGAAGGCTTATGCCCCATCGCATTGCCATGAATAAGCGCCTTTGTTTTGTTAAAGCAGCCACAGCTCGTCGTATTCCCGGTTCGAAGATTGCTGCCTAATGCGATGATCTCTTTTCCGCATTCACACCTGCAGAGCCAAGTAGCTTCCCCTCGTCCGTCTTTACCATGCCGCGCGACGACAAAGAGCCGGCCATGTTTCTGGTACAGCATGTCTTTCATCCGCGCCTTCTCCTTGCGGCCATCGCGGCGCCGGTTGCGGCGTCGGCGGGGGCGGATCCGATCTGAAGCTGGTAGCCTGCGGAGAGGTTGTCGACTTGGTCGTCGTGGTCCTTGCCCGTGCCATCGAAGCGTAGGAGCTCATCGACCCAGTCGCCGTTCCAGTCACCTTTCTTCGCGTGAACGTGGTAGGGTGCGGCGAAGATCGCCTCGAGCGGCGTCGCGCGCGCGCCCTTGTCGCCCTCCTCCAAGACCTCCGTCCAGGAGATCTCGGGAAGCGCCGCCCTGAGATAGTCGAATGCGTCCTTCGCGTCCAGGCTGTAGCCGAGCGCCTGCCTGACGTAGGCGCCATCGGAGCGCGCGATCGTCTGGATGATGGGATCGCGCTTCGCCGCGCCCTCGCGGGTCCTGGTGACGTTGGCGATGTAGAGGTGCGGGACGGGATCACCGTACTCGCGCACGAAGGATAGGAGCGTGCCCGAGGTCCAGTCGGGATCGTCGCCGGCGCGCTCGCGCGCGGTGTGGGCGAGGTCCCACATCCGGATCCAGGCCTTATCCGTGCCGACATGCATGTCCTCCTGCCAGTCGATCATGGACAGGTCGAAGCGGGCGCCCTCGCGGACGATGGGATTGCAGTCGAAGAGTGCGGCCGCCGAGTAGTGCCCCAGCGTCGCATATTGCGAGCGATACCAGGTCTCGTCGTAGCGCTCGAGGAAAAGATAGGGGCCCGGGTACTGGCCCTCGCCTTGATAGTCCGCAGCTTTGGCGGGGAAAGAGAGGACCTTGAACTGCGGAAAGTCGGGGTTGTTGGCCATCTCGCGCTTGATGCGGCCGTTGATGTCGTCGACGTGCCATTGCGTCGCGAGGACGATGCAGATACAGACGGGCGCGCGCCGGGTCATGAAGTCGTCGGTGAAGGCCAGCCATGCGTTCTCGCGGAAGGCTTTGCTCTCGGCCTCGGCGCGGCCTGCGCAGTAGTCGTCGAGGACGCCGAGGTGGAATCCGTTGCCCGTGAGCCCCGACTGCAGGCCCGTTGCGTAGAGGCGGCCGCCGGTCGGCTGTCCCTCATGGTCGACAAGGACCCAGTCGCCCTTCTTGTTGGTCTCGCCCGAGAGCTGGACCGTCGGGTAGAGTTTTTGGTACTTGCGCGAGCGCACGATGTTGCGGCCGAATGCGGAGAAGGTTGTGGCGAGGTTGGCTTGGTAGGAGGCCTGCAGCACCTCTTTGTCCGGGAACTCGCCGAGGAAGTGCGGACCCAGGTAGCGGCTGACGAGATCGGTCTTGCCTGAGCGTGGATGCACGGAGATCAGGAGGTAGGTGGACTCGCCCCTACGGAACCGCTCCATCGCCAGGTCGATCTCTTCGCAGATGCGGCGGGTGTGAAACCCGACGACAAAGGGCTCCTTCTTCGCCCAGGTGAAGTCCATGAAATCCAGGTGCGAGCGATGGGCGCGACGCGACTTCGCCTCGCGGATCGCTTCCGCGAATATCACGTCATCCACGGCTGCGCCTCGCGATCTCGTCGGCGATGGTCTTTTCGAGCTCCTCGTCGGAGAGGTTCTCGAAAGCGCTGCCGGGCCCGCGGATGATGCTCTCGCCCTTGTCGATGAGTGAGAAGGGGCCTGCGTTGGCGGCGAGCTTAGCGAGGAAGGAGCCCCGAGGCCCGTCGCCGAGGCCGAGGGTGATGCCCTCGCCGACGGTGTAG
>CAYPHO010000168.1:7017-7373 GCA_964410245.1 uncultured Treponemataceae bacterium | reverse complement strand
GCCGTTTTCCTGGTAACCGGCCTTCTTGCCGCCTGGACCGGGCCCTTCCTCCATCGCGCCCAAGCCGAGGATACGTTGCGGCTCTCCTGGGAAGCGGAGGCCCGGCTCGAGAAGAAGGCCGCCGCCCTCCTGGCGGAAATTTCAGACTCGACCGACGGAGAGACCGAGAAGATGCTTGCCTTCGAGCTGCCGCAGGGCGCGGAGCTTGAGGACTCGGGCTCTCGGATCAACCTCAACTGGGCGAGGAGGTATGTCCTGCGCGATTCGCCCGCCCTGCTCGGTCTTTTCACGGCCGGCTCGCCCGACGAGCAGGACCTCGCCGCCCCTGTACTGTCGGTATCGCTGGGAGATGACTG
>CAYPHO010000168.1:0-7007 GCA_964410245.1 uncultured Treponemataceae bacterium | reverse complement strand
TCGCCCGACGAGCTCCAGGCATTCAGGCAGAAGGCCGTCCTGGGCACGGACCTCGAGGCCTACGCCGACTACTTCGACGAAGCGGCGCTCCGCGAGTACTTCACCCTCGATACGCCGCTGAACGTGAACTGCGTCGACGAGTTCGCCTTCGAGAATGTCATGTCGCGCGCGATCGGCGGCGAGTCCGCGGGCGCGGCTTGGAGGGATCGCCTACGCGATCTGCGCCTCGCCGGAAAGCGGCTTATGGACGAGGACAAGACGCGCGCCTGGTTCGGCTCTGACTGGGATAAGGTGTCGCTCTTCGTAAGCGCCGATCCTGAGTGGAACGCCAACACCCTGCATCCCTTCCTGCTCGCCGCAGTATTCGCCTGCGCCGAGTTCAAGATCCCGAATCCGGCCGCCGCGGCCGGAACCGTACTGGCCGCCCGCGAGGCTCGGTATCTATCGGTCTCCGACCTGCGGACCCTTCTCGGTATTCACGAAGATAATCCGATATGGCTTCACTTGGGCGACGAGTCCTGCGCGTGGAGGCTGTCCCTGTCGGACGATGCGGGACTGTGCGTCGATGTCGGCTTCCGGACGAGGTCCGAGGCGGAGTCGGGCTCGGCCTTCCGGGTCCTTGAGACGAGGTTCAGCCATGCCTAGGGCGATGATCGCAAGGATTGACGAGGCTCTGCCCCCGGCTTCGTATAACTTCATTCTCGTGGAGCTCGCCTTTAGGGACGAAGCGGATGTCCCGGGCCTTCTTCGCTACAAGCTCGAGTCAGTCCTGCCCCGGGGCCTCGAAGGGCTTACGTACTTCTTTCGAAGAATCGGAAGGACGCGGCGCTTCCTGGTGACCCTGGTAAAGGAGCCGGCGCCTCTCTCCTTCTCGCCCGAGCGGACTCGCCTGCCCTTCGAGCTTAGGCTACCGGGCAAGGAGGATCGCGAGATCGAGTGGGAAGCGGGCTCGGTCTCCTTCCTTACCCGCTACGATAAGGGCTGCTTAACAGCAGTCGAATCTCGCGCGGGCGTCGCCGATCGCTCGGATCCCGATATGTCGAGGAGATTCGTGCGGCGCGAGGCTCCCCGACGAGGTCCGGCGATACAGCAGAGCGTCGGACGCGGCGAGCTCGTCTGGAAAATCTCGGCCTTGGCCCTCGCCTTTGGCCTAGCCGCTCAAGTCGCTATCCTGGTATTCGGGAGCCTCTCGTCTCGGGAAACAAAGCTCGCGAGCCTGGAAGAGCAGATAGCGATTCTTTCGCGCAACGCACCAACCGAAGGATCGCCGATGGCCGGAAGCGCTTCCCTTGGCCTTCAATCGAGGGCCGACGATGTCTTCCAAAGCGTCTCGTCGAAGTGGAAATTGGGCTTTTACCTGACCAAGTGGAGTCTCAAGGGCTCGCATCTTCGGTTGGAGGGCTGGGGGCCGAACGCCTTGAGCCTCCTTTCATCCCTGCGCGGCGATCCTTACCTGGCGGCCCTGGAGCTGGCTTCGCGGAAGGATTCGGAGGGCTACGAGCTCTTCGCCTTCGAGGGAGAGGTTGCAGATGACTAAGCGAGAGCGCGTACTCGGCATTATCTTCCTAGGCTGCCTCCTGGCCGGGGCATCGCTATTCGGCGCGCAGCTCTATTTCGAGAAGTTGGGCGAACTCGACATAAGGATCGCGAGGTCCGAGTCGAGGAAGGCGCGCTTGGAGCTTGATATGAGAAGCGTCTCCTCGGGAGCGGTAAGGAGGAAGGCCTGGCCGGCCGGCGACGCCGCGCCCGAAGCCTTCCTCTCGCGCTTCGACCGCGTCGCGCGTTCCGCGCTCTGGACGACCGAGTCGACGGTCTTCAAGGGCAGGAAGGACGGACTTGCGCGCTTCTCTATCGGCTTGATCGGGCCGAGCAACTCCTTGGGGAAGCTGCTCTCGGCCTTTTCGTCTTGGGACACCGATGTGCATATCGAGTCGATCGAGGCGCAGGCCTCGGGCAAAGGCGCGATGCGCGCTACCATCGAGGCTGGCTATGCGCTTAAGTAAAGCTCTCTGTATCGCGTTAGGCGCGCTTAACATCGCCGTCTTCCTCGTATCTTCCGTGCCGCGGGCTGATACCGGACTTGAAGCGCGCGTGAGGGCCGTACCGAAGAGCGAAGCGCGAGGCCGGGCCGCGGGAACGTCGATCGCCTTCCGACTCGCGGGCGAATACCCTATTGCCCCCGCGGCCGCGATTCCCGAGAACGCGTTGATACTCGTTCCCGAAGAGCGCGTCGACGATGCCTCGATCTCCTTCCTCGGGTCCATGACTTCTCCGGAGGGGAAGGCGGTCTTCTTCTTCAAGGACAAGGCGACGAACCGCGTATACTCGAGCGGCGGCGAGGGAGCTGGCTTAACCATCCTCTCGACAAGCGAAAAGGAATTCATCCTTGAAATCGACGGAAAGAAATACAAGGTCTCGCGTTAGGCGCCTTTGTAGGATCACGGCCGCGCTCGCCATGATCATTGTCGCGGCCTCGGTCTCATCCTGCAAGACCGCGCCGAAAACAGGAGCGACGGCCGGAGCGCTTCAGGGAGTCGTCTTCGATCTCGATAAAACTCCTGTACCCGGAGCGCTTATCGAGATGCGCGGGACAGATGGCGACTTCAAGGCGACGACCGATGCCCAGGGACGATTCTCTATTCCCGGGATCGAACCGGGCGAATACGAGATGAAATTCTCGAAGGAGATGTACGAGACGACGAATCGCTCAGTCGCGATCGCGGGTTCCGCGGAAGTCCTCTATCTTCAAGCCGCGAGCTACTGGCAGCTCCTCGACGCGGCCCTCTCGGCCTTGGGGAGGAAGGAACTCGGCGAGGCCGAAGAGTACCTAGCGCGTGCGAAGGCAATCCAGGATGAGAGCGCCACCTCGCTCTTCCTGAACGGCGTATTGGCGGAAAAGCGGGGCGACTATTCTGCCGCCATAGGCGACCTGGAACGCGCGGTCGATATCGACCCTCGCTCGGCATATGCCTGGCTCTACCTAGCCGACCTCTACGAGCGATCCGGCGCCGAGGCGGAGAAGATTATGCATGCGCTCGATGCGTATCTCGACCTGAGGGACGATCCGAGCGCGGCCGAGAGGAAAAGGAGACTCGCGAAAGGCGACGAGTAAATCTCCGCGCCGCGCTGTTCGTTGTTCGCAAGGAGTCCCGACCCAGTGAGAATGACGTTCTCCCCATCCCAGGGAAGATCGATTAAAGACGGGTTCCGTATGCGATAGCCGCCCAGTGTTGACATGGTCCTGTCTCTGCTATATTTTTATCGGCAAAGCACGACTGCTGGAGGTCTCTTCTTGAAAAAGACGCTTGCATCCATATTCGTTCTCGCTGTTTGCCTGATCGGAGTCTCGGCCCAGTCCGAAGGCTGGTTTTCCATCGGCTACGACCACGTCAATTTCGACAGGGCCGTTTCCTACGAGTACGGCGGTTCCGCCGAGTTCACGGAATTCGCCCCTGGAGTCGGCGTTAGCTATTTCAATTTCAACGCGAATGCGCCGTTGGGATTCTTCAGCCATTATTCTTTCCTTTTTCCCCAGACGAGGAAATTCGATAGCGGAGCCGTCGTCGATATCGCCGGGAATAGCGAAAAGTGCTTTGCAGTGACCTCGATGATCGGTCTCGCGTATAAGGCGGACCTTTTCGATCCCCTGAGCATCTATGCCGGAGCCGGGCTAAATATGATGTCGGAACTCGTTTTCGGAGACGAGATGGCGACCACGATGGCGCTCGGCGCCGGCGCCGACGTCGGGGTCTCGTACGGTATTACCAGCGGGATGTGCATTAACGCCGGTGCACTTCTCGCCTGGGATTTCTGGGCCTACGGCATCGACGAGGGCGATCTCATCGAAGATTTTTCCCAGTTCGAGTATCGCTTCTATGCGGCGCTCGCCATCAAGACTGTGGGCATGATGCGCTGATTCCCGATGCGCTAGGGTCGCCGTCCGGGCCGATGGCCCGGGCGGCTTTTTTTTCGAGGATCGCCGGATAGCGTGGGAAGGGACGAGAAGCGGCGACGAGGCCGAACGCCGAGAGGAGGACGACGCGGTCGAGCGATTCGGGCGCAAGCGCGACGGGCGGAAGTCGCCCGCGCCCTCGGCTTGACGAAATGCCCGCTTCGGTATATTTTTCGCTCGCGACGCCCGGACGGTCCCGCCCGGCGCGACCGCGGCGAGGCTACGGACCCTCGGCGCGATTGCACGGGGCCTATCCTTCCTCGTCCGGAGTGTCGCCATGCGAACTCTTTCGTACAACGAGGCGCTGGAGGGCGTCGGCTACGGCCGATTCCAGCGCAAGCTACTGGCCGTCTGCGGCATCGGCTGGGCCGCCGACGCGATGGAGGTCCTGTTGGTCTCCTTCGCAATGCCCGCCATGCGCGCCGATTGGAAACTGTCGGCCGGCCAATCCGCCTTCCTGCAAACGGCCATCTTCCTGGGCATGATCCTGGGCGCCCTGGTCTGGGGCCGCCTGGCCGACAAGATCGGCCGCAAGGTAGGCTTCATGGCCACCATCGCGGTCTACTCGGTCTTCGGCGGGCTCTCGGCCCTGTCGCCAAACTTCGAGACCTTCCTGGTCCTGCGCTTCCTGACGGGCTTCGGCGTGGGCGGGGCCCTGCCGGTCGACTACGGCATGTTCTCGGAATACCTGCCGAACGCGAACCGCGGACGCAGGCTCGTCTACCTGGAGTCTTTCTGGGCCTTGGGCACGCTGATCGCCGCGGGGCTGGCCTGGCTCGTCATCCCGAACCTGGGCTGGCGCGCGCTCTTCGCCTGCTCGGCGGTGCCGGCCTTCATCCTCTTCTGGGCGCGCAGGGGCGTGCCCGAATCTCCCCGCTACCTCTTCATAAAGGGAAGGTCGGCCGAGGCCCGCGCCATCCTGGAGAAGGTCGCCGCCGAGAACGGCACGAAGCTTCCCGAGGGCGAGCTGGCCCTGGCTTCCGGTCCCGCGAAGTCGAGGGCGCGCGACCTCTTGGCGCCGAGCCTGCGCCGCACGACGCTCCTCCTATGGCTGGTCTGGTTCCTCATCTCGATAGGCTACTACGGCGCCTTTACCTGGCTGCCAAGCTGGTTCAGGGCAAAGGGCTTCGCCCTGCCGGCCGTCTATCCCAACGCCTTCATCATGGCCCTGGCGCAGATCCCCGGCTACTTCTCGGCCGCATGGCTGGTGGAGAAGTGGGGGAGGCGCAGGACCTTGGGTACCTACCTCGTCTTAAGCGGCGTCTTCGCCTGGCTCTTCGCGCTCGCGTCGACGCCGCTCGCGGTCATGGGAACGGCGATCCTCCTGTCCTTCTTCGCCCTGGGCGCATGGGGAGCGCTGTACGCTTATACTCCCGAGGCTTATCCGACCGCGATCAGGGGCACGGGAATCGGGACGGCCAGCGCGATGACCAGGGTGGCCGGCGCCATCGCGCCGACGATAGGCGCCATGGTGGCGACCGGGACCGGAGCGGCGGGCTTCGGAGGGGCCCTGGCCTTGCCCTTGGCGGTCTTCGCGATCGCCTACGTCGTCGCCGGCGCGGGAGCCTACGTCCTGCCCAAGGAATCGAAGAGCGAGTCGCTCGAGGACAGCGTGAGCTAGAATATAGGTCGAGGCCGAGGGCGGCCGCTCGGGGCCGAAGCGCCAAGCGAGTAGGCGCCGCTGCCGAGGGCGCCCGGCCCCGGGAGGCGTCTCGTGAGGTTCGCCGAGACCAACGACGAGCTCGTCGACTCGATCGAGTACCGCGCCGAGCATTACCTGGGCGGCGGGACGCGGGACGGCCGGGTCCTCGCGGCGATGCGCCTGGTCGATAGGGCCGCCTTCCTCCCGCACGAGTCGCGCATCGCGGCCTACGCCGACGAGCCCGTCGACATCGGGCTGGGGCAGACCTGCTCCCAGCCCTCGATGGTGGCCTTCATGCTCGATAAGCTTAAGCTAGGCCCGGGCATGCGCGTGCTGGAGGTCGGGGCGGGCTCGGGCTACGCGGCGGCCATCGCGGCCCTGCTCTGCGCCCCCGGCGGCTCGGTGACCGCGGCGGAGATACTTCCCGAGCTGGCGTCCGCGGCGCGCGCGAATATCGCCGCGGCCCTGGGCGGCCTGGCCAGGGCCGCGGCCGCCCCGGCCTTCGCCGCCGAGGTCGAGGTCGTCCGCGCGGACGCGTCGGCAGGCCTGCCGGGCCGCGGGAGCTTCGATCGAGTATTCCTATCCGCCGGCGCGTCGCGGCCGGCCTTCCGCGAGGAGCCGCTCCTGGGGCTCCTGTCCGAGGGCGGCGTCCTCCTCTATCCCGAGGCGAGGGGCAATCTATATCGCATAACGCGCTCAGGCGACGGGCTCAGGCGGGAATCCTGGTCGGGCGTAGCCTTCGTGCCCCTGCGCGGCAAGAACGCGTAGTCGTCGACGGCCTAGATCAGGCACCTCGGGTCGGAGCGGCGCAGCAGCCCCTCGAGGGTCGATGCCGGGTCGGCCGACTTTCCCAGGAGGATCATCGCCGCGATGATAAAGGGCTTATAGCCGGCCTCGCGGTAGGTGTCGTCGCGATAGCGATCGAAGACCGAGGCGGCGACCTCCCCGGCCTCGCAGGAGACGCCGGTGATATCGGCTGGAAGGCAGTGCATGTAGAGCGCCCGTCGGGCCGGGTCATCGGATCCCTTCGCCAGTTTCATCCGCCGCTCGTCGCACTCCCAGTCCTTGAACCTCGCGTTGTTCGCGAGGCACTCGCGCTCGAGCTCCTTCAATCCCGCCTGGTCGCCGGCATGGAGGAGGGGCACGCGCCTTCGCATAACGTCGTAGGGAGCCCAGCTCTTCGGGTAGACGATATCGGCGCCCGCGAAGGCCTCGTCCATCGAGTGCGTCACGCGCAGCTCCCCGCCGGACTCCTTCGCCTGCCTCTTCGAGAGCTCGACGACCTCGGGGATGAGCTCGTAGCCCTCGGGATAGGCGAGGGATATCTCCATGCCCAGCCTGCTGGCCAGGCCGATGATTCCCTGGGGCACCGAGAGGGGCTTTCCGTAGGAGGGGGAGTAGGCCCAGGTCATG
>CAYPHO010000167.1:0-7395 GCA_964410245.1 uncultured Treponemataceae bacterium | reverse complement strand
CAGGACTACGTCTCGATGATCGTCCGCAAGTCGGTGCGCATGGCCGAGATGCTGAAGACGCCCGTCCTGGGCGTGGTGGAGAACATGCGGACCCTGATCTGCCCGAAGTGCGGCGAGGAGATCCAGCTCTTCGACGATGGCGCCGCGCGTAGCGCCGACAGGCTCGAGCTGCCCCTGATCGCCTCCCTGCCCTGGAGGCGCGAAGTGGCACAGGCGAAGTCCCTGCGCTGGTCCGAGCTTCCCGAGGACGTCCGCAAGGACGCGGCCAAGATCGCCTTCGTGGCCGACCGGGCCCCGGCTCCGGTCACGGGCGGAGCATAGGGTCGTGGGCCGCCCCGTCAGCGAGCGCCGCCTGGGAACGGCGATTCCGCCCAGGGTCTACAAGCCCGCGGGAATACCCGCCCGCGGACTTTCGGAAGTGCGGCTGGGCTTCGACGAGGCCGAGGCGCTTAGGCTCGCCGACCTCGAGGGGCTGTACCAAGAAGCGGCCGCGAGGTCCATGGGCGTGTCGCGGCAGACCTTCGGCCGCATCGTCGAGCTCGCGAGGAAGAAGGTCGCGGATGCGATTCTTAACGGGAAGGCCCTCCGCATAGACGGAGGGGAATGCAGGATCGATGAAGGCGAGGAGAGAAGCATGAAGATAGCGGTTCCGTCGAACATGGGGCAGGTGGACGAGCATTTCGGGCATTGCAAGGAATTCCTCGTATTCAAGGCCGAGGGCGACACGATCGTCGAGGAGAGCGTCATTCCCTCGCTCGAGGGATGCGGCTGCAAGTCGGGCGTGGCCGCGGACCTCGCCCGCGCGGGCGTCACCCACCTCGTCGCCGGCAACATGGGCGAGGGCGCCGTACGCGTCCTGGCCTCGCACGGTATCGCGGTGACGCGCGGCGCCTCGGGCGATGCCAAGGCCGCGGCCCAGGCTTTCCTGACAGGCAGCCTGAAGGACTCCGGCGTCGGCTGCGCCGGCCACGGGGACGAGTGCTCGCACTAGCGCGGGACGCGACCGGGGCCTAGCGGCCGCCCGCCGGGATGGCGGCCGCGGCCGCCGTCGAGGCACGGGCCTCTTGCCTCAGGGCCGGTTTGGGAGTATATTGCGAATGATTCGCAAATGCAAATCATTCGCAGCACTCCTAGGGAGGCCCTGAAATGAAAAAGACGCTTCTGTTCTCGGCAGCGCTCCTGATGATTTCCGTCCCCGCGATGGCGGCGAGCGCGAAGGCCCCGAAGGCCGTCGTCGTCAGCATCCTGCCGCAGAAGTACTTCGTCGATCGCATAAGCGGCGGCGCCTTCAAGGCGACGGTCTTGGTCGGGGCCGGCCAGAGCCCCCACGCCTACGAGCCCACGCCGCGCCAGATGGCCGAGCTCGCGAAGTCCTCGGCCTGGCTGACGATTGGCGTCGATTTCGAGAAGGCCCTGAAGCCCAAGGTCGCCTCCCTCTACCCGAGGCTTCGCATCGTCGACACGACGGCCGGCGTCGCCTATCGCGAGCTCGAGGCTCATCGCCACGAGGGCGGGGAAGGCGTCGGCGAGGGCGGGGAAGAGGGCGGCCTCGATCCCCACGTCTGGCTGGGCAGGCAGGCCGCGAAGGCCATCGCCGCGTCCGTTCGCGACGCGTTAGCTGAAATAGATCCGGCCGGAAGCTCGGCCTACACTAAGAACTGCGAATCCCTCGTCCGCGACGTCGACTCGGTCTTCGACGATCTGGCCAAGGAGCTCCTGCCGCTCAAGGGCAAGCCGGTCTTCGTCTACCATCCGGCCTTCGGCTACTTCCTGGGCGAGTTCGGCATCGAGCAGGAAGCGGTCGAGCTGGGCGGCAAGGAGCCGACGCAGAAAGCCCTCGCCGACCTGATCGAGGAGGCGAGGGCCGACGGCGCGAAGGTCGTCTTCGTCCAGGCCCAGTTCCCGGCGAGCGCCGCGAAATCCGTCGCGAAGGCTATAGGCGGCGTGGTCGAGACCTTCGATCCGCTGGCCCCGGATTGGCTCGATAACTTGAAGCGCATGGGCGCGGCCCTAAAGAAGGCCGCGCGCTGAGAGGTCGCGATGATGTATGATCGGGCCATGGCGCACGAAGAAAGCGCGGCGCGGCCGGTCGCGATCCGCTTCGACTCGGTATCCTTCGCGTACAAGGACCATCTCGTCCTGGACGAATCCCGCTTCCATATCCACGAGGGCGAGTTCGCGGCCTTGGTCGGTCCCAACGGCTCGGGCAAGACCACGGTGCTCAAGCTGCTCCTGGGCCTGGCGAGGCCGAGCGCGGGGCGCATCTCGATCTTCGGGCTGCCTCCCGAGGAGGCGCGCTCCCAGGTCGGCTACGTTCCCCAGGCGGCGAGCTTCGATCCCGCCTTCCCCATCTCGGTACGGCAGGTCGTGCGCATGGGCGCGCTCAGGGGCGGCGGCCGCCGCTACTCCGCCGCCGACGCGGCCGCGGCCGATCGCGCCCTGGAGGCGGCCGAGGTCGCCGACCTTGCCGACCGCCATTACGCGGCCCTCTCGGGCGGGCAGCGGCGGCGGGTCCTGGTGGCCCGCGCCCTGGCCGCCGAGCCGAGGCTCCTGTTGCTCGACGAGCCGACGGCGAACATGGACGCGGAGAGCGAGGCGAGGCTCTTCTCGGCGCTGGGCTCGCTGAAGGGAAGGGCGACCATCCTCATCGTCACTCACGACACGGGCTTCGTGTCCGCCCTGACCGACTCGGTCTTCTGCGTCGGGGACCGGGGAGCGGGAAGGAGCATCGTCAGGCACGGCTCGGTCCCCGCGGACCATGTCGCGAGCGGGCTGTACGGCGGCCCCGCCCTCCAGGTCCTCCACGACACCGAGCTTCCGGACAATGCCTGCTGCGGCAGGGAGGCCGGCAAGTGAGCGGCTATATCGCGGCCCTCTTCGATCCGGCCCTGCCCTTCGTGCGCAACGCCTTGATCGCGGGCCTCCTCTCCTCGCTCCTCTTCGGCGTGCTGGGGGCGGTGGTCACCGTCAGGCGCATCGCGGGCCTGGCGGGGGCGGTGTCGCACGCGGTGCTCGGCGGCATCGGCCTCGCGCTCTTCCTCTCGGCCTCGGGCGCCGCGCCGGGCCTGCCGCCCATCGTCGGCGCCCTGGTATTCGCGATCGCGGCGGCGGCGATCATCGGCTTCGTGTCCCTGCGGGCCAAGCAGCGCGAGGACACGGTCATCAACGCGGTCTGGGCCGTCGGGATGAGCCTCGGCGTCCTCTTCATCGCGAAGACCCCGGGCTACGCGGATCCGATGAGCTACCTCTTCGGCAACATCCTCCTGGTCTCCGGGGGCGACCTCGTCCTCCTGGCCTGCCTGGACATCCTGGTCCTCTTCCTCGCCTGGCGCTTCTACCCCCAGCTCGAGGCCGCATCCTTCGACGAGGAGTTCGCCAAGGCGCGGGGCGTGCCGACCGACGCGGTCTTCCTGATCATCCTGGGCGCGACCGCGGTGGCCGTCGTCCTCCTGCAGACCTTCGTGGGACTCGTCATGGTCATCGCCATGCTGACCCTGCCGGCGGGCACGGCGGGCTACGCCGCGCGGAGCCTCGCGGGCATGATGGTCGGCGGCGCGCTATTGTCCGCGGCCTTCTCGGTCGGCGGCCTCGCCGCCAGCTGGTCCTTGGACCTGCCGGCGGGCGCGGTGGTCGTGGTGCTCGCCGGGGCCGTCTTCCTGGTCGCGGCCGCCGCCTCGGCCCTGCGCGGCCGGCGGAGGCCTCGCGCCGGCGCCGCGGCGGGCAGCCCGGGGATAGGGCCGTGACCCGCGCGCGCGAGGCCGCGCGGCTGAGGGGCGGCCGATGACCCGCGCGCGCGAGGCCGTGCTCGCCGCCCTCGAGGCGGCCGACGAGCCACTGTCCGCCTCCGGGGTATCGGCCGCCATCGGCGGAGCCTGCGACCAGGCGACGGTCTACCGCGCCCTGCACTACCTCGAGGATGCGGGCCGCGCCGAGTCCTTCGTCCTCCATTGCTCGGAGCACGGGGTCGAGCGCTACTACGCGCCCGCCGCTAGCCTGCATCGGCACTGGTTCCACTGCGAGTCCTGCCACCGCTTCCTCGACCTGGGATCCTGCCGCCTGGGGCCCATGCTCGGCGAGGTCGAGGCCGAGACCGGCGTGCGCGTTATGCGGCATACCCTGTACATGACCGGGCTCTGCCCGGAATGCGCGCGCCGCCCCTAGGGCGGCAGGCGGCCCCGGCTGCGCCGGCGGCCCCGACGGCCCCGACGGCCCCGACGGCCCCGCGGCCTCAGCTTCGCTGGGCCGCGATGTCCTTCCAGGCGACATCGGGATGGCGGTAGCGGGCCTTTCCCTCGGTCGCGCTGCCGCGGTACTGGATCGAGCCTTTCGGGCAGAGGTTGATGCAGGCCTCGCATTCCTGGCAGCCGGCCTTCCACGCCGGCCTGCCGCCCGCCATCTCGATGCGGCCCAGGGGACAGAGGCGGGCGCAGAGGCCGCAGCCCGAGCAGGAGGAATCCGCGAAGAAGCGCTCGTGCGATCCGAGGATGTGCGAGCGGTAGTGCCGCTGCCGGGTCCCTCCCATGAAGAAGACCGGTTCGAGGTCGCGATGGGACCTGCCGGAGGCTATGTCCAGGGCGACGGCATCGAGCCGCGCCGGGACTCGCTCGAGCCACGCCTTGTTGTCCTTCTCGGGCCTGACCGAGAAGAGGATGAGGTCGTTGTTCGGCATGTCGACGTAGGCGCCGTAGCGCAGGCGGGCGCCTCGCTCCCGGAAGAGCCGTCCTAGGATGCCGAAGATCGCCCCGATGTTCTTGAAGCCGCGCGTGACGACGACGCAGATATCGTCGCCCTCCTTCAGGGGGAATGCGCGCAGGGCGTCATCCACGGCCTTTGGAGGCCCGAGGTAGTAGAGCGGGAAGACGAAGACGTAGCGGGCCGGCCGATCGTCCGAGCGGCCGCCGGCCGGGCCGAGCAGGCTCTCGCAGCTCGATGCGCCGAGCGCCGTCGCGAGCGAGCGCGCCGCGGCGAGGCTGTTGCCCGTCGCGGAGAACCAGCGGACGTGGGTCTCGATGTTACGATCCTTCATTCCTTCCTCCATCCTTCGGCGAGGGCGGTCATGCCCGCCGTATGGTATTCGATCACGCGCCTCAGGTCCTCGGGGCGGCTTTGGAAGGCCTCGGCCGCGAGGGCGAGCATCGAGGCGTAGAGAGCTTCGATCAAGGGCAGGGCCGACTTCGGCGGCGGGGCGCCGATCGACCGGGCCCAGGAGCGGTAGGCTTGGGCCAGCTTGGACGCGAGGCGGGAAGGGAAGTCCTCGAGGGGCGAGAGCGCCGCGCCCTTGAACAGGAAGCGCAACTCCCTGGGGTACTCGAAGAGCCCGGAGGCTTGGCTTGCCGCCGAGGCGCGGGCCTCGGCGCCGGGCCCGAAGCGCGCCCCCGAGGCGGTCAGGGCTCGGAGATTGGCCAGGACCAGCTCTTCGATGCGCGCGAGCTTCTCGTCCGGCAGGGCCGCGGCGAGGAGGGCCTCCTTCGAGGGGAAGTAGCGGTAGAGGTTGCCGACGGCCGTGCCCGCGGCCCTGGCGATCTCGGGCATGGAGGCCGCGCGGTAGCCGCGCTCGGATAAGAGGTCGAGGGCGGCCTCGAGGATGCGCTCCCGCACCTCGTCCTTAGGCGTCTGCATATCGGCTCAAAAGCGAATAGTACATTCGCTATTAAGATACAGCCTGAGGGGAGGAGCGGCAAGGGGCCGGCCCGGTTTTTTCGGGGTCGGCGCGGGGCCTCGGCCGGCGCCATCGCGCGGTCAGGGCGGCCTCGGCGGCGCCGGCGGCGCCGGACGGCTTAGGTCAGCGCGCGCCGACCTCCCAGTCCTCGACGCCGCCGGGGACGACGACGAAGAGCGGATGGGCTTCGATCGCGCGTTCGGGGATGGCCGCGAGGGCGGCGCGGCGATCAGGGTCGCGCGCGGCCAGCTTGGCCAGGAGATGCTTCCGCTCGTAGGCGAGCTGGCCGGCCGTTACGGGGATAGGCGCCCCGCCCGACTTCGCCGCGGCGGCGTGCCCGGGCGCTGCCGCGTGCCCGGGCGTTGCCGCGGGCCCGGGATAGGCCGCCCCCGCCGCCCCCGCCGCGCGCCGCCCCAGCTTCCGGCCGTCGAAGCTGTAGCCCCGAGCGCGCGCTTCCGCGAGGACCGCCTCGAGATAGGCCCGGATCGCCGCGCCGGGATCGGCCGCGGCGCGGAACCGCGCGAGCTGGGGATGGGCTCGGTAGCCCTTCGTGCGCCCCGCCAAGACGGCCTTGGCCAGCAGGGCCTCGCGCCAGAGGGCGACGAGGCCCTTTGCGTCGAGATAGCGCGGATGCAGGGACCACAGGCGCATGAGTAGAGTATACTTCCGCCCATGGACTACGATCGCAGGCATTTCTCCTACCTGGCGCGATACAACCGCGCCGCGAACGAGGCCCTCGCCGGCTTCCTGGACAAGCTCGGAGCCGGCGAGATCGCGAAGGCTCGAGGCTCCTTCTTCGGATCCATCCAAGGCATCCTGGACCACCTGATTACGTGCGACATCAACTGGCTCAGGCGCTTCCGCGAGCTCTTCCCCGAGGCCGAGCCCCTGAATAGGCCGAGGCTATCGCCCCCGGGCCACGCCTGGACGCTCTTCGCCTTCCCTGATTATTCCGAGTTCAAGACCGAGCGCGCCAAGGTCGACGCGATCTTCGAGGACTTCCTCGCGATGGCCGATACCGCTCGCTTCGGCGAGGCCCTGGCCTATTCGGACTCCCACGGGAATCCGAAGCGCTACTATTTCCGCGACGCGCTCGACCACGTCTTCAATCACCAGACCCATCACCGGGGACAGGTCTCGCAGATACTGGACGAGCTGGGCGTCGCGCACGATTATTCGAACCTGATCGGCGTCGCCGCCGCGCCAAAGGAATAAGAAGAGGCTATGCTAGACCGCGAAGCCGCACTGCGCCTCTGGCGCGAGCACAATGACGACGACTATCTCTACAGGCACGCCCTGTCGGTCGAGGCCGCGATGCGCCACTTCGCCGCGAAGAAGGGCGAGGACCAAGAGTATTGGCGCATCGTGGGACTTTTGCACGACATCGATTATCAAAAGCATCCCGATGAGCACCTGAAGCACGCGGCCGCCATCCTCGCGAGCGCGGGCTATGACGAGGCCTTTATCCGCGCGGTGGAAAGCCATGGCTTCGGGATTTGTACCGAGGTCGAGCCGAAGCTCTACATGGAAAAGGTTCTCTTCGCCTGCGACGAGCTGACGGGCTTCATCGCGGCCTGCGCCATCATGCGGCCCTCGAAGAGCGTCCTCGACATCGAGGTGAAGTCGGTGACGAAGAAACTGAAGACGCCTGCCTTCGCCGCCAAGATCGACCGCTCGGTCATCCAGAGGGGCGCCGAGATGCTGGGCATGAGCCTCGAGGAGCTGATCCAGGAGAC
>CAYPHO010000166.1:0-7428 GCA_964410245.1 uncultured Treponemataceae bacterium | reverse complement strand
CGACTGCCTCTGCTACTGGGTCGTCGACATGCACGTCGACGGCTTCCGCTTCGACCTCGGCTCCATCCTCGGGCGCGACCAGGAAGGCCGTCTCCTCGAGAACCCTCCCGTCATCGAGGGCATAGCCGAGGATCCCATCCTCCGCCACACGAAGATCATCGCCGAGGCCTGGGACGCGGGCGGGGCCTACCAGGTCGGCTCCTTTCCCGGGGGCCGCTGGGCCGAGTGGAACGACCGCTATCGCGACGACGTCCGGCGCTTCTGGCGCGGAGATCACGGGGCCGCGCGCAACCTGGCGACGCGCATCACCGGCTCCAGCGACCTCTACCTGCGCGACGGGCGCAAGCCCTTCCACTCGATCAACTTCATCACCGCGCACGACGGCTTTACCCTGAACGACCTCGTAAGCTACGACCGCAAGCACAACGAGGCGAACGGAGAGGGCGGCCGCGACGGCTCGGACTCGAATTATTCCTCCAACTACGGCGAGGAGGGACCGACCCATCTCGCCTCGCTGGAGGCGCTGCGGAACCGGCAGGTCAAGAACTTCCTGGCGACCCTGCTCCTGTCCATAGGGACGCCCATGCTGCTGGGCGGGGACGAGATGCGCCGCACGCAGCGGGGGAACAATAACGCGTATTGCCAGGACAACGAGGTCAGTTGGTACGACTGGGGCTCGACGGGGCCGCATGCGGACATCCTGCGATTCGCCCGGGAGCTCATAGCCTTCCGCATGCGCCATACGGCCTTCAGGCGGCCCGAGTTCTTCACCGGGCAGGACGCGGACTTCAACGCGACTCCCGACATTACCTGGTTCGACGAGAGGGGGAAGAGCCCCGACTGGGCCCATGTCAGCGGGCGCATAGCCGCCAGGATCGACGGTTCCAAGGCCGACGTCGTCGCCGACCGCGACGATAACGACTTCTATATCATCTATAACGCCGAGGCCGAGTCCTCGGTCTTCTCGATCTGCCCGGCCCCGATGGCCCGCCTGTGGCACCGCGCGATCGACAGCTCGCTGCCCTCGCCCGAGGACCTGTGCCTCCCCGGGACCGAGCCCGCCCTTATTCCCCAGGGCGAGTACGCTGTCGCCCCCCGGTCGATCGTCGTCCTGATTTCCCGCGATTAAGCGGATCGCAGGGGCGATCGCATCGCTGCGATGAGCGCCCGGCCGCTCGGCCCGGGACGGCTACGATCCGGCGCTCTTGCCTTCCCCGGGTATAAAGCCATATCTTCTGAGTATGAAGAGATACGGGATGACCGTATGCGATTCGCCCGCCGGATTCGCCGATCGTCATTTCAGGAGAGGGCTGCGGGAGCTCCTTCGGCATAGGCCGGACCTCGCCGTGAAAAGCCTGCGCAAGGCTGCGGACTCTTGCCCTGCCGCGATGGCCGGCGAGCTTTCGGCGCGCCTGTATTGGCTTTCGCTCGCGCTGTTCCGCCTCGACCGGCCCGAGCTGGCGCTCAAGGGACTCGCCTCGGCCCAAAAGCTCAGGCCTAGGGGAATAGCCCGAGCCTCATATGTCAGGCGCGTCAACGAGTACGGCATGCTTAGGCGGCGCAGTCCCGAGCTTGACGACTTCTACGCCTTCTACTCGATACATACCTGCTCGTACCTCGGCAGGAAGACAAGCGGTCGCTTCGACTCGCCCGCGGAAAAGGACGCGGTAGTCAGGCTGATCGGAGACGCCTGGCGGTCGGTCGGCAGGTCGGGGCGGCTCGCCGGGCTCGGACCCTCCCAGAAGCTTTCCATATTCAGGGAGTGGCCAGTCGCCTTTCCCTCTTTCGGAACCCTTTCCGCCGCCAGCGCGCGTATCAAGTCGGGCGATTTCCGTCGAGGCAAGCCGCAGGGCTGCGACGAGAAGTGCTCATGCGGCTCCGGACTTCCCTTTAGGCAGTGCTGCGGAAGGACCGCGTCGCCCTCTGAACGCTATTGTGAGTGATTCTGATACATAATGGACCGCCAGGGTTCCGAGTGTAGTGATTCCATACACTCTTTACTTGAATCTATGGGATAGCGTATTCATTTCCAGCATACATGATCATAAGCATGCGTAATTTGCGGATTCTCCATTCTTTAAAAATAGGAATACTTCTATGTTGTGAGCTATTAATTATTATTAGTATAATTAATTAGAGTTGGCTCTCATTTTTCTTTCCAGTTTTCATAATTCTGGCATGTCTCCTGCAGTGATATTCATGATCGGAGGACATAATGGCCAGGAAAAATGCTTGCATCAACGACAACTCGTTTTGCGATGAGAACGTGCTTTCGATGTACCTTAAGGAAATAAACAGGATACCGCTACTTTCCCGCGAGGATGAGGACACCTACGCCCGCGCCGCGGCCAAGGGAGACCAGTTCGCCAAGGACATGCTCGTCAAGTCGAACTTGCGCTTCGTGGTTAACGTCGCGAAAAAATACCAGAATCAGGGACTGCCGCTTTCCGACCTTATCTCGGAAGGGAACATCGGGCTCATCAACGCCATCGAGCGCTACGACGTCGACAAGGGCTACCACTTCATATCCTACGCCGTGTGGTGGATCCGGCAGGCTATCCTCAAGGCGATCTGCGAGAAGAGCCGCATGATCCGCCTTCCCTTGAATAGGGCGAACGAGCTGGTGCAGATCGAGAAGACGCGGAAGACCCTTGAGGGCGTCATGACCGAGGACGAGGAGATGAAGGAGATCGCCCGGCTCCTCGAGATGGATCCCGATCACGTCGCCGACCTCGTCGCCGTCAGCCGCGAGCTGGTGTCCCTGGAGACGCCCGTCTTCGACGAGCGCGATTCCTCGGTGCTAGGCGACTTCGTGGAGAACTCGGCCTATACCTCTCCCGAGGAGTACGTCGTCGAGCAGAACCTCAAGGACGACATAAACGAGGTGCTCCGGACCCTGTCGGACAAGGAGCGCGAGGTGGTCGAATACCGCTTCGGGCTGAACGGCCGTAGGGCGATGAGCCTCAAGGAGATCGGGGACCGCTTCAAGCTGACCAAGGAGAGGATCAGGCAGATCGAGAAGAGCGCCTTGAAGCGCCTGACCCATCCCAGCCGCTCGGAGCTCCTGGAGAGCTACGTCGCGTAGTCGAAGGGATACATACTGTCGATTCGGGCCCGGCCGAGAGGTCGGGCCCTTTATTTCGGCCGCTCTTCCTTTTGCCTTCGAGCTCGGCCCCCGATATTGACGCCCGCCCCCCGCCCCGATATCATCTTTTTGTCGACCGTCGTACAGTGCGCAATGGACCCAAGCACTCACGACGGTTACCTATAAAGACGTGTGGCGGTAGCCACACACAAGTTTGATTGGCGACCGTCGTACAGCGCGTCTAGGATACAAGCGCTGCACGACGGTATCCATAATGTTAGTCGCCGAAGGCGACGACCAGAATGGCGACCGTCGTATGTCACCCGCCAGAATATAGAAGGCGACAAACGACGGTATCCAATATAAACGCGCGGCGTGAAGCCGCGCACGATGATCGCGACCGTCGTATACCGGTATTACCCGAGCTTCCCAAGCTCGTGAAGCGGGTTCGACTCCCGTCGGTCGCTGAAACGAAAACCCCCGGCAAGAGCTGGGGGTTTTCTTTTCTATAAAGCGACCGGCGGGAGTCGTATCGCGGGTCGCCGAAGGCGACCATGACAATCATTCCTTGCGATCTGCGCCCGCAGGGCGTATAGGTTTAGAGCGGCGCGGGCGTGTCGGACGGCTAAAGGCCGGCGGCGGCTATCGCGGCGTCGATGCGGCGCATGAAGGCGCCCTTGCGCTTCTCGTCCATGAAGGTCGCGCGTACGCCGTTGCGGAGCAAGGTCGCGATTCCCGTATTCCCGATCCCGATCTGCTCGGAGGCCCGGCGGTACTCCTCGACGAGCTCGACGTCGAAGAGCACGGGATCGTCGGTGTTCAGCGTAGCGGCGATGCCGCGATCGAGGAAGGCCTTGATCGGATGCTCGGCATACGAATGGACGTACTTCCCGGTGATGACGTTGCTGGTCGGGCAGATCTCCAAGGGCACGCCGCGCTCCGCCAGGATATCCATCAGCCCCGGGTCCTGGATCGCGGAGGTGCCGTGGCCGATGCGCTCGGCGCCGAGGTCCAGCACCGCCTCGCGGATCGATTCCGGGCCCGTCTCCTCGCCGGCATGGGCGACGACTCGCAGGCCCGCCTCGCGCGCCTTGGCGAAGACGTCCTTGTAGTCGATGCAGGGATTGCCGGATTCCTGGCCGCCCAGGCCGATGCCCAGGAGCCGGTCGTTGGGGCGCCGGGCCAGGTATGCGAGCACGAAGGACAGGTTGCGCGACGCGTTCTCGTTGCCGAAGCTGCGCGACACGTCGACGATGATCCTGACGTCGGGGCCGCCCCTCGCCTGGAGCGCCGAGAAGCCCTCGACCAAGGGATCCATGATCCCGGCGAAGTCTATGCCGCCCTGCTTGAGGATCATCGACGGGGCGACGAAGAGCTCTATGTACTCGATATTGTTGCGACCCGCGTAGGCCTCGACGTCCGAGACGACGTGCAGGAAGTCCTCGGAGGAGCGGAAGAGGGCTTGCAGGTAGAAGAAGTTCTTGATCATCGCCGCGAGGCTGTCCATCTTGAGTAGCTTGCTGAAGTCCGCGGGCGTCTTGAGCGAGGCGTCGGCCTTGTATTTCTTGTTGAGGCGGAAATAGCTCTCGAAGCTTACGGTAGCCTCGGCGTGTATGTGTATCTCGGTCTTCGGGATCGATCTCACGAGGTCCGAGATAGTCCGCGATGCCATAGTGGCTTCCCCCGGATGATTATGCTCTTCCGTCCTCATTATCGGCATAGAAATTACCGCGCGCTTAGCCAAAACGCAACCGAACGTCAATTCCGGTCGGTAATTACGGGCTCAAAGGCTAGAACTCGACAGAAAATTCCGAGAAACGGCCGCTCGGAGGAAGGCTCCGCGCCTCGACCGAATCGACGCGGGCTCCCGGCGGGCCCTCCTCGAGCCATTCCCTGAAAGCGGCTATCGCGGGCCTCGGTCCCTCGGCGAGGATCTCGACGTCGCCGTCCGGCAGGTTCCGGACCCAGCCGACGACGCCGAGCCTGGAGGCCGCGAGCCTGGCCGAATAGCGGAAGCCGACGCCCTGTACGTATCCCGAGACGATGGCCCGGAAGGCCGCCGTCCCCTCGCCGGAAGTCCCGGCCTCAGGCCGGCTTGCCAGGGTCGGCCCCCAGGAGGGCGGCGATGCGCGCCTCGAGGTCCTGGTAGTCGAAGGGCTTGTAGACGACGTCGAAGGGAATGTCGAAGTCGGGCCTCAGGAAGCCCGAGGTTATGAGGACGTGCTTGGAGGGACAGTACTTCTTCAGGAATTTTATCCAATAGTCCCCGCCCAGGACGTCCATGCGGAAGTCCGAGACGATGAGGTCGACGTCGTAGTCGAGGAGCTGCTTAAGCGCGCCGACGCCGTCCGAGGCGACGAGCACGTCGTAAGCGCGCTTGGCGAGGTAGTCCCTAAGGCTGAGTCGGATCGAGTCCTCGTCCTCGACGATCAGCACGACGCCCTTACTCGGCATCCTTCGCCCTCGCCTTTTCCGCCAGGTCGGCGACCGACGACGCCACCGCCTCGAAGTCCAGCGGCTTCGCGAAGAAGGCGTCCGCGCCCTCGGCGAGCATCGCCTGACCCTCCTCCGGCCGGTCCAGGCCCGTCATCGCGATGATGAAGGGCTTGCCGAAGACGGGATCCGTCTTGATCTTCTTGCACAGGGCGTGGCCGTTGATGCCCGGGAGATCTATGTCCAGGACCACGAAGCCCGGCCGCTTCTCGGCTATCAGGCGTCCCGCCTCGAAGCCGTCGAAGGCCTGGTGGATCGCGAAATGCTCGAGCTTGCGCTCGAACCATCGCTTCAAGAGGTCGTTGAGCTCCGCGTCGTCGTCGACGACGAGGACGGCGTTCCAGTCGACGTCCTCGTTAAGCCGCTCTTCGAGCTCCGGCGGAACGCGCATGCCGCGGGAATCCAGGAAGCTCATAAGGTCTTCGGCGTAGATGCGGTATTGGCCCCCGGGCGTCGTGAAGGCCTTAAGGTAGCCGTTGCGGATCCAGTTGATCGCGGTCTGGTTCACGACGCCGCAAAGGTTCGCCACTTCGAGAGCGGAGAATATCCGTACCTTCTTTATGTTCTTCGCCATACCCCATCCTGTCTCGGATCACCGTAATTATAGCCATTATATCCAGAATGTCAAAGGAAACTATGAATATGTCCCTATACTTATTTTGAAGAAATTCCTCCTATTGATTTTTTGATCCGGACTCCGTACCGTACCCGCCATGGATTTGACGGAAAGCTTCGTCGCTTCGCTCGCGGTCGACGAGGCGGCGATAATAGGAAAGATAGCCGCCGAGCTCGGCGTGCGGCCGGGCCAGGTATTGGCGGTCGTCGAGCTGGTCGGCGAGGGATGCACGATCCCTTTCATCAGCAGGTATCGCAAGGAGCGCACCGGCAGCCTGGACGAGGTCCAGGTCCGCGATTCCTCGCATAAGTTCGAGACCTACAAGAACCTGGAAGAACGCAGGCTCGAGGTGACCAGGGGGATCTTCGCCCTGGGCAAGCTGGACGAGCCGCTCTTCGAGAATCTCCAGAAGGCGCAGACCTTGTCCGAGATCGAGGACATCTGGGCGCCCTATAAGAAGAAGAAGAAGACGAGGGGCATGCTGGCCCTGGATCGCGGCCTGGGTCCCCTGGCCGATATCATGGTTTCCCAAGACGAGGCGGCGGTCGACGAGGCGGCCCCGAGCTTCGTGCGGGACGTTCCGGAGAATCCCGAGCTTTCCGTGCCGACGGCGCGCGAGGCGGTGCAGGGCGCCATGGACATCGTCGCCGAGCGCGTATCGCAGGATCCGGACAACCGCTCCGCGGTCAAGCGCTTCTACCTCTCGGGCGGCAAGCTCAAGGTAAAGGGAATCGGGGACGAGGCCAAGAAGGCGGCCTCGACCTATCAAATGTACTGGGATTACGAGGAGCCCCTGTCGACGCTGAAGTCGCACCGCGTACTGGCGGTGAACCGAGGCGAGCGCGAGGGCGAGCTCGACGTCTCGCTGGAGGTCGACGAGGACGGCGCGGTCGATCTCCTGCAGCGGCGCATAACGACCTTCAACCGCTATCATCGCGAGGCTATCGACGACGGCTTGCGCCGGCTCCTGGCGCCGGCCGTCCTGCGCGAGATCCGCTCGGACGCGACCGACGCCGCCGAGGGGCACGGCATCGAGGTCTTCTCCGAGAACCTGAAGAACCTGCTCATGCAGCCGCCCATCAAGGGTACCCGCGTCCTGGGCGTGGACCCGGGCATCAGGACCGGCACTAAGTGCGCCGCCCTGGACGAGACGGGCAAGTTCCTCGACTACTTCGTCGTCTTCCAGGAGCAGAGGCCGGACGAGGCCCGTACCGCGATCGCCGCGGCCGTGAAG
>CAYPHO010000165.1:6633-7438 GCA_964410245.1 uncultured Treponemataceae bacterium | reverse complement strand
TGCCCATGCATCTCCATACCGAGTCCGAGAATTCCGTCTACGATGAAGTCCGCGCCGGCGAAGCTGAAGTTGCCCTTTAGCGGCTGCAGGGCGCTGGGTTTCATCGCGTTCTCCGCCGTGGCGGCGTTGAAATGCATCTTCAAGAGCTCGAGCCTGGGGCCCTGCATGTTCTTCGCGGATACGGCGTTCCCGATTAGGAAATAATCCTTGTATACGTCCTTGACGGGCTTTATGTCGGTTTGGATCTTTATCGTCTTCTGGCCGGGCGTCGCTATGACCATGGCGGGGGCTTCCGCCTCGACGGCCTTGCCGGACGCGCAGCCCGCCGAAAGCGCGGCGAGGACAGCGATAAGCGAGAACGGCATGAACTTAAGGATCCTTTTCATGGCAGGCACTCCAAGCGCGGGGCTAATCGCCCTCGTTCTACTCTCCTTTTACCATATGAGCCGAGATCAGTAAACCTTCATTCCGCTTGACAGCCGCCCGGCCCGAACCAATACTCGCGCGAGCGGATAAGCGAGGCGCATCGATGGAAGACAGGCACGATAATGGAAGAACAGCCGAGGCCACCGCCAATGGCGCGGCGACGGCGGCGATATCGGCGGTCATCGACGCGGCAAAGACCGCGCGGAGGCCGATAGCCGATTTCATGTTCGGCGGCTTCATCGAGCATATCGGCGGACTCATAAACCGCTCGCTCTGGAGCGAGGTCCTGGACGACCGGAAGTTCTTCCGGCCGGTCGACTCCTCTCCCCTTCCGGAGCCCAAGGGCCCGATGGCCCGCGCCTGGCGCGAGAACAAGTGG
>CAYPHO010000165.1:0-6617 GCA_964410245.1 uncultured Treponemataceae bacterium | reverse complement strand
CGTCGCGATGGACGAGAGAGCCCCCTATACCGGCGTTCACAGCCCTCGCGTGAGCCTGGCCGGGAGCGAGGCGCGCGGCGTCTATCAAGCCGGCCTCGCCCTCGCGAAGAAGGGCTATGTCGGCCGCGTCGTCGTCGCCGCCGATCCGGGCGCGCGCGTCAGCGCGAAGCTTTCCTGGGGGCCGGGGCCGGCCGACGCGCAGATAGTCGAGGTCCGCGCCGGAAGCTCTTGGGAGACGGTCCCCCTAGCCTTCTCCTGCGGCGCGGAGACGGAAGAAGGGCGCTTGGAGATCAGCGGCCTGGGCTCGGGATCATTCAGGCTGGGCGCGGTCTCGCTCATGCCCATCGACAATGTCCAGGGCTTCCGCGCCGATACCCTCGAGCTCATGCGCCAGATGGACTGCAAGATCCTCAGGATGCCGGGCGGCAACTTCGTCTCGGGCTACGACTGGAAGGACACGATAGGCGATCCCGACAGGCGGCCGCCGGTCTTCGATCCGGTCTGGAGCGCGATCCAGCCGAACGACGTCGGCGTGGGCGAATTGCTGCTGTTTTGCCGCCTCATCGGGGTCGAGCCCTACTGGTGCGTCAACACGGGCTTCGGCGAGCCGCGCTCGGGCGCCGAGCTGGTCGAGTACGTCAACGGCGACCGCTCGACCGAGTGGGGCGGCCGGCGCGCCGCGAACGGGCATCCGGATCCCTACGGCGTCCGCTACTGGAACATCGGCAACGAGATGTACGGGCATTGGCAGCTCGGGCACATGGCCCCGGAGCAGTACGCGATCAAGCACCGTCTCTTCGCCCAGGCCATGCGCCGCGTCGATCCTTCTATCTATATCGTCGCGCCCGGGGGCTTCGTCGACGAGATGACGACCGGCCAGGGCATCATGACCGATTCCGGCAGCCGCCTGGTCGAGTACGGATCCGAGCGCGACTGGGCGGGCGGCATGCTGGAGCGCTGCATGGGGAGCTTCGACGCCCTGGCCACCCACGCCTACCAGCCGGAGAACAAGCATTTCAATTTCGAGACGGGCAAGAACGAGGATATCGAGCAGGGCCTGGCCGAATGGGCGCGGGCGCCCGCGAACCGCGTCGCGACCATGGCCGATTGCTGGGAAGAGTACAAGAGGCGCTTCCCCGAGCTCGAGGACGGGAAGGTCAAGGTCTTCTTCGACGAGTGGGCCTACCGCTTCGTCCAGGACCACAAGGCCTGCCTCGCCGCCGCCCGGACCCTGCACGAGTTCTTCCGCCATACCGACTTCATCGACATGGCGGGCTACACCATGGGCACCGCCTGGATCGATTGCGATCGCCTAACTTCCTGTCTCAGCGCGACCGGGATCCTCTTCCGGCTCTACAACCGCCGTTTCGGCCGCGTCCCGGTCGAGGTCTCGGGGGACTCGCCGGTCCCGCCGCCCGCCTTCCCGATCGGCGGCGATCAGCCGCGCGTGAATACGGGCAGCGATACCTGGCCCCTCGACGTATCGGCCGCCCTGACCCCCGACCGGCGCGCCCTGACCTTGGCCGTCGTCAACGCGACGGACGAGGAGCGCGTCCTATCGATTTCGGTTCGCGGCGCGCGCCTCTCGGGCGCGGGCAGGCGCTGGAAGCTGCGGTCCTCGGGACTTGAAGCGATGAACCGGGCCGGCAAGGCGCCCGAAGTCCTCGTCGAGGAGGGCGAGTTCGACGCCGGGGCGGGCGCGCTGATGATCGCCCCCTTCGGCATCGAGCTGTACGAGTACGATCTGGCCTGATCGGCGTCCCGAGCGCTGGCGGCGGGGCGCCCTAGCCGCCCGCCGCCAGCCATTCCAGGGACTGCAGCAAAAGGCGCCGGTAGGCCGGCAGCTCCCAGACCTCCCGCGAATGGCCGGGAGCGACGTGGGCCACGCGTCCCTTCCCCTCGATCTTCGACCATGCCATCGGGTAGGCGACGCCGCGGTCGAGGGCGATCATATGGACCCGCGCATCGGGCCTGTGCGTCTCGATATAGAACTCGTCGTGGACGGTAAAGGCCTCGATCCCCGAGGTGATGGGATGCTCCTCGAAGACAGGGTAGAGAGTGAAGGAGAACTGCGGCGGATGGGATACGAAGACGCCGCCGATCAGCTCGCCGAGCGCCGGGTCCGACTTCCCGATCACGGTCGAGGCATGGGCCGAAAGCAGCCCGCCGCCCGAGCGGACCCATTCCGCGAGCCCTCGGAACTGCGCCGGGCTCAGGCGGTCCGGCCCTCCCTTCTCCCCCGCCTCGTCCGAGCTTAGACAGGTATAGGCCAGCACGAGGTCGTGCCCTCCCTCGCCCAGGCGCGTAAGCTCGTCCAGGTCGCAGCTCGCCTCGGCCTTCGCCCCGAGGGATTCCAAAAGCTCCCGCGCGAAGCGCCCGAAGCCCTCGAAGTCGTGCCACTGCCCGCCGAGCAGGATGAGGATTCTCTTCCCTTCAAGGCTCATCGCGCCGTCCTTTCACCAGGGCAGGGGCCGCCCGAGGTAATCCATATATATCGGGTCGCCGGGGCCCCACTCTTTCAGCGCGAGTCGGTAGACGCCCTGGGCAGCCTCGTCGGCCTCGATATCCGCGCCCGGCCCGCCCATGTCGGTGCGCATCCATCCCGGATGCACCGCCAGGACCTTGAAGCCGGCCGGCCCCAGGTGGTTCTGCAGGATCCTGGACAGCATGTTGAGCGCCGCCTTCGACATCGAGTAGGCGAACTCCGACTCGCGCCAGCAGTTCGCGATGCTTCCCGCCTCCGAGGAGATATTGACGACGAGCTTCCGCGCGCCCTTCCCCAGGAGGGGCAGGAATTCCCGAGCGACGCGAAGCGGCCCGAAGGCGTTGACGTCCATGGTCTCGGCCAGGGGGTACGAGGCGAGGTCGATCTCCAGGAGCGGCGCGCGCGCCTCCAGCAGGATCCCGGCGTTGTTGACGAGGATGTCGAGCGATCCGGCCAGGGCCGCGACGCGGCCGGCCGCCGCCCGGACCGAGTCGAGGCTGGCCACGTCGAGGGGGACCGGGAAGTAGGCGTCGGGGAAGAGGCGTCCGAGCTCCGGCGAGGCGCCCTCGGGACGGCGGAGGCCGGCGAACACGCGCGAGCCTTCCTCCAGGAATCGCCTGGCGAGGGAAAGCCCCAGGCCCTTGCCGGCACCCGTGATAAGGACAGTATCCATCGTAGCAACTCCGGCGCGGCGGGACCCCGATGGGCTTGCCCGCCGACGGGGAATTATAGGCCGGCTCCGCGGCGCGGGCAATCGCGGCGGCGGCATCGGGCCCTATGGAATCGGGCTCGCCCTCCCGGCGCATCCGTGGCACAATAGCCCCATGGACAAGGCATTCGCGGTGATCTCCGCCATCGGCGCGGACAGGGTGGGCATCGTCGACGGCCTCTCGGGCGCCATCGCCGAGGCCGGGGGCAATATCGAGGAAAGCAAGATGGCCGTCCTCGGCGGCGAGTTCGCGATCATAATGCTCGTATCCCTCGAGGCATCCGCGCTCGAGTCCCTCGCCGCCGAGGTCCCGGCGCTCGAGGCGGAGTTCGGGCTGAGGATCGGCGTCGTGCCGACGCTCGCGGCGCGGGCCATGGAAGGCGGACGGCCCTATTGCCTGGAGACCGTCTCGCTCGACGGCCGGGGCATCGTGCACGCGATCAGCGCGGTCCTGCGGCGCCGCGGCATAAACATAGAAGAGCTGGAGACGAGCACAGAGAGCGCTCCGCTGACGGGCTCGCCGCTGTTCCGCCTTCGGGCCGAGCTCGTGATCGGCCCCGGCGTCCCGATAGCCGCGCTTCGCCGGGAGCTGGAGGAGCTCCAGGCCGGCCAGGACCTCGACCTCCGCCTGACGCCCCTCGTACCTAAGGGAAGGGACTGAGGGAGCCCGGATCGGGCGCGCATGAGCTACCTCCTATTCGGCGGCGGGATGTACATGGTCCTCATCGCGGCCTACTGGATGATCCAGCCCGCAAGGTCGCCGCTGAACTCCTACTTCGCCGCCATGTACTCGTCGACGGGCCTCATCGTGCTCTACGCCTGGGCGGAGCGGACTTCTCTCATCTACTCCGTCTTCCCGCTCTACAACATCCAGATCCCGCTCTGCTACGCCTTCGCGCCCCTCTTGTACTACGGCTTCTCGCATGTAACGGACCTGCGGCGCAAGCCGGCGAGGCTCCATTGGCCGTACTTCATCCCGGCCATGGCCTCGCTCCCCGCGGTGATCGTCAACAACGTCATCAATGCCCCGGTCTTCGCGAACCTCCCGGCGGACGTCGCGCCCGCCTACTTCCAGGCTCATCCGAGCTTCTTCCTGGTCCACCTCTTCGGCCTCGGGTCCAACGCCTACATCCTCTACTTCCTCTTCAGGATCCTGGCGGCGGGAGCCCGCCTCCTGGCCGACAAGGAGCTCAAGACTTTCCATGAGCTCAAGCTCCTCCTGGCTTTCGTCGTCTGGTTCATCCTCGACATATTGCTGATGGTAGTCGCGCACGTCATCCGCGAGAGCGAGCTCCTGTACGTCGCGAAGCTCTCGTCGTCCCTGACCTTCATCGGCTACTCGTTCTACTCCTTCCGCTATCCCGAGTACGCCCAGCAGGTCGTCCGGCGATCGAAGCAGATCCGCTACAGGAACACCCAGCTGCGCGGCCTCGACGCGGACGAGCTGGTCGATCGGCTGGAGTACCTCATGAGCGCGGAGAGGATATACAAGGACATGGAGCTGAGCCTGGCGTCGCTCAGCTCGCAGCTGATGGTGACGCCCCACCAGCTCTCCGAGATACTCAACGACCGGATGGGCGTCAACTTCAGGACTTACCTGAGCGACCGCCGCGTGCTCGAGGCCGAGCGCCTCCTCTCGGAGCGGCCCGAGGCGACGATACTCGAGATCGCCTTCGATGTCGGCTTCAGCTCGAAGACCAGCTTCAACGCCCGCTTCCTAGAGAAGACGGGGCAGACGCCGAGCGAATACCGCCGCGGGCGCGGATAGGCGTTGCGATCGGCGCGATCGCGAGGTAGTATGCCCGACACGGCCTTTCCCGGGCCGTCGGGCGGGAGGATCGCGGCCATGGGATCGAGATGGGAAGAGGGCGAGGTCGCCGCGGGCGGGACGCGCATCCATTACCGGAGGACCGGCGGATCGGGCAAGCCTTCCCTGGTCCTCGTGCACGGATTCACCGACGACGGCCTGTGCTGGACGCCCGTCGCCCGCGGGCTCGAGGACGAGTACGACATCGTCATGCCGGACATGGCCGGGCACGGGCTGTCCTCGCGCGCGTCCGAGCTCAAGCGCCTCGACATGGCGGCGGACCTCGCCTCCCTGATCGGCGCGCTGGGCTTGGAGCGCCCGGCGATCGTCGGCCATTCGATGGGAGCCATGGTCGCGGCCCAGGCCGTCTCCCGCTATCCCGGCCTCGCGCGCGCCCTCGCGCTGGAAGACCCGCCTTGGTTCCCGCCCTCGTCGCCCCCGCCCGGGACGGGCGCCGAGGGCGGCGAGCCGCCGATCATCGCCTGGGCCAAGACGCTGCGCTTCGCGGACAGGGACGAGCTCCTGGCCGGATACCGCCGCGACCACCCCTCCTGGCCGGAGGATCTCGCGACGGCGATGAGCGATTCCAAGAAGCGGCTCGATCCGGAGATCATCGACGCGCTCGGGGACGCCGTAGCGGCCGGCGGGTCCGCATGGGCATCGGTCCTTTCGGCGATAAAGGCGCCGCTGCTGATCTTCACCGCGGATCCGGCCCTCGGCGCCATCGTCGGGCCGGAGGTCGTCGCGGGCATCCGCGGGATCAGGCCGGATGCCGAGATCGCCCCGATACCCGGCGCGGGTCACTTGATCCGCTTCGACGCGCATGAGGCCTTCATGCGAAGGCTGCGGGACTTCCTCTCGCGCAGCGGCCGATAGGAGACGATGAGGGCCCGAGGGGCGGCGCCGGGCGATCGTCTCGGGCGGGTCCCGCTCGGCTTCCTTGTCTTCGCGCGGCCGGGACCGTATAGTTGCCGCATATGATCGGAATGCCGACGATCGCCCGCCGGCCCATCGCCTCCGTCGCGGCGGCGCTGATCCTCCTCGCCGCCTCGTCTATAGGAACGCCCGCCTACGCGAGCGAGCACCGCGCGATCCGCTTGGGCTACTACGACGCCATGCCCTCCTGCTACCGCGACGCCGACGGCGCCCCTAAAGGCATTTTCATCGACATCATCGACGCCTTGGCGAAGCGGGAGGGATGGAAGGTCGAGTACGAGTACGGCCAGTGGGACGAGCTCCTCGAGGGGCTGAGGTCGGGATCGATCGACCTGGTCCCGGCGATCGTGCGCACCGAGGAGCGGGAAGCCTACGCCGTCTTCACCCGAGAGTACGTCATGATGGACTGGGGCGCCGTCTTCGCCCGCCCGGACTCTGGGATCTCGACCCTCGCCGACCTCCGGGGAAAGACGGTCGGCGAATTGCCGAAGGACTTCTGGTTCTCCGGCTCGGGCTCGCTCAAATCGCTCTGCGAGTCCTCCGGCGTGCGGCCCCGCTACGTCGACTACCCGGACTACTCCTCGCTCTTCCGCGCCCTCGCGGACGGAGAGATCGATGCCGCGGTCGGCTCGAATTCCCTCGGCATGGTCTGGACGCCCGAGCTTCCCATCGTCTCGACC
>CAYPHO010000164.1:0-7452 GCA_964410245.1 uncultured Treponemataceae bacterium | reverse complement strand
CGCCAGTTCGCGATCCCCTGGCTCTCGCCCTGGCCTCGCGCCGGGCCTACGACGCCCTAGGGCATTCGCCGCGGGGCCTGCTTATCAGGAGTCCGGTATGACCGCCTGCCGCCTAATTGACGCCGTTCACGTCGTCGAGTTCGAAACTCGACACGTCTCGGTCAACGGCCATCCGCACCCGCGATCGGTCAGGATTCGGCACATCGTCGATTCTGCGATTGATCAAACCCTTTGCGAGCGGCCCGCTAAGGCGATGTATCGCATCGCCGCCGGACACGAGGGCGAGACGCCTCTCTGCCCGAAGTACCTGCGCGCAATGGACGCTATCGAGGCGACGACTGAGGCCACTGCATGAGCTACCTCCAGGCCGTCGGCCAGCTCTGGCCCGTACTTTGCGTCCTCGTCGCCGTGGCATTTGCCATTGGCTACGCGGCCGGGCGGAAGAGGAGGAGGCGGTGAAATTCCTCAAGTGGCTCTATTTCAGGTTCGCGTGCTGGAGCGGATGGCATGGAGAGTTCAAGCCGACGGGCGAGGAGCTGGACGGTGGCAAGGTTAAGCGCTACCGATGCGCGCGCTGCGGAAAGAGGATGTGGCGATGAGCACGCCCGAAGGCGCCGTCCTCTCCGCGATCCTCGACTACCTCAAGGCCCGCAAGATTTACGCCTTCCGCATGAACACGGGCGCCGGGAAGCTAACGAACGGAGCCAGTCATGCCTCGCGCTTCGTTCGATTCGGCTTTCCTGGATGCTCCGACATCCTCGGGATTCTCGACGACGGCCGCTTCCTCGCGATCGAGGTCAAGAGCGAGAAGGGGAAAGCGACATTCGAGCAATTGGATTTCCTCGCCGAGATCGCCAAGCGGGGCGGGGTTGCCTTTGTAGCGCGATCGATAGAGGACGTAGACCGGCACCTGTTCGCGCCCGGATACGGGATAGATCACTTCAGGAGGACCCAATATGACCATCGATAAGCTCAAGCTCGAACACGGTGCGATCACCGTCGATTACTCGGGTCTCTCAGAATCCTTCCGTATCGTCACAATGGACGAGGCGCAGACCGAACTCTACCAGGCCGCCGCGAACGTCGCGATCCTAGGACGCCTCGCCCTGGGCATAACTATTGAGCGCGCGGGCTCTGTTTCGATCGACTTCTCCCATGGCGATGAGCCAGGGACCAAGCTCGCGCTCTCAATGCCGACCTTCCAGGGCGACCCCGCGAAAATCTCTTGTCCGAAGATCAGCGCGGCTGATATGAGACAAGACGGCGAGGTCATCGCGGACCATCCCCAGAACCTCTACAACGCCGCAGTCGAGATCCTCGAGGAGGAGATCGTGAAATTCGTGAAGGGAAAGCGCTTGCAGATGGCCTTGCCCTTCGACCAGTCGCCCGAGGAGCGGAAGGTCACGAAGGAATTCGGCGAGGTTATGGCTGGAACAGGAAACGTCCTCGATTTCGGAAGCGCCGCGTCGTCGGCGCCCTAATCCATAGCGAAGGAGAAGAGCATGAGGTTGACCCCGAAGCAAGAAGAGCGCGTGAAGGAGATCGCCGCGAAGGCATACATCGTGGACCCGATCAACGCCAAGAACCTGCGTCAAGTCCGCAAGGTCCACGCGGACAAGATCAAGGCGATCGATAAGATCTTCGCGATCATCGCGCCGGCGAAGAAGAAAGCGGAGTAGTTGACTATGACCTGCCCTGTCTGCCGCAAGGACATCAACATGAGCGCGCTCGAGTCTCAGATGAAGTATGTGAAGCTCGGGCGCGTGGCGAACTGTCCGCATTGTAAGCGCGAGATCCTCTTCACGCGGACCATCAAGAATCCGCAACGGGGCAGGCCGAAGCACCAATCGAAGAAAGAGCGCTTACGACTACGCAAGGAAGCAAGCGTCCGCGCCGCTTCTAGCGCGGGAAAGGAATCTACGTGAAGAAGGTATTCCTTATCTTCACCATGGCACTGGCGGCGCTGCTCTGCTTCGCCGTCCCCGCCATCGCCGGTCCGCCCGAGGGCTCTGCGGCATTCCTGGCCATGAGCCAGGTCGCCGTCCCCTTGGCTGCCGACATCGTCCAGGAGCTCGCGCCGGTAATCGGCGTCGAGTCTCCCCAGATTCTCGCGTCCAGCTTTGGCAACGGATTCGAGACCGCCATCTTTTACTCGCTGATCATCGCCACCGTGGCCACGCTGGCCTACCTCATGTCGGGCGCCTCTATGAATGATGCCCAGGCCAAGTACGTGGGGAGGTTGCGAGGGTTCGCCAATGGCAACACGGGAGGCCGGAGGTGGGTTTAGCCGCCCTCGCGGCGTAATGAGATAGACGACCTGATTTCAACTTAGGCCGATGTGTTCGGCTAGCCGCCGAGAGCGGCTTCATGGCGGCCGGATCCTGTAAGGCATGAGCCGGCCGCTTTTCATGCGCGAGTAGCTCAGCGGCAGAGCGTCAGCGAAGTAGAGGAGGGGAACTACGCCGATGGCTAAGGCGATTATCCCAAACCGAAAAGCTGAAGGTCGCGGGTTCGACTCCCGCCTTGCGCTGGTACTGCATTAGGGGTCCTAAGCGCGATGTAAGCGCGCGGCGAAGCATTGCGGAGCAGTAGGTCATGGGGAGACTGCCGACAAGCGTAAGCCCATGAACGCCGGACCCCGCACAAAAAGAGAAGGGACGCCTGCGCCGTCGTCGCGGGGTGTGTTGCCGAGGTCCAAGCCGATGGGGAGTGGCGCGCGCCGCTGCATCTCGGGCCTCCGCGGCGAAGCGGGCATCATCCCGCTCCTCGGCAACACTTTTTTATTCGAGGAGATCAATGACCTTCGAAGTCGAGCTTCGCCTATCCGTACTCGTCGAGCAGGATTCGATCGACATCGAGGCGGCGAAGGCAGTGGCGAGAGATAAGGTCGCGAACGGGCCTTGTCTTTTCGTTGCCGAGGGTTGGGTGGCGGGCGTGCATAAGCTCGCCGCTCACTACCTGGTGAAGGGCATGAGCGCTGAAGTCATCGCCGCATGGCCCGCGCTCGGGAACAGGCGAGTGAATATCGGCAAGGTCGAAGAGCTGGAGGAGGACTAGCGAGATGAACCGAATGAATCCCGACCTCCGGCCCATGATCGGCTTCGGCGTGTTATGGACGCTCCTCGCGATCGTTCTTCAGCCCATCCTCTACCCCGAGTCTAAGCCGGAACCCTGCGTCCCTGCGACCCCGCGTAGCCTCTACGACGGCTACGCCACGCCCGCCGCGATCCTGCGCGCTCATGCCCGCGTCGAGTCGGATGAGATGGATTGGGCTGTCGGCGACGACGGCATTAGCCACGGCCGTATGCAGTTGAACGAGACCTACCACGAGGCCCGCGCCCGCGCCTGGGGCGAATACGACCCGCACAACTGCTTCGATGCGCTCCGGGTCGCTGATGGAATCTGGCAGGAGAACTATCGCTACTGGTCCGAGCTGGTGCCCTACGACGAGCCGGACCGGGCGCGTGTCGTTGAAGACCTGACGATCGCGAGCTATCAGCGGGGCCGGGAAGGCGTGCGGAAGCTGGGGCCGATTTGGGACTACGTGAACAAGGTGAGGAGGGCGATGCAATGGGGGGCGACGCGGTGAAGCAGATCGGCAACGCAGTCCCCCGCGGGCTCGCGAAGGCCCTCGCGCTGGGAGCGCTGAGCGCATGATCGACCTCTTTGGCGAGGAGCAGCGCGAGACCCGCAAGAACTTCTCGCGTAACAACCTGGGCCAGCGCCGGGCCGGCGACTTCTACCAGACCCCGCCCAGTATGACCAGGCAGTTCCTCGACGTGCTTCCGATCCGACGGCTTCCAGTTCTCGAGCCCGCTGAAGGCTCGGCGGCCATAACCGCGGTCCTGCGCGAGCGGTATGGGCGCGTTTGGGTCAAGGCCTACGACATCGTCCGAGGCCACGACTTCCTCGAAGAGTCGCGAAAGATCCAGACCATTATCACGAACCCGCCATTCTCGCTCTCAACGGAGTTCATCCTCAAATGCAAAGATGTCGCGCGGCATCGCTTCTCACTTCTCATGCCCCTTGAATACCTCCACGGCAGTGAACGCTTTGCTCGTATTTTCTCAGTGCGCGACGACTGGCGCCTCGCCTTCCTCCACGTCTACACGCGCCGCGCCATGCTCTCGCACCAGATCCGCAACGACGGCAAGTACGAGACCGGCATGATCACCTGGGCGTGGTTTACCTGGCTCCGCCGGCCGTGGTGGATGCCCCGCGCAGAACCCCGCGTGCGCTGGATCGACAACGACGAGTACGTGCTGAGGTCGCGATCATGATCCGCCCCAAACTCGCCGTCCGCCGCGCCGCCTCGCGTAAGGGCGCCCGCTCTCGAAAGCGAATGCTCGAGGCGCGAGAGAAGGCCGCGAAGAATGTTTCACGGGGAAATGAGGAGCAGCCGGAGGAGCGGCCCTCGTGAACCTCCGCCACCACCAGGCCGAGACCAGCCGCCTCGCCCGCGAGATCGCCGCCGGCGCCCTGACCAGGATCATCATCGAGTCCGTGACCCCAGGCGGCGGGAAGTCCGCGCTCCCGGGGATCCTGGCCGACGAGCTCGTGCCCGCGGTCGCCGACCGCCTGCTCTGGGTCGTTCCGCGGAATTCCCTGCGCGAGCAGGGCGAGACCGACTTCCCGGAGTGGAGCCGGTACCGAATCCGCGCCGCGGCCAACGAGGCCGACCCCTGCCGGGGGACCATCGGCTACGTGACCACTTACCAGGCCATCGCCGCGGCGCCGGAGCGGCACCTGGCGACCTTTTCCACGGGCCGCTGGATCCTCTTCCTCGACGAGCCCCACCACTGCGTCGCGGCCGGCGCCTGGCACGAGGCCCTCGACGAGCTCGTGGACCGAGCCCGCCTTACGGTCCTGGCCTCGGGCACGCTCGCGCGCGGGGATGGACAGCCGATCGCCTGGCTCGACTATACGACCGGCGGCGAGCTCGATCTCTCCGAGACGCCAGGGCGCGCCGTCGTCCGCTACTCGCGATCCCAGGCGCTGCGCGAGGGCGCCATCTGCCCGGTCTACTTTCGCCACCTGGACGGCCGGGCCGAATGGAAGGAGGAGGACGGCACGATAGGGCAGGCCTCGAGCCTGGCCGGGGCCGACTACTCGCCGGCGGCCCTCTTCACCGCGCTCCGCACCGACTATGCCCGAGACCTCCTCGACGAGACCGTGGCGGACTGGCTCGCGCACCGTCGGGACGTCTACCCGCTCGGGAAGCTCCTCGTCGTGGCGCCGCAGATCCAGCAGGCGACCGAGTACCTCGAGCACCTCCGGAGCCGCGGCCTCGACGCGCTCCTGGCGACCTCGGACGACTCTCCCGCGGCCGCCGAGGCGATCGCACGCTTCAAAGGACGCGCGCTGCCGACGACGGACATCCTCGTCACGGTCGCCATGGCCTACGAGGGCATGTCCGTCCCAGAGGTCTCGCATATCGCCTGCCTGACGCATATCCGATCGGTTCCCTGGCTCGAGCAGTGCTTCGCCCGGGGAAACCGGCGGGCTCCGGGGAAGGTCGGCGCCTGGGTCTGGGGTCCCGCGGATGCCCGCCTACGAGCCGCCATCGAGGTTATCGAGGAGGAGCAGGTCCAAGCCCTCGCGGCCGCGCGCGAGGGCCAGGAGGGCGCGGCGGAGGAAGGAGGGGAGGGCCTCGGCGGCGGCCGCCGGCCCGGGGTCACGCCGCTCGGCAGCGCTGCATATCGAGAACAGAATATTCCCCTTTTCGAGACGGAATATTCCAAAACGCAGAGTGCGGGCCCTGACGGCGGCCTGGGGCCGCGCGCCGCCGAGACGATCCTGCGCCGGCAGATCGCCGATCACCTCGAGGTAGTCCTCGCGCGGAAGCGCCCGGGCTCAAAGGCGGCCTACCAGCGGATCTTCATGGCGAAGCTCAAGGAACTGGTCGGGGGGAAGGGCCGCGCGGAGTGCTCGGTCGACGAGCTCACGCGGCAATGGACGTGGCTGAAGGAGAACTATCCGGTATGAGAGGGCTAGTAGTTCGGGGGCGGCTGGTAGTCGGGCTCTTCCGAGCGGATGTCGTCGAGCATGAGCTGCTTGATCTCTTTCGTTCGATCGCGGTTGTGCTTTTTCGCCACCTCGTCGAACTTCGCTACGAAATCCCTGTCCAGCCGGAGATTCACCATCTTTTCCACCCCCGCAGTATAGCCGTAAAGCGCTTGTATAGCAAGAAGATACCATCCATGGGTACGTAAAGCAACAGTAAAGATAAATAATACAACGGCGCTTGACAAGATGTAAAGCGCCGCGCTACACTAAAGCTATACAAGGAGGGCATAGCCATGGACAGCAAGCTCCCCGTCTTCGTAACCACCGCTCGCGACCGTCTCGTAGCAGCCTACAAGAGCCCCGCGGGCCGCCGCCGCTTCGATCGCATCCTCGATTACGAGGCCGACCGCGACCATAAGGTGGCCTGGACCATCTTCGCCGCGGCTGTCTGCCCGAAGCTTCCGCATAACTTCGTTCTGGACGCCGTGGATCTGGCGAGGACCGCCCTCATCGCAGAGAAGTACCAGGCCAGAGCTCGCGAGAGGATCGCGGCGAGGGTAGGGGCGTGAGCGCGCACATGGAGACCGCGAACCAAAAATACACAAGGCTCGAGAAGGCCCTCCTTGCGGCCGAGGCGGCTGGCGACGACGTGAAGATCAATCTCATCGCCCAGGAGATGGCCGCGCTCGAGGGCGAACTCGTCAGGGCGGGGGGCGCGGCATGAAGGGCGAGCAGCTCGCGCTCCTTGAGAAGGTCATCGAGGCGGTGAATGCTTAGGAAAGACCGCCTCGACTTACTGCGGAATCACAAATCCGCGTACGTCGTTTATTGGCATCACCTGGCGAAGCATACGGATCCCTTTACTCAAGGATACGTCGGAGTCGCGAGGGTTACTCGATATGCCCGGCGATGGGCAGGGGAATTCACGAAAAATTACAAGGGCTCCGCTGTGTTTTATCGAGCCATACAAAAGTACAGCGAGAAGAACATAGAGACCGAAATCTTGCGCGATTGCAAGGACGTTGCCGAAGCGAATCGATACGAGTACGAGTATCGCCCGCGCCCTTCGATTGGTTGGAATATCCGACAGGGCGGCGGGAATCGTGGGGAGATGTCCGCCTATACCAAAAGAAAGGTATCGCTCGCGAAGAAAGGGCAGCCGTATCCATACGAGAAGATATTCACCAATGAGACGAGAGAAAAAATCAGGCAATCAAAGATCGGAAATAAGAACATGGAAGGAAAACATTACTCGGCTGAGGTTCGGAAGCACATGTCGGAAAGCGCAAAGAGGCGGGGGGTGTCGATAGGAACCATCCAGGCCAAGTATAAAAAAGTTGAATGCGTAGAGACCGGCCGAATCTTTGAATCACAAGTTCAAGCGGAACAAGAAACCGGGATTCCCCACAAGCAGATATCTCAGAGTTGTATATCCGGGAACCGGGC
>CAYPHO010000163.1:0-7463 GCA_964410245.1 uncultured Treponemataceae bacterium | reverse complement strand
GAGGTGTTCTCGTTGTAGTGGGCCTGCATGCCGATGCCCTCGATCAGGAGCTTGCCGCCCTTGCGCTTCTTCGCGTACTTGGCGTTGAGCTCCTTGACCATGGCGTATACCGACTTCGCCTTGTCGGCGTAGTCGAGATTGTAATCGTTATAGTACAGCTTGCATTTCCATCCCTTGGCGTCGACGATCTCGGCCGCCTTCAGGAACGCGTATTCGATCCATTCGGACCCCAAGGCTAGGTACCAGCCCTCGTTCGTCCTAAGGTTGTCCCGCCAGTCCGCGCTTCCCTTGCCGTCGGCGAAAGCCTCGTTTACCACGTCGATGCTGTAGAGGCGGGAGCCGTAGCGGCCTAAGACGCTCGCGATATGGGCCTCGAGGTTCGCTTTCGCTTCCTTGGCGCCGAGGGCCTTGGGGGATCCCCACATCCACGCGGGCGATTGCGAGTGCCACGCGAGAGTGTGGCCGACAAGGGAGAAGCCCGGGATTTTCGCGAGCTGGCGATCGAGGGCGTCGTAGGTGAACTTGCCCTTTTCGTTCTGGACGCTCGAGGGCTTCATCTCGTTTTCCGGGGTGAAGGAATCGAAGTGGTACTTGATCAGGTCGAGCTTGTCGTCCTTCATGCGGCCGACGACCGCCGTGGTTCCGACAAGGAAGTAATCCTTATAGATCGCCTTCAGCGCCGGGTACTTCCCGTAATCGGGCTCCGCGCCTGCCGCGGCGATAAGCTTCTGCGTAATGCTGATGTCGTCGATGTACCAGACGTCGGGATGCTTCGGCCCCTCGTTTACGACGAACCTGAAGTCGATGTACTGGAGAGCGTCGCCCAATCCCGCCGCAGGGGTGCTGGCCTCGACTTTCTTCCAGGTCCCGACGCCGATCGTGCCGAAGGAGGCCGGGAACTTGACGACTCCCGTCGCTCCGGCGTAATCGCCGTTCAGGACGAAGCCCGGCCCCGTGAGCTCGCCCTTTCCCTTGTTGCCGTCGGCGGGGACGAAGACGCTATACGAAACGGTATAAACGGCGTTCTTCGCCAGCGGCTTGTCGAAAGTCAGGCGGATCGCGTTGTTCGCGCCGGTGTAATCCTTGGACGATGAAAGGTGGGTTCCCTTGAGGGAGAGCTTGTCTCCCTTGCCGAAGTCGGAGACCCACTGGAAAGAGACGTTCTCGGGATTCGGGCTTGAGAATTTCGCCTCCCAAGCGGCCTTGTCGGCCGTCGAGAAGGTGATCGATACATCGTCGAGAGTCGCCCCGACGGGGGCCGCGGGCGCGGCGGCGGCTCCGCTGCCCGCCGCCGGCGTAGCGGCGACGACGATGCTCTCGATGGTGAAGGCGCCCGTAGTGCCCTCGGACTGGATGCGTACCGCCTTCTCCTTCTGGAGCTCCTGGTAGCTGAAAGCCATCTCCAGCTCGAAGGCCCCGTCGGCTCCCGCGGGCTGGGAGACGTGGGTCTTCCAGGGGCCCGCGCCTTGGGACAGCTTCATCTTGTCGCCGGCGACGCCGTGCCCGGCGACCTTGACGGTATAGTCGAAGCCGTCGGGCAGGGAGGCCAGGTTCTTAAGGTCGATGCAGTCCCAGTCCACGTCGCGGCCGACGATCCTGATGCCCTTCTTCCCTCCGACGTCGACGATGGTCAGGGTCGGATCGCCGGAGCGGATGAACCAGGTCAGGCTCTCGAATGAGCTGCCGATGGCCTTTTCCTGGATTTCCTTGTCCGTCGCCAAGGAATAGGCGATCGAGGGATCCGCGAATACGCTTGGCAAGGCTCCGATTGAAAGTAGCGCTATTGCCAACGCGCGCAATAACACAGAGAGAAAACTTCTCTTCATGTCCTTCCTCTCCTATATTTCGGTTGAAATCAAGCGAGTGATGTCTTGCAGGAATATGAAAATAGGATGGGCTTATTGAGCTGTCAAGGAATAAAAACCGTATCCTGAGTAAGGATATTCACGTGAACCAACCTAGGCCGAATAACCTATGCCCCTTCGCCGCGCTATACGCGACCCGCTACTCGAGCTCCTTGCGGAAGCGCGCGACGCTGAATCCGATAAAGGCAGCGCCTAGGGCCAGCATGGGAAGGGCCTGATCCCATAGGTCCGGGAGTCCCGAGCCTTTCAGGAAGATGCCGCGGACGACGACCATGTAGTAGCGCAGCGGCATGAGGTAGGTCAGGGCCCGGATGGGCGCGGGCATGTTCGCGATGGGGAAGGCGAAGCCCGACAGGATCATCATGGGGAACATGAAGAAGAAGATCGCGTACATCATCGCCTGCTGCTGGGTGCGCGCGAGGGTCGAGACGAAGAGGCCGATGCCCAGCGTGGAAATGATGAGGATCAGGGTCAAGAGGTAGAGGAGGGCTACGCTTCCCCTCGGGACGATCCCGAAGAAGAGGGCGCAGGCGCCGAGCGCGACCGTGACGAGGATCATGCCGATAGCCGCGAAGGGTATCAGCTTGCTCGCGATGAGCTCGGCCTTGCGCAGCGGGGAGACGATGAGCTGCTCCATGGTGCCGATCTCCTTCTCCTTCACGATCGCCAGCGAGGTCAGGATGATGGTGAACACCATCACGATGAGCGCGAAGACGCCGGGGATCATGAACGCGCGGCTCTTCAGCTCGGGGTTGTACCAGACCCTCGTCCTGGCCTCGACGGGAAGCGAGACCCGTACGGCGCCGGGCGCGTAGCCGCGGGCGAAGTCGTCCGCGATCGCCGACGCGTAGGCCATCGCGACCGCGGCCGTGTTGGATCGCGACCCGTCGATCAGGATCTGCAGCGCGGGCGTACCCCGTCCCAGCAAGGAGGCGCCGAAGCCCGGCGGAAAAACGAGCCCGATCTCGGCCCGGCCCCGTTCCAGCGACGTCTCGGCCTCGAGGGCGGTTTCGCAGGACTCGACCAGGCGGAACGAGCCCGAGGAGGCGAAGGCGCGGACGAGCGCGCGGCTCTCGGCGCTCATGTCCCGGTCGCAGACGGCCGTCGGGACGTCCTTGACGTCCATGTTCGCGGCGTAGCCCAGGATGAGGATCTGGAATATAGGAGCGAGTATCACCATGCCGCGCATCTTCCGGTCCCTGCGCAGCTGCTGAAGCTCCTTGCGGATAACGTAGCCGATCCTGCCCATGTCACCTTCCCCTGGAGCGCGCGAAGCGCGCGGTCGCCAGTAAGCCGGCGACGAGGCCGTAGGCCAGCAGGGCCGCGGCGTCGCGCCAGTACGCGGAGAATCCGGCTCCCTTGACGAGCAGCGCCTTCAGGATCTCGAGATAATATTTAGTCGGGAATACGTACGTTACGGCCTGCACGAGGGCCGGCATGTTGCGGATCGGGAAGATGAAGCCCGAGAGCAGGAAGGTCGGCAGGAGCGTCAGCATGACGCTGAGCATGAAGGCGAGCTGCTGGGAGGGCGTCACCGTCGAGATGAGGATGCCTAGGGCCAGGCAGGCTACGACGAAGAGGATGGTCGTCAGCGCGAGCTCGATGAGGGATCCCTTGACCTTGACCCCGAAGAGGAAGGCGCTGGCGGCCAGGACGAGCGTCGCGGATACGATCGCGATAGTCGCGTAGGGCAGAGTCTTTCCGACGATCAGCTCCGGCGGCCTGAGCGGCGAGACGACGAGCTGCTCCATGGACCCGAGCTCCTTCTCGCGGACGACCGCGAGCGAGGTCGAGACGACGCAGCTGATGACCAGGATGAGGGCCACGAGCCCGGGCACGAGGAAGTTGATGGAGCGCAGCTCTTGGTTGAAGAGGATTCGGGGGCGAAGGTCGGTCGCGGCCGGCGGATCGCGGCCGGCGCGCTCGGCGCGGACGGCGAGGCGCTCGGACCCGAATCGGAGGATGATGCCCTCCGCGTAGCCGATGGCCGTGGAGGCCCGCGTACCGTCGCTGCCGTCCACGAGTACTTGGACGGCGGCCGTCTCCTCGCGGCCGAGGGACCTCGAGAAGCCGCGCGGGATCTCGAGGACGACGGCGGCCTTCCCCGAGGCGAGCGCGTCCGAGGCTTCCTCAGCCCGCGCCGGCGCCGGCGCGAACCTGCCCGACGCGAAGAAGGACTCGGCGAGGGCGCGGCTCTCGGCGCTCATGTCGAGGTCCCGCACGAGGAGCGGCACGTCGTCGACGTCGAGGCTGATCGCCCAGCCGAACATGGCCAGGAGGAAGAGCGGCACGAATATCAGCGCGCCCAGGGTTCCCGGATCGCGGAGGATGTGCCGATATTCCTTGCGGACTACGGCCGCGACTCGCCCTTTCACGCTTCCCCCCCGGCTGCGGGGCCCGACTCGATGACCCTGATGAAGACGTCCTCGAGGCTCGGGGGAACGCGCTCCGCCCGGGCGCCGACCAGCCCCGCCCCCTCGAGGACGGCGAGGACCCCCGATTCGCCCATGCCCGGGGCCAGGGCGACGTGGATCCGCGACCCGAAGAGCGCGGCCTCCTCGACGCCCTCGGCGGCCCGGAGCGCCTCGAGGGCCTCGCTCGCCCTCTCGCACTCGATCTCGACCATCGATCCCGGGAAGAACGCGGCCTTGAGCGCCGCCGGGCTCCCCGCGGCCGCGATCCGGCCCGAGTGCATGAGGGTCACGACGCCGCAGTATTCCGCCTCGTCCAGGTAGTGGGTGGTGACGAGGACCGTGGAGCCGGATTCCGAGACCGTGTAGATGATGTCCCAGAAGCGGCGGCGGGCCAGGGGATCTACGCCCGCCGTAGGCTCGTCGAGGAAGAGGACCTTGGGCGAGTGCATGATCGCGCAGGCGAGCGCGAGCCTCTGGCGGTGGCCGCCCGGCAGCTCTCCCGCGAGCGAGTCCTCCCGGCCGGAGAGGCCCGCCAGCGCGAGCGCCCGCTCTTCCTCGGCCTTCGCCCTCTTGGGAGGGAGTCCGTAGAGCCCCGCGAAGAAGCGGGCGTTCTGCGAGACCGTAAGGTCCTCGTAGAGCGAGAAGCGCTGGGACATATAGCCGATGGAGCGCTTCACTCCCTCGGGATCGCGGGAGACGTCGATGCCCGCGACCGAGGCGCGGCCCGAGCTCGGCTCCAGGAGCCCGCAGAGCATGCGGATGGCCGTGGACTTGCCCGCGCCGTTCGCGCCGAGCAGGCCGAATACCTGTCCCTCGGGTACGGAGAACGAGATGCCGTCGACGGCGACGAAGGAACCGAAGCGCTTTACCAGGAGCTCGGCTTCGATGGCGGCCATGCGGCTTCCCTCACTCCCCGACCGCGTCGCGCAGGGCGATTCGCGCGAGCTCCCAGGCGACGCGCGAGCGGGTGCGCTCGAGCCGGGCCCGCAGGAGATCGTTCTCCGCGTCGGATACCGCGGACTCGACGGCCAGCCCCGCGACGAAGCGGTCACGCTGGGAGCGCAGGGCTTCCTCCGCGAGCTCCACGGAGCTCGCGCCCGCGCGGAGCCGGTCGGCGCACTTCGCCAGCTCGAGGCAGGCCGAGACCGCCTCGAGCTCGATCGAGTCCTCCAGCTGCGAGAGGGCCAGCCTGGCTTGCTCGATTCCCGCGCGAGCCTCCCGGGACTGGGCAAGGACGGCCGGGACCCTGCCGAGCTCCATGCTGACGAGGATGCCGATATCCCAGAGCGACTCGAATCCCTCGCGCTGGGGAAAGGCCTTCGGGTTCGGGTCCGCGAGCGAATAGCTCCCGGTAAGGAAGACGCCCGGCAGGAGGGACGAGCGGGCCGAGGCGAGGGCGGCCTCCTGCATCGAGACGCGGGCCGCCGAGGCCGACAGCTCGGGCCGCGCCGCCCTCGCTTTCCGCGCCGCGTCGGAGGGAGCGCCGATCGCGGCCTCGAGGTCGGGATCGGCGGGCTCGGCGATGAGGGTCGGCGCGTCCCAAGGCAGGCCGATGAGGATATTCAGCCGAGCCCTGGCCTGGGACAGGGCCGAGGCGGCCTCGGTGGCCGCGGCCTCGAGGTCCGCCTCCCTCATGCGGGCGGAGAGGAGCTCGGAATTGAGAGCGGCGCCGCTCTCGAGCCTGGCCCGGGCCTCCGCTACGTGGGCCTTCTGGGCGGCGACGCCCTCATCGACGACCGCCGCCGCCTGGCTCGCCATATAGAGGGCCCACCATGCCCTCTCCGCTGCCGAGGCGGCGGCCCTGGAGGCTTGCCGTTCCTCCGCGCGGGCCGCCTCGAGGGCGGCTTTCGCCTGATCGATCCCGGACTCGATCCGGAATCCGGTGAACAGCGGCTGCTGGAGCGATAGGCGGAAGAGCCAGGCGTCGCGCTGGGACTCGGGCAGCTCGATCGTATTCGGCCCGAAGGAGATCGTGCCGGGCTCGATCTCGCTCGAATGCGTGAAGGAGCCCGAGAAGGACAGGCTGGGGATATACTGCCTCCGCGCGTAGTCGAGCCGCGCCGCCGAGGCCGCGGACTTCGCGGCTCCTATGGCGGTCGCGCTACTCGATGCCAGGGCCCTTTCGACGCATTCCTCGATTCCCAGCGCGGAGCCGGGGTCGGCCGCCGCCAAGGCCGCGGCGGAGATGAGCGCGAGGGCCGCGGCGGCCTTCGCCGCGCCGGTCGATTGACGGGTCATGTAAGGCCTCCTAGCAGTTCCATGAAGACGTTCTCGAGACTGGGCCTGGTCGTCCTCGACGAGGCGACGGCCACCCCGCGCTCCGCCAGGGCCGAGAGCGCCGCCCTTCCCGCGGCTGGGGCGTCGCGGGCGAGCAGGCAGACGCGGTCGCCGAGGGCGCGCGCCGAGCTCGTCCCCCCGGAATCGGGCCGGTTCATGAATTCCGGGGCCCCGAGGAGGGCCGCTGCGCGGCGGGCGTCGGGGCAGACCAGCTCCACGATCTCCCATGCGAAGGCGGCCTTCAGCGCGGAGGGCGCGTCGAGGGCCAGGAAGCGGCCATTGTCCAGGAGGCCGACCGCGTCGAAGCGCTCGGCCTCGTCGAGGTAGGGCGTCGCCGCGAGGACGGTCATGCCGGCGCGGCTCAGCTCGGCGACGATCTCCCAGAACTCCCTTCGGGATACGGGGTCGACGCCCGTGGTCGGCTCGTCCATGAACAGGATGCGCGGCTCGTGCACCAGCGCGCAGGCGAGGGCCAGCTTCTGGCGCATACCTCCCGAGAGCCGCCCGGCCTGGCGGCGCCGGAAGGGCTCGAGGCGGGTGAATCCCAGGAGCCGGTCTCGCCTCGCCCGGTAGTCCCTCAGTCCGTGGATCTCCGCGAAGAAGGCGATGTTCTCGTCTACCGAGAGGTCTCCGTAGAGGCTGAAGCGCTGGGACAGGTATCCGATCCTGGACTTGGCGATCGGGTCGCCCGGCTCGTCGCCGAAGATCCGCGCTCTGCCGGAATCGGGCCTCAAGAGCCCGCAGGCGATCCTGATCGCGGTCGTCTTGCCAGCGCCGTCCGGCCCGACCAGGGCTAACGTCCTCCCGGCCTCGACCGAGAAGCCGATGCCCTTCAACGCCTCGACGCTCTTGAAGCGCTTCGCGAGGCCCTCGGCCTCGATAGCCGCGCCGTCCATACTCGCGCCTA
>CAYPHO010000162.1:0-7464 GCA_964410245.1 uncultured Treponemataceae bacterium | reverse complement strand
GCGATCCAGGGCGGCATCCTTGGCGGCGACGTCAAGGACGTCCTCCTCCTCGACGTTACCCCGCTGTCCCTCGGCATCGAGACCCTGGGCGGCGTCTTCACCCGGCTCATCACGCGCAACACCACGATCCCCTGCCGCAAGAGCCAGATCTTCTCGACCGCCGCCGACGGCCAGACCGCCGTCTCGATCCACGTCCTCCAGGGCGAGCGCGAGATGGCCGGCCAGAACCGCACGCTCGGCCGCTTCGACTTGGTGGGCATACCCCCCGCGCCGCGCGGGGTGCCGCAGATCGAGGTCACCTTCGACATCGACGCGAACGGCATCGTGCACGTCTCGGCCAAGGACCTCGGCACCGGCAAGGAGCAGAAGATCCGCATCGAGGCCTCCTCGGGCCTGAACGACGACCAGATCGACAAGATGGTCAAGGAGGCCGAGGCCCACGCCGCGGAGGATAAGCGCGAGCGCGAGCGGGCCGACGCCCGCAACGAGGCCGACAGCCTCATCTACACCACCGAGAAATCGCTCAAGGACTACGGCGACAAGGTGAGCGCCTCCGACAAGGCGGCTATCGAAGCCGCGGTGGCGGACCTCAAGAAGGCCCTCGAGGGCCAGGACGCCGAGGACATGAAGCAGAAGACCGAGGCGCTGAAGCAGGCCTTCTACAAGGTCTCCGAGGAGATCTACAAGGCGGCGGGAGCCCAGGCCGGCGCCCAGGGCGGCGCGGGTCCCGAGGCCGGTCCCGGCGGCCAGGGCGGCGCGGGGGAGGGCGAGGCCTCCGGCGGCGACTCGGGCAAGGCAGAGGATGTCGACTACCGCGTCGTGGATGACGAGGATAAGAAGTAGGGTCGTGCGGCGGCCGCGTCCGGGGCCTCCCCGGGCGCGCCGCCGATAAGGATGTCTTGTGGCTAAGCGCGACTACTACGAGGTCCTGGGGGTCCAGAAGGACGCCTCGAAGGACGACATCAAGAAAGCCTATCGGCGACTCGCGATCCAGAACCACCCGGACAAGAACCCGGGCGACAAGGCGGCCGAGGAGCGCTTCAAGGAGGCGACCGAGGCCTACGAGGTCCTGGGCGACGACCAGCGCCGCCAAGCCTACGACCAGTTCGGCTTCGCAGGCGTCGAGGGCATGGCGGGCCAGGGACCGCAGGACTTCTCCGGGATGTTCAAGGGCTTCGAGGACATCTTCGGGGGCTTCGGCGATTTCACGAACATCTTCGATTCCTTCTTCGGAGGCGGGGGCTCGAGGAGGGGCGGGCGCGAGCGCGCGTCGCGCGGCGCCAATCTCCGCTACGACCTCGAGCTGAGCTTCGAGAAGGCCGTCTTCGGCACTTCGGTGGAGATAGCCTACACCAAGAACGACGCCTGCAAGGCCTGCGGGGGCTCGGGAAGCGCCGACGGCTCGGGCAAGCGCGTCTGCCCGACCTGCCAAGGCTCGGGCCAGGTCAGGCGCTCCTCGGGATTCTTCTCGGTCGCCCAGACCTGCCCTTCCTGCCGAGGGGAGGGCTATATTGTCGAGAAGCCCTGCCGCGAATGCGCCGGCACGGGCCTCGGGAAGAAGAAGCAGAAGATCAAGGTGACGATCCCTCCGGGGGTCGAGGACGGCAAGCGCGTATCGATTCCCGGCCAAGGGGATGTCGGGCCCAACGGCGGCGCGCCGGGCGACCTCTTCGTGTTCATCCACGTCGCCCCGCACGAGTATTTCGAGCGCGACGGCTACGACCTTTACTGCGCGGTCCCGATCGACATGACGCTGGCCGCGCTCGGCGGCGAGATCGCCATCGAGACGATCGAGGGCAAGAAGATACGGGTCAGCGTCCCTTCCGGCTCCCAGCACGGCAAGATGCTCCGCGTCCGGGAGGAGGGCGTCCCCTCGCCCGGCGGAAGGCGCGGCGATCTCTACCTGAAGCTGATCGTCGCGATTCCGCAGAAGCTGTCCAAGCGCGGCCGCGAGCTTCTCGAGGAACTCAGGCAGGTCGAGGGGGAAAGCGTCGATCCGAAGCCGATGAAACTGTCGGATATCCGTGGCTGAGCCGCGGCCCCCTATGGGCGCCCTCTACGGCGGCGGATTGACAGCCGCGCGCCGGGGAATCTAGACTCGGCACATATCTCACGCATCAGGAGGTCGTTCATGTCCGATATTGCCAGGCGGGATGCCCTGTAGCGGGACACCGGCAGGATCAGCGCAGCTCGAACGACTACGCGATGTCGAGGCCGCCTAAGGCGTGAATAGCGCCGCGGCGCGAGGCGTCGAATCATCCTTCCGCGATTTCCCTTCTCGGCCTTCCCGACTATAGGACATCCGTACACGTGCTCGCCTCATCATCGCGGAACCCGGCGCATCGCGCCCGGATTCTCACGAAGGATCAGCATCGCTGCGGAGACTAGGACCATGTCGAGAACGAAGATCAACCTTATGGACGAAACCGGCTTCATCTGCCGCCAGTGCGGCCGCGCGGTCGCGGCCCTGCCGCACGGCCATAGGAATCACTGCCCCCATTGCCTCAGGAGCCTGCACTTGGACGTCAGGACCGGCGACCGCATGAGCGGCTGCCGGGGAATCATGGACCCGATAGCCATCTGGGCCAAGGAAGGCGGCGAGTGGGCGATAATCCATCGCTGCAGGTGCTGCGGCCTCATCCGCGCCAATCGCGCGGCCTGGGACGACGACGAGGAGGCGCTCCTCGCGGTCGCGGCCTCGCCTCTCGGCGCCCTCCCGTTCCGCGCCCCGGGGCCGCCGCCGGTCGCGTTGGGCGACGCCGAGGAGGCCGCGTCATGAGCCTCGAGGACTGGGGCTGGCGCCCCGACGGGGCCGCGGCCGCGGGCGGGTACGGCGGATCCCTTATTTGCAGGGTCATAGGCGGCGGCCGCGGCCAGTATTCGCTGGCCGACGGAGAGGAAACCCGTCTCGCGCCCGTGTCCGGCGCGTTCGAGTACCGCGTCGCCGAGGCCTCGGACTATCCCGTCGTGGGCGACTTCGTCGCCTGCCGCGAGGATGGGGGAAGCCTGGTGATCGAGGCCGTGCTGCCCCGGCGAGGGCTCCTTTCGCGCAAGGCGCCGGGCAGGAAGGAAGAACGTCAGGCGCTCGCGGCGAACGTGGACGTGGCCTTCCTGGTCTTCGCCCTCGACGGAGGGCGCGGCTTCCTCCCGCGCCTGGTCGAGCGCTTGACGATACTGGTCGGGGAGAGCGGCGCGACGCCGATCGTCATCCTGAACAAGGCGGATCTCGTCGACGACCCGCTTCCCTTCGTCGCCGAGGCGGAATCGGCGGCGCCGGGGACCGAGGTCCTCCTGGTCTCGGCCGCGACCTCGCTGAACATGGGCGAGCTCAGGCGGCGCCTGGAGCCGGGGAAGACCTACTTCTTCCTGGGGAAGTCGGGCGTCGGCAAGTCCTCGCTCATCAATTCGCTCTTCGGCAGCGAGGTCATGCGGACGGGCGAGGTCAGGGACGACGATATGCGGGGGCGCCATACGACCACGAGCAGGGAGCTGTTCCGGACCGAGGGCGGGGCCCTGCTATTGGACGCGCCGGGACTGCGCGAGGCCGCGCTCTGGGCGGGCGAGGATAGCGTCGAAGAGAGCTTTCCCGAGATCGCACGGCTGGCCCTCGAGTGCAGGTTCCGGGATTGCTCGCATTCCGGCGAGCCCGGATGCGCCGTCCAGGCGGCAGTCTCGGAAGGGGCGCTCGACTATCGGCGATACGAGAGCTATATGGGGCTCCGCCGGGAAGTCCGGTACCACGACCTGCGGAGCGCGGAAGGGGCGCAGCGGGCGGAGCGCGCGCGCTGGAAGCCCATCGCAAAGATGCAGAAGGAGCTGGGCAAGCGGCGCGGTTGAGCCGGGCGGCCGCGGCGAGGATGGCCCGCGGGGCGAGGCCCCGCGGCGCCCCGCGGCCGCCGTTCGGCGCTCGCGCCCGTTACTGCGCGCTCTCCGCGGCGGTATCCTCGCAAGCCCCCGGCACGAGGGGGCCGGATTCCTGAACGATCGGATTGGTCTTGACTATCCGATAGCTTATCGCCGCGGCCCCGGCGGCCAATGCCGCGATGATGCCGATCGATAGGCCTAGGCCGAGCGCAAGCTCCTCTATGAGGAGATCGAGGGTCGAAGCCAGGCCGAACAGCATGAACAGGGCGGCGGCCCCTATCTTTATCGCCCTTTCCGGAATCTTCTTGCATAGGACTACGCCGACGACGATTCCGATCCCGTCGGCGATCAGCATGCCGGTGGTCGTCCCGATGAGCGTTCCCGCTGGCGACGAGGGGTACTTGGCGGCCAGCGCGATCGTGGCGAGCTGGGTCTTGTCCCCCATCTCCGCGATGAAGAAGGCGATAGCAACGGTAATGATCGGGCCGAATCGGGTCTTCTTCTTCGCTTCGTCGCCGAGCTCGTCGCCCTTCAGCGTCCAGAGGCCGAAGAGGATGAACGATGCCGAGGCCAGTACTTGGATGACGACGTGCGCCGATTGGATGTTGCCGAGGATGCTTCCGACGGCAACCGCTAATGCGTGGTTGAGGATCGTCGCCCCTAGGACGCCGATCATTACTTTCCACCACGGATAGCGTAGCGCGAAGGCCATTGCGAGGAGCTGCGTCTTGTCGCCCATCTCGGCGATGACGACCGTCGTCGCCGAGACGACGATGGCTGCGAGTTCGATATTCACGGAACCTCCCGATAAAAAAGACCTTCCGCACAACGATTCGTTGTGCGGAAGGTCTCGTTTCTCGTCGCCGAGCCGCCTGACCAGGCGAACCGCGGTCCGCCAGTATGTTGATCAGGCGATTACAACTACTCCCCTTCCGGATCGAAGGGATGATACAGCGGGGATTCGAGCCTTGTCTATGCAGAGCGGCGCCTCTAGAGAAGTACGCATGAGGCGTTTTCCAGTCTTTTGGGTTGTAAAAAAACTGTACACCTAAGGACAAGCTACGCCCATGTACGAAATCGGATACGGGCGAATACAGGCTTGCCTCGCCTTGCAGTTTGTAATGCTATATTATGAAAAGAGATATATCAATTCTATCAATGAGGCCCCTTGGCTTCATTTTTTGCTGTTTTTACGTTACAATAATATCTACGTTTCGATTTTCGCTGTGATCGTGGGTCCAGTATACGTGCGGGGCGTGGCCTTCGCGAATCGAACGACCCGAATCCATTCAGATAAGCGAGCGCATATATGGACTTCCAGGAATTCGGCATTGATTCGCGGCTCGCGTCCGCGATCCGGGATTGCGGCATAAGTCAATACTTCTTCGAGAAGCTGCTTTCTCGTTCCCTTAAGGATGGCGAGAACGTCTGCGCGAGGATCGCTCTCGAGGCGGGTCGGGAAGAGGTCCTGCTGCTTCCTGCCCTCCAGTGGATACTTGCTTCGTCCGGTCAGGAGCGGCGCAGGGTTCTTGTTCTCTCTCCCGATCGAGAGGGCGCCGAGCGCATCGCCGCCGCTTGCCGCAGGATCGGCGGCGCCGCGGGCATCGACGCGTCGATCGCGGATTCGGAGTCCGTCGAGGGCGACGCCGGGGCGGCGCTGGTAGTCGGGACGATCGAATCATTGGTATCCGCCGGCGAGCGCGATCTCGTGCGGCTGCGGGACTTCGGCTTCCTGGTCGTCGACGGGGCCGACATTCTCGCCGAGCGGCCGCCCGAGCCGATGCGCAAGCTCGCCGGCAATCTCTTGCCGTCCTGGGAGCGCCGCAGCATCCTCGCCTGCTCGAGGATCACGGTCAAGGCAAAGAACTTGGCCTGGGACCTCGCGGACAATCCCCTGGAAATCAGCATCGAGGGCGAAGTGGCCAAGGCGCAGAGCGTCTCCAAGGAGACTTGGCGGGTCGCTGCGGAGTCCAAGCTGCGCTTCCTCCTCGGCGTCATCGAGCGGGAGAAGCCCGCTCGCGCCTGCGTCTTCTGCAATCTCCGCGATACCGCCGAGGAGCTTGCCGGCCGCCTCGCCGCTAACGGCATGGCTACCGATTACCTTCTCGGCGCGCTGGCTGCCGACCGGAAGCTCGCCATGCTCGGGAAGATCGAGTCCGTTCCCGGGGCGATCCTGGTGGCTACGGACAAGGGCGTCGAAGGCTTGCCGGCGGGGCGCTTCCCCCTCGTCGTGAACTACGACTTTCCCCTCGAGCCCGAGCTCTTCGTCTCGCGCCTGGAAATGCTCGACCGCGCCGCCCCGGGCGCTAAAGTCCTGAGCCTAGCCTGCGATCGCTACATCTACGGCCTCCCGGCCGTCGAGCAGTATATCGACGAGAAGCTCGAGGCTTCCCAAGCCGACGAATCGATGCTCGCGTCGGAGGACAAGAGCGCGGGCCTCGCCTTCGATCGAGGGGCCCAGGGCCGCGACGCCCGCGCGCCCGATGGAAGGGGCCGCCGACCCGAGCAGGCGGCGCGGGTACCCGATCAGCGCGGCGCGGGCCCGCGCGGCCGCGATGACCGGCGCCAGGGGCGCTACGGCAATAGGAGGGACCCTTATCCGCGAGAGGACCGCGGCCCCGATATCCGCAGGAGCATAGCGGAGGCTACGGGCGGATCGCTCGACGTCGGCGGCGAGGCTTCCCTCGGGCGGCCTGCCGAGGCGCAGCCCGGTTCCTCGCGCGGGAACGGCCAGGGCAAGCCTCGAGCGGCCGCGTCCTCCAAGGGCGGCGGACGCCGCGATGGCGGCCGTCGCAGGGACGGCGGCGGGGCCCACGGCGAAGGCCGCCAAGGCCGCGGCGGACAGCAGGGCGGCCCGCGCGGCGAGCCTAGGCAAGCGAGGGGCGATCGCGCCGGCCGCGATAACGGCCGACCCGGCAATCCCTACGATCTTCCCATGGAAGAGCGCATGAAGCGCTACCGGGAAAAGTACGGGCAGAGGGCCGCGGCGCCCTCGAACCGCGCGGCGATGCCCTCCTCGCTCGATGCCAGGAATGGATCAGGGGGAGGACCGTCGCGGGGCGCGGTCGATCGGGGCGCCCCGATCGATCCGCGTTCCCTCGAGTCTGACACGCAGGGACGTAAGGGCGACGGCATCTTCGGCAGGCTCTTCGGCGGCGCCCGCAAGCGAGAGGAATAGCTTTTTCCGTAAGGATAGCGCTCATCAATGATAAACCGGTTTACCTTGACATGCCATTCTCAGTAAACTAGGATTCTATAAAAGGCGGGTAACGATCATGAAGATCATCTCCCATACCGTAAAGCCTAGGATCCCGGCGCCGCTCGCGTCTCTCGAAGAGATGGCGCATAACCTTTGGTTGTCCTGGAATTTCGAGGCGGTGACCCTCTTCATGCGCCTCGATTACGATGTCTGGCTGCGCTCCCACCAGAATCCCGCGAAGATGCTCGGCATGGTTTCCCAGGAACGCTACGACGAGCTGGCTCAGGACGATTCCTATCTCGCGGCGCTCAAGATGGCGGAGGAGAAATTCCAGCGCTACCTGAACGGCGAGACCTGGTACAAGGGCTCGGACGAGGAGGTAGTCGCCTACTTCTCGATGG
>CAYPHO010000161.1:0-7489 GCA_964410245.1 uncultured Treponemataceae bacterium | reverse complement strand
CCATCGAGGAGATGGCGGGATCGATCGGCAACGTCAGCGCCACGGTGGAGTCGAAGCTCGCCGCGACGAAGGAGCTCGCGGCCATGGCCGAGTCGGGCAGCGCCGTCATGAACGAGACGGTCGACAACATACGCAGGATCGCCGGTTCGGCAGAGCTCATAGACGAGGCGCTCGAAACTATACGGGCGATCGGCAAGCAGACGGATCTCCTGGCCATGAATGCCGCCATCGAGGCCGCGCACGCCGGCGACGCGGGCAGGGGTTTTTCGGTAGTCGCCGATGAGGTGCGGAAGCTCGCCGAGGAAAGCCAGACCAGGGCCGAGGAGATCTCCGGATCTCTCAGGGAGATAACTGAGCTCATCGGCGCGACCGAGGAGTCCTCGTCGAAGACCGGAGATCTATTCAATCAGATCGTGCGCCGCATCGTCGAAGTCAAGGGCGGCATGACGGAGATCGAGGGTTCGATGAGCGAGCTGTCGTCGGGCAGCAAGCAGATCCTCGATTCGCTCGGCCTCCTCGTGGAGAGCACGTCGAACATTAAAGGATCGTCGGATACGATGACGGAAAAAGTCGAGGAGATCGTCCGAGCCGACGGCATGATCGCCTCGATCTCGGGCGAGATAAAGGGCAGCATCGCCGAGATATCGTCGGGGATCGGAGACATGACGCAATCGCTCGAGAAGATCTCGCGCTCGGGCAGCGTCAACGCGAAGAACGTCGCCCGGATAGAGAGCCTCACGAACGGGCTGAAGGTCTAGTCGGCGCGCGGATCGCCGGGAGGAGTCGCCATGAACACGATCCGTAGAACGCTGCCGATTTTCCTTATCGCGGTCCTCGCCGCGCTTTCGGCGGGCTGCGCGTCCGGCAAGGCCGTCGAGGCGCAATCTCCCGCCATGGTCATTCGGACTCCCGGCCAGAATACGATCAAGATCCAAACGGACATCGAGCCCATAAAGGACATATACAAGGATTATTTCTTGATCGGGAATGCCGTATCCGCGAAGAACATGTCAGGCCCCAGGCTCGAGCTTTTGAAGATGCATTTCAACGCCGCAACGGCGGAGAACGCGATGAAACCCAGCGCCCTGCAGCCCGTAAAGGGCACTTTCAGCTTCGCCGGCGCGGACTTCATCGTGGACGCGATGCTCGAGCTCGGGATGGAGATGCATGGGCATACCCTGCTTTGGCACCAGAGCTCGCCCGCATGGATGAACACGGACAGCGCGGGCAAGAGCTTAAGCAGGGAAGAGGCTCTTACGAACCTCCGGTCGCACGTACAGACCGTCGTCGAGCATTTCGGGGACAGGGTCGCCTCCTGGGACGTGGTGAACGAGGCGATTCGCGATAATCCGGCCGATCCCGGCGACTGGAAGGCTTCCCTACGCCCGACTCCCTGGCTCGCAGCCATCGGCGACGACTATGTGGAGCAGGCCTTCCTCGCGGCGAGGGAAATCCTGGACGCCCATCCCGAGTGGGACGTCAAGCTGTACTACAACGATTACAGCATGGACCAGCGGAGCAAGGCGCTGGCCGCGTACAACATGATCAAGGAAATCAACGAGGATTACGGAAAGGCGCATCCCGGCAAGCTCCTCGTCGACGGCATAGGCATGCAGGGACACTACAGCCTTTCCACCGACCCCGAGAACGTCCGGGCCTCGATGGAGGACTTCATTTCCCTGGGCCTCGAGATCAGCGTCAGCGAGCTCGACGTGCGAGCCTCGACGGACGGAAAGCTCGCCGATGATTACCTCGATGCCCAGGCCTACCAGTACGCAAAGCTATTTGGCGTCTTCAAGGCGAACGCGGCCCATATAAAGCGCGTAACCTTCTGGGGATTGGACGACTCGCAGAGCTGGCTCAATGCCGAGAGGCCCTTGATCTTCGACGAGCGCCTGAAGGCGAAGCCGGCCTATTACGGAGTGACCGAGCCGGAGAGGATCATCGACGGGCTCGGCGCCTAGAGAGGAAAGGTCACGGAGACGCGGAGTCCCTTGCCGGTCTCGATCCGGGCCTTGCCGTTTATCTGCCGCGCCAGCATCGATATCAGGTTCATGCCCATGCTTCCGGCTTCCTCGGGATCGATCGATTCGGGCAATCCGACGCCGTCGTCCTCCACGCCGAAGCTCGCCGCGCCCTCCGACTCCTCGAGGAATACGCGTATCTCGCCGCTCGACGGCGCGGGATAGGCGTATTTGAAGGCGTTGGTCAGTATCTCGTTGAGGATGAGCCCGACGGAAACGGCGCGCTGCGCCTCCAGCTTCAGCTCGGAGAGGCGGGAGGACACGCGCATCCTTCGGCGGTCGATCGCGGTCGTCTTTGATATCGACTCGATCAGGTACTTGAAGTAGCCGCGCATGTCGACGTGCGTGAGATCCTCGGATTGGTAGAGCCGCTTGTATACAGAGGCGATGGCGTTGATCCGGTCGATCGCGTCTGCGAAGATCCGCTTCGCGCCCGGGTCGGCGAGCCTGTCCATCTCGAGGCTCAGGAGCGAGGAGACTACGCTCAGGTTGTTCTTCACCCGATGCTCGAGCTCCTTCATCAAGACGCTTTTTTCCTCGGCGACGCGGCGAAGCGAGCTCTCGAGAGCCTTACGCTCGGTGATGTCCCTCCCGATCCCCAGGAGCCCGGCGATGGCTCCGTCGCGGTCGCGGATGGGTATCTTCGATGTCAGGAGCCAGAGCGGGGGACCCCCCGGCGTCGGGAATTCCTCCTCGCGATTGATGATAGGCTCGCCCGATCCGATCACGGAGAGGTTGTCCGCATGGCCCCTCCTGCCCAGCTCGCCGGGATAGATCTCCGCGTCGGTCTTGCCGATCGACTCGCCCGAGTAGTACATGGCCATGTTCCTCAGGTCGGCCTTGTTCGAAAGCACCTTCCGCCCCTCGCGGTCTATGAAGTAGGCCGGGTCGGGCCAGTTGTCGAGGATCGTCCTCAGGAAAAGGCCTTCGTGCGCGAGCTGGCTCTCGATTCCCGCTCGAATCGTGATGTCCTGGAATATCCCGAGGACCGTCCCCCCCTCGGCGTCGAGCAGGGCCACGGCATGAATTTCGACGATCGCCCCGGAATCGGGCCTGCGGATCTTGAAATACTGGTCGGCGGGAGTCCCCGCGTCCGCTATCGACCCTAGCCACTCTTCGAAGGGGATCCTGTGCTCCGGCAGTATCGCCGCGACGAGCTCGCGGAGATCGCCGGAGGTATGGGGGAACCCGATGAGCGCCGAGGTCTCGGGGGATAGTTCGATACGGCTCGTGGATGGCTCGTACTCCCATGCGCCGATCCTCGCCGCGCCGCCTATCCGCGAAACCTTTCGGAGCGCTTCCAGCGCCTCTTTCGGGCTCGAGGCCTCGCGAGCGGACAAGAGCGCCTTCCTATCCTTTACCGCCATGGAAGAAATTATAGTGAGTTGATCCCAATATGGAATGAATTTCCATCCTTATTCCGCCGGTCGCGGTTATGCATACAGCGGTAAATAAATAATACCATCTTCGATTACGGGAGGAAGCGGGACGGCGCCGAGATCGCTCGCGCCATGGCCGAGGCCCGCCTTCCTCGCCGCGTTCGTACTAACGCGCTTGACGAGCGCGATCGCGCCGAATACCCTGTCCGCATGATTACAGCCACGACGCCCTTCTCGCCGGCCGACGTCGACTACGACGAATCGCGGCTCGGCGCCGTAAACCGCCACCTCCAGCGCCTCATCGACGCGAACGAGCTCTTCGGGGCCTCGTACTGCCTGTCGCGGGACGGCAAGGTCTTCGCCAACGCCTCCCTCGGGCGGCTTTCCTACAAGCCCGAGGATACGCGCGAGCTCCTGCCCGATTCTCCCATGCGGATCGCCTCGATCACCAAGCTCTTCTGCGCCGCGGCGATCTTCAAGCTGGTCGAGGACGGGCTGATCCGCCTGAACCAGTGCGCCGGCGAGATCCTCGAGGAGATGAACGGCCAGCCCTTCAAGGACATCACCCTGGCCCATCTCTTGTCGCATACCTCGGGAATCAATCCCGATCCCGGCTGCTTCGGGGACGAGCTGTGCAAGTCGAGCTGGGATTTCATCGGGATAATGAAGGATAGGAGCTGGCTCGAGGCCGGCCTCTCGGCGGGCATGCACGCTAGGCCCGGGAAGGAATGGGCCTACTGCAGCTTCGGCTACTGCATCCTGGGCGAGGTCGTCACCCGGGTATCGGGGATGGACGTCCACGAGTTCATCAAGAAGGAGCTCTTCGATCCCTGCGGCATGTCGAGCTCGACCTTCTTGCGATCCAGGCCCTCCGACCCGGCCGAGCGCGCCGGGATGAAGGCGATCTACGAGAGATCCGTGGTCCGCGATAAGGATACCGAGGATGAGATCGCCGACTTCCTCGAGGGCAAGCCGCATGAGAGCTCGGCCTTCGGCGCGGTACCGAGGACTGCGGGCGGAATCGTATCCACCCTCCAGGACCTCATCAAGTTCGGCGACATGCTCCTCAATCGGGGGACGACTCGGGAAGGCAAGCGGATACTGGGTAGGCGCACGGTCGGCCGCATGACCGAGCGCTACACCGGCAGCGAGATTCGGGATTACTGCTGGGGCGCGGGCGGCATCGAGCGCCCCTATGCCTTGGGGCCGGACAAACGCCGTACCGCCGACAACCTCTACAGCCCGAGCTATTACTTCCACGAGGGAGCGGGCGGCTGCGCCCTCGTCATCGATCCCGAGGAGCGCATGGTCGGGACCTGGTTCGTCCCCTTCGTGGACGGCCAATGGCGCCCCGCCGCCGTCTACAACACCGGCGCCGTCGCCTGGTCGGGACTGAAGTAGGCGGGCTAGGGCGCCGGGGCGGGCAGGTCGATCTCGATCCGGGTCCCGCGGCCTCGGACGATCCTCATCCCGCCCCCCAGCTGCCGCGCCAGGTTGTCGACGAGGCTGAGGCCGAAGCCCGCGCCGCCTGAGCCTTCGGGCATGCCCGCGCCGTCGTCCTCGAAGGAGAGCTCGAGGCGCTCGCTTCCCAGGGCGGCGACGACGCGCACGCGGCCGCCCGTCCGCCCCTCGAATGCGTGCTTCGCGGCGTTGGTCGCGAGCTCGTTCAGGATGAGGCCGAGGTTCTGCGCCACCGAGACGGGGAGGCTGAAATCGCCTATCGCGTACTCGATCTCGACGGCGCGGCCCTTGGACTGGCCGGATATGGCCTGATCGACGACGGAGATCGCGTAGTCCCTGAACGTCGCCCTCTCGAAGTCGGAGGAGCGGTGGAGCCTCTCGTAGAGGGCGGCCATCCCCATGACCTTGCCCTCCGCGTCCCGAAGGGCCTCGGCGGCCTCCGGCCGCTCCATCCGCGACGCGTAGATCGAGAGGAGGCTGGCCACGCTCGCTAGGCTGTTCTTCATCCGATGGTGGACCTCGCGGAGGAGGAGCTCCTTCTCCGAGAGGAGGGCCTTGATCCTCTCCTCGGCCAGCTTCCGGGGAGTGATGTCCCTCGTGATGCCGAAGGTGCCGACGATCTTCCCCGAGTCGTCGCGGAGCGGCATCTTCTCGATCAAAACCCAGGCGTCCGGCCCGTTCAAGGGCATGTCGCGCGCCTCCTTGCGGATCGGCGAGCCCGTACGCATGATACTCTCCTCGTCGGCGAAGGCGCGCTCGGCGTGCTCGGGGCGGAAGTAGTCGAAGTCGGTCTTGCCGATCATCTCCGCCGGGTCCGCGATGCCGAGGGATGAGGCCAGGCCGCGGCTGCAGCGGATGAAGCGGCTTTGCGTATCCTTGAAGTAGATGTTGTCGGAGCTGCCGTCCATCAAGGCTCGCAAGAGGGCGCGCTCGTAGGCGAGCTCGTCCTCGATCCGCTTGCGCTCGGTTATGTCCGAGTAGGCGACCATGATCCCGTAGACGCGGCCCTCGGCGTCGCGCAGGGGGACCTTGTTCGTCTCCAGCCAGCGCCGGCTCCCGTCGGGATAGGCGGCCTCCTCGACGATGCGGTATCGCGGCTCGCCGGCCTCCATGACCGCGCGGTCGTCGTCGATGAACTTCTGTATCCCGGCGCGGTCGCCCGAATGGAGATCCCAGTCGCTCCTCCCCCGGATCGAGTCGGTGTCGGGCAGGCCGAAGAGCCCCGCGTGGTTCTTGTTGCAGCCGAGGAAGACCGAGCCGCGGTCCTTCCAGCAGATGTACTGGGGCATGGCGTCGAGCACCGCCCGGAACATCGCGTTGGCCGTGGCCTCCCGCGCCTCGCTGGCGCGGAGCCGCCGGTCCGCCTCGAAGAGGCGGAGGGCCATCTTGATCGAGGCGTCGTAGGCGGTGAAGTGCGAGCCCTTGACGATGTAGCCGTAGGAGGCGATGCGCTCGGTCTTCTCGACTACCTCGGGCTCCGTGTGGCTGGAGCAGAAGACCACGGGGACGGCGCGTATGCCCAGGATGCGCTCCGCGGCCTCGGGGCCGTCCATCCCGGCGCCGAGGTCGATGTCCATGAGCACGAGGTCGAATCCGGGATCCCCCGCGAAGGCGTCCAGCGCGTCCTCGCCCGACTTCGCCGTCTCTACCTCGTAGCCCAGCTTTCCCAGGGCGTACTCTTCCTCGAGGGCTATGATAGCCTCGTCCTCGACTAGGAGGATCCTGCGCCCGGGGCCTCTGCTCATCGGCTCCCCGCCCCTTACCTCTTGAGCAAGGCGGCGAATGGATTGTAGGTCGTAGAGTCGTCCGTATCGCCCAGGTACTTGGCGGCCGCCTCGTCCTCCTCGATCGTCGACGCCGGCTTCAGGGAAATTCGCCTATTCGCCTGGTCCACGCCGAGTATCTCGACCGTCAGTCCCTGCCCGAGCTTCAGGTTCAGGCCGCCCCTCGGGTCGTAGCTGCCGGCCTTGTTGATCTCGGATATATGCGCGAGGCCGTCGATGCCGCTTTCCAGGGAGACGAAGGCGCCGAAATCGGCCAGGCGGACGACCTTGCCCCTATGCTTCGAGCCCTTCGGGTACCGTTCCGCGGCCGTATCCCAGGGATCGGCCTCCAGGATCTTCATGCTGAGGGTAATGCGCTCCCTCTGCCAGTCGAGCTGCAGGATGCAAGCCTGGATCTCCTGGCCGACCGACAGGACGGCCTTGATGTCCTCCACCCGCGAGCGGCTGATCTCGGAGACCGGCAGCAGGGCCTGGATGCCGCCTATGTCGACGAAGGCGCCGAAGCCCTGGATGGACGCGACGCTGCCCGTAACGACCATTCCCTCGAAAAGCGACTGCTTAAGCGCCTCGAGCCTCTCCTGACGGGCTTCCTCATGGATGATCCTGTTCGAGACGAGGATCCTCCGGCCGCCTTCCTTGTATTCCTGGATCTTGAAGGCGAGGCGCTTGCCGATATACTCGGCGGCGTCGTCGGAGCGCCGCTCGCCCATCTTGGAATAGGGGCAGAAAGCGCGCGTCTCCCCGATCCTGATCTCGTAGCCGCCCTTGATCTCCTTCTCGACCAGGCCCTCCACCGGGATCTTCTCGAGATAGGCCTGCTCCACCATCTCGGCCCCGGCGG
>CAYPHO010000160.1:5273-7544 GCA_964410245.1 uncultured Treponemataceae bacterium | reverse complement strand
TGGAGTAGTGCTCGAGCAGCAGGAGGCAGGGCTCGCCCGCCTTCGCGTACTCCAGGAGCTCGTACAGGTTGTCGATCCCGTCTACCCGGGAGCCCGGAAGGAGGTTCTCAGAGACGATGGAGTCGATGAAGTGGAGGACGTCGGCGTTCCCGACCTGGTAGACGTTCTTGTCCGAAACGGTCGCCTGGCCCTTGGAAGCGCCCATCATGCGCAGTATTCGGTCGCGGTACTTCTCTGAGATGGGTTCCAAATCGTCCTCCCGGCCGCAATCTCGCATGCGGAAGAAAGGAAACCGTCGGCAAAGGCGGAATCGCCTTTCCCGACGGATGCCTATCGAGGGGAAGTATAGACACCGACCGCGGGATGTGTCAACGCGAGGCCCGGCTCGGGCCGGGCGCCGGAGCAGCCGCGGCTCGGCCCTCGGCCTTAATAGCCGTCCGAGAGCGAGCGGTTGACGTCCTTCTGGTAGAGCTCCTGGTATACGTAGCTGCGCGTCTTCAGCTTGTCCTTGATCTCCTTCGAGAAGGGGACGAAGCGCCAGAAGATGCCCCGGACTTCCTTGTCGAGCTTCTGGATGCCCTCGGACTCCTTCGTGATCCACACGAGGTAGTCCTGGATAAAGAACTCCTTGACGTCGCCGCGCAGCTTGCGCGAGACGAACCATTGGTAGTAGTTGCCCGTCAGGCCCTCTTCCATCCAGTAGTACGAGGCCTTCTCCTTGGCGACTTGCCAGCGGAGGTCGGCGACCGCCGTGATGATCGCGAGCGAGAGGTTCTTCGGGTACATGGGCACGGCGATGCGCCCGCGGCTGGTCGCCCTGTTGTGCGTGTCGAAGGGCTCCCAGCAGACGCCCGAGTCGCCGTAGCAGGGCGCGAGGATGACGTAGGGGACGATGCGGTTGACCGCGCTCTTGTAGGGGCGGCAGAAGGCCTCGCAGTCGATCGACTCGATCCAGGCCAGGGCGCGCACGACGTTCTCGCGCGTGCCGATGTCGCGGATATTGCCGTGGAAGTACTCGCGCGAGAGCAGGGGGAAGTGGTTGCCCTGGCGCCCGATGCAGAGGCGGGTCATCTGCCTGACCGTCTCGAATTCCTGGGCGAGGGTCTGCATGTCGGCCTTCGAGTCGCGTCCCAGGGCCCCGGCCTTCTCCTGGATGCTCTTGAGCTCGTCACCGGCCTTGTCGAATTCGTGGATCGTCTGCGTGAGCTCCTTATCTACCGCGATCATCTTGCGGACGACGTCGTAGAGCTCGGTCATCGTCTTCCGCTGCGCGTCGGTGTAGGGCGCCGGGACGTGGAGGAGCCCGGGCTGGCTCTGGTGGGCGCAGATGGACTCGACGCGCTCCTTGAGGAGGGACTCGAGCTGGCGCCGCTCCTCGGCCTTCGACTTCATGATGCCCTCGGAGGCGTCGCGCTTTCCCTGTGCCCTCTGGATGAGGAGGGTGAAGCGCGATCGGTCGTCCCCCTCGCGCGAGCGCGGCTTGATCTCGTCGGTGGCGCTGGCCGTGACCGCGCCGGAGGCGATGGCCCGCATCCATTCGTCTATGTAGTAGACGGGCTCGTCGATCGCCTTCTCGAAGATGATACGGTGGAAAATATCGGCCATCTCCGGCGAGAGGAGGTTCGGCAGTATGGCGGCGAAGCGTACGGCGATCTTCTTCGCCAGGGGCGCCTGGTCCCCGATGCCGTGGAGGGCGAGCTTGGACGCGAGGTACCAGTAGGCGGGCACGATCTGCTGGCGGTAGACGCCCCGGTCCTTGGGATCGGTCGCCTTGAGGTACTTGCCCAGGAGCTCGTGGAGCTTCTGGGATTCCTCGCCCTCGCCCCCCAGGACCGTCTTGTAGTAGTTCGGGTCGGAGAACCAGGCCGCCGGGCGGTCCGACTCGATGCGATCCACCGCCTCGAAGGACTTGCGCGTCAGGTCGACGTCGTGCTCCCGCTTCTCGCGGCGCTCGGCCGTCACTCCCATGTCGCCGAAGAGGGAGCGGAAGTCGGGCGGCAGCTCGGCGCCCGCCGGGGGCTTGGGCTTCTGCGCCCCCTTGCCCTGCGGCTGGTATTCCTCTACCGAGCCTCCGATCAGGGCGGCGATCTCGGGATCAATGTCGTCGGCCATGCTAGGGATTGTACCGCTCATGCGGCGCGCTCACAAGCTTCAATTCCGGCCGCCTCGCGGCTCAGGGCAAATAAAAACAGCCGCCCGTTCAGGCAGCCGTTTCTATTCGTGGAGCTTCGACGCGCATTGCGCGTCGGCCGGAATTGCCCTCCGAAGCTC
>CAYPHO010000160.1:0-5173 GCA_964410245.1 uncultured Treponemataceae bacterium | reverse complement strand
CCTCGCGGCCCAGGATAAATAAAAACGGCTGCCCGTTCAGGCAGCCGTTTCTATTCGTGGAGGTGGCCGGAATTGAACCGGCGACCTCTTGAATGCCATTCAAGCGCTCTAGCCAACTGAGCTACACCCCCGAATGAGCGACCCGGACGAGCCGAATCGCGCGAGGGCTATACTAGCCGAGCGCGGCGCCGAGTGTCAAGCGGAGCGGGGCGCCGGCCCTTGTTGCGCGGCCTCCCTTGCCGCCATACTCGAATGCGTGGCGACAGCTGAATACGCCCTCGCGCTCTGCGCGATCGGGCTAGAGAAAGTATGCCAGGCCGAGCTCGAGCGCCTGGGCTTCGAGATAGACAGGCGGGAGCCGGGCCGGGTGCGCTTCGCCCTGTCCGAGAAGCTGGGGACGGCGGCCTCGCTCATGCGCGCGAACCTGGGCCTGCGCGCTGCCGAGCGGGTACTCTACGAGGCCGGGCGCTTCCCCGCTCCGGGCTTCGACGAGCTCTTCGAGGCCGCGCGCTCGATTCCCTGGGAGCGCTTCTTCCGCCGCGAGGACCGGCTGGTCGTCGAGCGCGTGCGGACGCGCCGATCGCGGCTCTCCGCGCAGACCGCCATCCAGTCCGTGACCCATAAGGCGGTCTACGCGCGCCTTTCCGAGCGCTACCGCCTTTCCCGCCTGCCCGAGACGGGGCGCGCCCGGGGCCTGCGCGCCTACCTGGACGAGGATCAGTGCGTCCTCGGGCTCGATACCTCGGGCGAGGCCCTGCATAAGCGCGGCTACCGGCTGGCGGCGGGCAAGGCCCCCTTGAAGGAGACGGTGGCGGCCGGCGTGCTCTTCCTCTCGGGCTGGAACCGGCGCCTTGCCCTGCTCGATCCCTTCTGCGGCTCGGGAACCATCGCGATCGAGGCCGCCCTCTTCGCCATGGACCGGGCGCCGGGCCTGGGCCGCTCCTTCGGCTTCGAGGACATGCCGTTGGCGCTCGAGGCCGGCGGGGCGGGCCGGGCGGCGGCCGAGCTCGAGGCGGCGAAGGCCCGCGTGCGCCGCGACGCCGAGTTCAGCATATTCGCGAGCGACGCCGATCCGGGGGCAGTCGAGGCGGCCCGCGCCAATGCCTCCAGGGCCGGCGTCGCGGCCGGAATACGCTTCCGCTCCTCCAAGGCCGAGGACTCCGCCCCGCCCTGCGATCGCGGCGACCTGATATGCAACCCGCCCTACGGCGAGCGCCTGGGCACGCCCGAGGAGGCGCGCGAGCTGTACCGCCTGATGGGCGAGGCTGCCGGCCGCTTCGGCGGCTGGGGCCTGGGCTTCGTGACCAACGATCCGGATTTCGGCGAGAGCTTCGGCCGCAGGGCGGCCCATGCCCGAAAGATCGTCAACGGGGCGGAGGAGCAGTGGTTCCACTGGTATCCCCCGGAAGGGAGGCGGTGACATGGCCATCCCGGCGCGCGAGAAGACCTATTGCGACCTGAACGGCGCCGCCCTGGAGCCCCGGGACGCGGCGATCGTCGTTTTCGGCGCGACCGGCGACCTCGCGCACCGGAAGATAGTCCCGGCCCTGTTCAACCTGCAGCTCGCGGGCATCCTGCCCGAGGGGGTCAGGATCATCGGCTTCGCGCGCCGCGAGCAGGGCGACCGCGAGTTCCGCGCCTCGCTCAAGGAGGCCTGCGGCAGGCGCTCGGGCACGGGGCCGGCCGACGCGGCGGCCTGGGAGCGCTTCGAGCGTCGCATAACGTACATCCGCGGCGAGTTCGCGGACCCGGCGGCCTACGGCCGGCTGGCCGAGGAGCTGGCCGCGCCGGGTATGCCCGAGGGCGCGCTCTTCTACCTGGCATCGGCCCCCGAGAGCTTCGAGACCGTCGCGAGGTCCCTGGCGGCCGCGGGCCTGGGCTCCCCCGGCCGCGGGGGCGCCGCCCGGGAGCGGCCCTCGGGCTCCCGCAGGCTGATCGTCGAGAAGCCCTTCGGCCGCGACCGGGCGAGCGCCCGGAGCTTGAACGCGGCCCTGCAGGAATGCTTCGACGAGCGGGACATCCTGCGCATCGACCACTACCTGGGCAAGGAGACCGTCCAGAACCTCCTGTACTTCCGCTTCGCCAACTCGATCTTCGAGCCCTTGTGGAACTCGAGCCACATCCAGTCGGTCGAGATCGAGGTCCTGGAGTCGGAGGGCATCGGGACCAGGGGCGGCTACTACGACGGCGCGGGCGCGGCCAGGGACATGCTGCAGAACCACCTGATCCAGCTCCTGTGCCTGACGGCGATGGAGCCGCCCGCCACCCTGGACCCGGAGGCGATACGCGACGAGAAGGTGAAGGTCCTCCGCTCGATCCGCGACTACGGGCGCGAGGAGCTCCTGCGGAGGTCGCGGCGAGGCCAATACTCAGCGGGCGTCCTCGCGGGCGGCGGGAGCTGCCGGGCCTACCGCGACGAGCCCAAGGTCGCGCCCGGCTCGACGACGGAGACCTACGTCTCCCTGCGGCTCGAGGTGGACAACTGGAGGTTCGCGGGCGTGCCCTTCGTCCTGCGCACCGGGAAGGCCCTGGACCGGCGCATGAGCGAGATCCGCGTGAACTTCCGCAGGCCGCCCGCGACCCTCTTCTCGGGCTGGTGCGGAGAAGCGCTTTCGCCTAACGCGCTCGCCATCCGCGTCCAGCCCGACGAGGGCATGGCCCTGCGCTTCAACGCCAAGGTGCCAGGGGCCGCGCGCGTGGGGCCGAGCGAGCTGCGCTTCGCCTACCGGGAGGGCAACGAGGACTACTTCCCCGAGGCCTACGAGCGGCTGCTCGCGGACGCCCTGGCGGGCGACTCGACGCTGTTCATCCGCGCGGACGAGGCCGAGGAGGCCTGGCGCATCGTCGACGCCCTGGAGGCCGCCTGGGAGGGCGCCCCGCCGCCCGAGAGCTACGCCGCCGGCGGCCCGGGCCCCGAGCCCGAGGGCCCCGGGGCCCGGGACTCCTAGCCGCGGCCGCGGCGCGCCCGGCCGTGGCGCCCGGCGCCGGGCCGTCCTATACTTGAGCCATGCTCCTCTACCGTTTCGCGGATTCGGCCTCGTGGATCGGCGCGGCAATCGGCGAGCTGCGCGAGGCGGCCCGGCTGGCGCGCTCCTCGGGCCGCGGGCGCCTGGCGCTCTGCCTGTCCGGCGGCACGACTCCCGAGCCCGTATACAGGGCCCTGGCCGCCCAGCGCCTGTCGGGCCTCGACGCCGAGCTCTGGCTGGGCGACGAGCGCGCCGTGAGCTCCGCCGATCCCGCGCGCAACGGCGGGCTGGTCGGCCGCGCCTTCGAGGATTGCGCCTGGGATCCCTATCCCCGCGTGAAGGCCTGGCCCGAGGCCGAGACCGAGGATGCGGCCGAGGAGGCGGCGGAGGCCTACGAGGCGGAGCTGGCCGCGTCGCTGGGCGCGAAGCCCGCCTTCGACCTGTGCTTCCTGGGACTGGGCGCCGACGGCCACACCGCCAGCCTCTTTCCCTGGAAGGGAACGGGCGGGGCCGCGAGGCCCGCGCCCCTAGGACTGGCCGCGGTGGCCTTCTCGCCGATCGCGCCCAAGCTGCGGATGACCCTGAGCTTCGAGGCCCTGTCCGGGGCTCGCCGCCGCGTCTTCCTGGTCCGCGGCCCCGACAAGCTGGGCTCCGTCGGGCGCCTGGCCGAGGAGGACCCTGCGCTGCCCGCGTCCCGCCTGGCCGGGAGCGAGTCGATCATCCTGTACCTGGAAGACTGATTCCGCGCGCCGCGCGGCCGGGGGCCGCCGCGATCGCGGGGCGCTTTGGAAGGATAGGGCGCGGGAAAGGAAACCTTTTAGAAAGGTTTCCTTTCCCGCTCGGCTTATTCGGGCTTATCCGAGCAGCTGCTTCCGGGCGAAGGCCAGGCGCTCGCGGGCGTGGAAGGTGCCGCCGCCCTCGTGGTTGTTGTAGTCGTACTCGCGGATTTCCTTCTTCTTGCCGGCGTGCCAGTTGTAGGCGGCGAAGACGGTCGAGGGCGGGCAGGTCGTGTCCATGAGGCCTACCGAGTAGAGGGCCGGGACCTTCGTCCTCGCCGCGAAGTTGAGGCCGTCGAAGTAGGAGAGGGTGCGGAACACCGATTCCTCGCGGTCGCGCTTGGTGCGGATGTAGCGCGCGATCTCGTTGTAGGGATCGCTGTCGCTGATCTCGGTCGCGCGGCGGTAGTGGCAGAGGAAGGGGACGTCGGGCATCAACAGCCTCACGCCGCCGTTGAGGGCGGCCGCCGCGATTGCCAGCCCACCGCCCTGCGAGCCTCCCGTGACGCCGATACGGTCGGGATCGACCGCGGCGTGGCTCGCGGCGGCTTCCACCGCCCTGACGGCATCGACCATGATGCGGCGGTAATAGTAGGTGCCGGGCGAGTCGATGCCCCTGGTCATGAAGCCGGGTATCGAGGGGCCGGTAGCGCCGGAGTCGATCGTGTCCCCGGGCGACCAGGAGGCGCCTTGGCCGCGGCTGTCCATGACGAAGTGCGCGAAGCCGGCCGAAGCCCAGAAGAGCCAGTCCCAGGGAAAGGCGCGGCCGCCTCCGTAGCCGAGGTACTCGACGATGCAGGGAAGCTTGCCGCCCTTGCATCCGGGCAGCGAGCTCCTGATCGCCGGAGCGGGCAGGACGAGCCAACCCGCGATGCGCTCCCCGCCGAATCCGGCGTAGGAGACGTCGAAGGCCTCGATGCAGTCGAGGCCGGTCGGGTAGGGCGTGAAGCTCGGGCTGAGGCTCTTGGCCCTCGCCTCGCCGAGAGTCGAGGACCAGAAGGCGTCGAAATCCTTCTGCTCGTATCGTTTAGGCTTGTATTTTCGAAGTTCTTCCCTGGGCAGGTCGAAAAAAGCCATGATGTCTCCTTATCGGATGCATCATGGCTTTATAGGTGTCGGCGCGTCAATGCGCGCGGCGATCAGGTTTCGGCTATCAAAAGCGTCTTGGCATCAAGCTTCAGCTTTAAATCCTGCGGATTCATCCGGCCGTGGTCCTTAGTCATTTTTATACATCCCTGCATAAAAATGACATCGCGGAAACGACCAGTAGATCGTTTCCGCGGGTGTGGCGCGGCCTTCCTTGGCCGCACATGCCGTGGCCTTTTGGCCCGACTAGTTCCGGATGAATACTATCAAGTTTCTGCGATTAACAATGTCTTGGCATCAAGCTTCAGCTTTAAATCCTGCGGATTCATCCGGCCATGGTCCTTG
>CAYPHO010000159.1:0-7557 GCA_964410245.1 uncultured Treponemataceae bacterium | reverse complement strand
GCTGGTCGATGACGGCCGGGGAGAGGTACTGCTTGAAGGCGCCCTTGAGGTAGCGCTTCTGCCTGCCCTCGGTCGCGTAGGAGAGGACGCTCGCTCCGGCAAGGGAGAGCACGCTGCCGAGTTCCAGCGCGATGATCTGGAGCCAATAGCCGGCGGCGTAGGCCGCGACTCCCAAGAGGGGCGCGAGGGGCAGGACGACGACGTAGGCCAGGACGCTCCTTCCCGCTCCCGAGGCGCTCGAGACCGCGACGCCCGCCCCGATCGAGACGAGGAGGACGAGGAGGACGGAGGCCCAGGAGGGCAGGGGCCGCATGAAGTCCCCCGACAGGAGATTGTCGAGCATGGTCGCGTTGACCTCGACCCCGGGATACAATCCCGACATCGGCGTGGGCTTAAGGTCGAAGAGGCCGGTCGCGGTGGCGCCCAGGAAGACGTACTTTCCCTTCAGGAAAGCGGGATCGGATCCTGTCTCCTCGCCGTCCTGGAAGCGCATCTCGGCTTCGATAACCCAGGCGGCGTTCCTGGCCTCGTGGGTCATCGTAGGCCCGCGGTAGCGGAGGATCGCGCGGCCCTCGGAGTCGATCGGGACGCGAAGATCGTCGATCGACAGCGCTCCGGGGGCGATGGACAGGTTGTGCGAACCCGGATCGCCGGCGAGATAGGCGGCGAGGGCCTGCGTCGGCACCGCTCGGCCGTCGAAGGTGTTGAACAGGGGGCCGCGCCGGTAGACTCCGTCGACCGGATCCGGCAGGATGTTCGCGTTCGCGAGGAAGGCCATGCCGGAACCGACGACGGGAGTCGGGAATTCCGCGGCCGGGAAGCTAAGCGATCGCGGCTTTACCCGCTCGAGCCACGCGTCCAGTCCCGATATCGAGATTCCGGGATCGGGCATTTGGGGATCCCATGCCGCGGCGGCATTCTCCTTCGCGGTGAGGAACATCGTGCCGACTGCCCCGCCGTACCGCAGCGCCGCGTCCCGGAATTTCTCGTCGTCCCCGGCCGAGTCGCTGGGATCCGAATAGATCATGTCGAATACGAGGGCCTTGGCGCCGCCCCTGGCGCAGTAGTCCGTGATCATGCCGTACAGCTCGCGCGGCCAGGGCCACGAGAGCCCGAGGCTCTCCTCGCACCAGTCGAGGCTGTGCTGGTCGATGAGGATGGTCGCGACCCGCGAGGTGGCCTCTCCCGGCCCGGCCAGGAGCCGCGCCCTCCAGTCCCAGGTATTCGCCTCGAAGGGCTCGAGGATCCCCGCGAGCTGGAGGAGGAGGGCCAGGGCGGCCCCGAGCGCCCCGACCCCGGCGCCGAGGAGGATCCGGCGCCGCGGCGCGCCCTTCCCGCTCATAGCGATCCGAGGGCGGCCTTGAAGCGCGCCTGCCGAGCCGCCGCCGCCTCGCTCGCCGTCGCGGGAATCTCCTTCTTCTTCAGGATCTTCTCGACGGCTGCGATCCGCTTCTTCGGGTCGGGATGGGTCTTCGCGAAATCGAGGCCGCCCGCCTTGATCCTGGCCTTCATGATGCCCAGCATCTCAGCGAGGGCGCGGGGGTCGTAGCCGGCGGCGATCAGGTTCTCGATCGCGGCCTCGTCGGCCTCGAACTCCAGGTCGCGGGAGTAGCCCGAGTTGACCAGGGTCCCGGTAATGTCGCCTATCGTGTCCTTGAAGACGGCCGTCTGCTCGGAGAGCTCCTCGGAGCCCAGGACCTGGGCGGCGGCGGCTCCGACGCCGACGACGGCCTTGGTCAGGCGGTCCTTCTTGATCGCCTTGAGCCCGTGCGACCCGGTCACGTGGGCGATCTCGTGCGCCAGTATCGCCGCCACGGCGTCCTCGCTCGAGGCGCAGCCCAGGAGGCCGCGCGTGACGAGCACGAGGCCGCCGGGCGCCGCGAAGGCGTTGATCTCGTCCGAGTCGATGATGAGGAAATGGTATCCGCCGAATGTCTCCGGCCTCTCGGAGAAGTTGGCGAGGGCGCGCCCGATGAGGTTCAGGTATCCGTTCGCGGCCTTGCTCGCGTAGGGCTTCCGCGTCGACAAGAGGCTCGCGGCTACGGCTCGGCCGATGTAGTACTCCTGCTCGGGAGTGATGTCCTCGGCGCTCTTGGCCACCGCCTTGGCGGCGCCCGCCACGGCCTCCACGTCCTCTCCCTTGACGCCGGCCTTGCTCGCCGCGTCCTTGAGCGCCGATCCGAAGTCGAGCCCGGCGGCCGCGAGCGGCGCCGCGATCGAGAGGGCGGCCATGAGGGCGAATGCGCGCGCCTTCATTCCTCGCCTCCCGAAAGGAAGCCGGCCTCGAGGAAGTCCGCGACCGCCTCTTGCGAGACGGTCGCTCTCTCCATGGCGTCCACGGCATCGTAGTCGTAGGAGGAGTCCTTGCGATTCTCCGATTCGATCTGCTCGCTGAAGCCCTTCGCGGCGAGGGCGGCCTCGCCGGACGAGGCCTTTTGCGATGCCGAGCTCGAGCCCGATTTCAGCGCGATCTTCTTCGCGGTCAGGGCCGACTCGTTGATCCAGCCCTCGAGCTTCTTGCCCGTCGCGGAAACCTTCGCCCAGCCGTCCCTGCTCTCCGAGACCTGCACGGCGTCCCCGTAGGCGAGGGTCCCCAGTACCTTGCCGACATAGCTGGGCTTGGCCCTCACCTGGGTCTCCTTGACGGCGACGCTCATCGCCTTCGCCTCGGCCGCCGCGGCGAGGCCGGCCAGGGCGATCATGGCGGCGCATAGCGCTATCCTTCCTCGCATCGGGTTACTCCTTCCTCGCCGTGAAGGGCGGGTATTTCCTCCCCGGATCGTAGGTCCCCTTCCGCGCCTCGCCGGCGATGCTCGGGATGGCGAGCTCCTGGCCGGGCTCGATCAGGTTCGGGTTCGCCGGATCGACGAACGATTTCTTGTTATGCTCGTAGATGAGGGGCCACTTGCTCGCGTCGTTGTAGATGAAGGGATACTCGGCGATCTTCCATAGGCATTCGCGGTCCCCGGGGAAGAGCCTGACGACGTAGGCGGCGGGCAGGATCCCGTCCTCGAGGGCGGCGAGGTCGATCGCGTCGATCGACTCGGAGGCCGAGTCGGCCCTGATCTCGGCGGCCTCGTAGTCCTCCTCGTCGTAGGCCTCGCGCGCGGCCTCGATCTCGACGAGGGCCAGCTCGTATTGCCCCGGGTTCGCGGCGTCTGCGCCGAGCTCCTCGGCGCGGGCTATCTTCCCCCGCGCACGGTCGATGGCCTCGTCCGCCCTGGTGATGGCGACCATCTTCTCGACGTACTGGTCCGAGAGGAGGGCGTATTCCCTCGCCCTGGCCGCGTACTCGGCGGACGCGTCGTAGTCGCCCTCGTCGAAGGCGGACTGGGACAGGGCGATGAGCTCGAGGCTCTGCTGGTAGTACGAGTTGTCCTTGAGGCTCTGCGCCCCGAGGGACGCGGCGGCCGCGAGGGCCGCGAGCGTCAACGCAAGTCTCTTCACTTCCGGCCTCCTCAAGGCAGATCGGCGTTCACGATCGGATCGGCCTCGTCGGCCTTGCGCCCGCTGTCGGCGGCGGCCTCTTCCGCGCGCCGCATCGCCTCCGACGCGCGCGTGCGCTTCTCGGCCGCGATCTCGAAGGCGCGGTCGAAGGCCGACATCGAGAGCGCGTAGGCTTCCGCCGCGGCCTCGTATTCCTTCAGCTTGAACAGCGAGTCCGCGTCGCCCATGGCGGACAGGGCCGACTCGTATTCTTCCCGCGCGGCCACGCCGGCCTTTATGTCGTCAGACCGGTACTTCGACGCCTCGGCGTTCTCGCGCGCGGCCGAGGCGATCGACTCCCTCCCGATCTGGATGACGAGATTGAGCCTGAGGATCGCTTCCTCGAGGGCGTCGAGGGCCTCGGCCCGGCGAACGGCATCCTCTGAGGACCAGAGCGCCTCCTCGGCCTCGAGCTTTTCCATGGCGAGCGCGTAGTTACCCGAGTCCCAGCGCGAGTAGTCCTTCGCCTCGATCTCGTCGGCGAGAGCGGAGGCCGTAGAGCGCCTATACGCGATCTCGTAGAAGAGCCGCGCGCCCTCGTAGGCCGCTATGGATCCCTCGGCCTCGCCGTCCATGGCCAGCGACTCGGCACCGACGAAGGCCTCGTCGCCCGCCTCGAGCCGGTCCGCCGCGCGGCCCTCGGCCTCGGCCTCGATGGCCCGGGTCCTCATATCCTCGGCCTCGCGCTTGCGGATCGAGGTCAGCTCGGAGAGGCCCTTGCCTATGAGCGAGCGGAAGGCCGCGGCCGCGGCCTCGAGCCTATCCCTCGCCGCCGCCCCGTCCCCCGCGTCGTAGGCTTCCTGGCCCTTCGCCAGCAGGGCGTCCGCGGCCCGGTAGTCGTCGCCGAGCTCCTCGTAGAGCTTTAGGTCGAAGGCTTTCTTCTTGAGCGCTTTCGCGTCGGCGAGGAGCGCGTCGAGGCCCGCGTCGGGCTCGCCCGGGGCCGCCTGGGCGGGGAGGGCCGCCGGCTCGGGCGCCGGCGCGGCAGCCGGCTCGGGCGGTCCCGAGGCGCAGGACGCGGCGAGGACGATCGCCGCCGCTAATGGCATAAGGAGCCCGGCCGTGCGCGACGCGCGATTCATAGGCTTCCTCCTATTCTCTCGATATTACCGCGATAGTAGCATGCCGCCGGCCGCAAGGGTATAGTATCGGGAGGAGGCGCGAGCCGATGACCGAAAGCCTGGAGATGTACCTCGAGACGATCGATCTGCTCGCCGAGAGGCCGAACGGGGCCCGTGTGACCGATATCGCGCGCGAGATGGGCGTCTCGAAGCCCTCGGTCCACGCGGCCCTCCACGAGCTCGAGAGCCGCGGCCTCGTGCGGCACCAGCATTACGGGGACATCGTCCTGAGCCAGGAGGGCAGGGACGCCGCGGCGGAGATCCGCAGGCGCCACGTCCTACTGACCGCCTTCCTCCGCGACGTCGTCGGCGTCGACCCCGGCGTCGCCGAGCAGGACGCCTGCCGCATCGAGCACTACCTGTCCCCGGAGACCATGGAAGGGATCGCCCGCCTCGCGGGCGAGTCGGGATCGCGCGGCGCGGAAGGATCGGGCGAGGCGGAAGGGTCGCGCGGGGCCGCCCTCCGCGACGACGCGCGCCGCGGCTGAGGCCCGCCGTCAAGGACGGGCTTGCGCGACCCTGGGGATTCCCCTGGTGACCGCGAAATTCACCGCGGCGATCGCCGCCCCGCCCAGGAAGACCCAGCGGTAGCCTTGGGCGCCCCCGCCCATCCACGCGAGGCCCCCGATCATCGGGATCGTCATCGAGGCGACGTGGTCGATGCTGATGCCGATCGACAGGGTCGGCGAGACGTCGGACGGGGTCTCGGCTATCCTGCTCGCGTAGACGGCCCTGGACATGTGGACCGCGTTCGAGGCCTGGTCGACGACGAAGCAGGCGGCGACCACGATCAGCGCGGCGCCGGGGGGCAGGAGCTCGGGCGCGAATGCGTAGATCAGGCAGACGAATATCGTCACGAAGGCCTCGCCGCCCAGGACGGCCCTGGGCCCGAAGCGGTCGGTCAGCCTGCCCGCGAGGGCCTGGGCGCCGATCATGGCCGCCGACACGATGAGCGAAATCAAGGTCATCGTCTGGACTCCCTGCCGGAACAGGTCGACCAGCATCCATGGGCCGAAGGTGATGAAGAGCTGCTTGCGCGCGCCGTAGAGCAGGGAGAGGACGTAGTAGCGCGAGTAGCGCTTCTTGAGGACCAGCCGCCGCGGCTTGCCCGGGGCGCGCCTGGGGCTCATGGCCAGGAGGGCGCATGCCGCGGCGAGGTAGAAGGCCGCCCCCGCGGTGAAGGCCGCCGCGTACGAGAGCTTGACGAGCTTCAGCAAGCCGAGGAGTACCAGCGTTCCGCCGAGCATGGCGGCCGTGTTGGTCGCGTTGATCCTGCCCAGTGCCGAGCCTTCCCTCCCGCTCGCGGCGAAGCTCATGCCGACGGCGCTCGAGAGCGGCATGTAGACGTGCTGCCCCGAGCTGTAGACGAAGGTCGACGTCACCATGAGGGCGAATGAGGCCGGTATCCAGCCCAGGGCCAGCATGCCCAGGCTCGCGGCGATATTCGCGATCATGGCGATCCTGACTTCGCCCAGCGCGGCCAGCGAAGCCACCATGAGGCTGACCAGGAAGCCCGGCATCTCGCGGGGCAGCTCGAGGAAGGTGCGCCTGGCGACGTCGAGATTGAAGACGTCCTTGAGGTAGTTGTTGAAGATCGACGAGTTGACGCAGGTCCCCAGCCCCACGAATATCGTGGCCGCCAGGAAGAGCTTGTAGTCCCGCGCGTCGCGGCTCGAAGTAGAAAGCATGCTCACTCCATAAGCTTCACCACGGAGACACGGAGGGGAGAGGAGATCACGGAGGGAATCAACGAGAGAAAAATGGAAGGCAGATGAACCGATGAGATTCTATCGCCTTTTTTTCTTCTCCGTGATCAAACGCTCGGCTTACGCCTCACTAGGCTTCGCTCCGTGGCTGGACTCCGTGTCTCCGTGGTGAATCTCTCGATCTTCTCTTGTTACGCCTTGGACACGCTGGCGCGCCAGACCTTGTCGCCGGCCTCGATGTCGGAGAAGGCGCCCGCGCCGCCCGGGACCGCGGGGCCCTCGGCCCAGGATAGGGAAGAGGCGAGCGTCTCCGAGCGCACGAAGTCCGCGAACTCGTCGAGGGCCTTCTTCAAGTCGGGGTCGCCGGCGACGTGGAGCTTGATCCGGTCCGTGACCTCGAGCCCGGCCTCCTTGCGGAGGTTCTGCACGCCGCGCACCAGGTCGCGGACGTAGCCCTCGGCGAGTAGCTCGCCCGATATCTCGGTGTCGAGGGCCAGGGTCAGGCTTCCCTCGTTCAGGACCTTGAGGCCCTCGCGCTCGGACCTTCGGATGTCGACCTTGTCCTTGGTGATCTCCACGGCCTTTCCCGCGACCTCGAGCTCGAGGACGGCGCCCTCGAGGAGGCTCGCGATCTCGCGGCCGGTGAACTTCTCGATCTTCTCGGCCGCCGCCTTCATGTCCTTCCCGAGCTCCTTGCCCAGGACGCGGAAGTTCGCCTTGGCCGAGTACTCGACCAGCTCCTCCTCGTCCTCGCGGAAGGCGACGCGCTTCACGTTGAGCTCGTCTCGGAGGATCTCCTCCATCTCCATGAGGGTCGCGCGCTCACTCCCGTCGCGCGTGACGATGTGGACCGAGGCCAGGGGCTGGCGGATCTTGACGTCGTTCTGCACGCGCAGGGCGCGGCCCATCGAGACCGCGTGGCGGACCGAGGCCATCTTGCGCTCGAGCTCCTCGTCGCGCAGCTTCTCCTCGTAGGCGGGCCAGTCGAGGAGATGGATCGACTCGGGCTCGCCCTCGGCGCGGAGGTTGCGCCAGATCGCCTCGGCGATGAAGGGCGCGAAGGGCGCGGCCGCCGTCGCCAGCCGCACGAGGACGCGGCGGAGCGTGGCGTAGGCCTCTGCCTTGTCGGAATCGCGCCCGGCCTCGGCGGGCCGCCAGAAGCGCCGGCGCGAGCGGCGGATGTACCAGTTGTTCAGCGCGTCGATGAAGTCGACGATCGGCGAGATCGCGTCCTGCATCGCGTAGTC
>CAYPHO010000158.1:0-7581 GCA_964410245.1 uncultured Treponemataceae bacterium | reverse complement strand
CTCATTCCTCCGGGGGCTCCAGCATCAGCTCGTCGATGGGCTTTCCGGAGGGAACCATGGGCAGGACCTTCTCGTCGATGTCGAGGCGGCAGTCGATGACGGCGGCCGATCGCTCCGAGAGGGCCGCGTCGAGGGCCCGGGAGAACTCGCCCTCGTTCGACGCGCGGAAGCCGCGGAGGCCGTAGGCCTCGGCCAGCTTGACGAAGTCGGGCCCGCGGTCCAGGTCCGTGTTCGAGTACCGTCCCTTGTAGAAGAGGGACTGCCACTGCCTGACCATGCCCAGGGTCCCGTTGTTCATGACGACGATGAGTATGGGCAGCCGGTAGTGCGCGATGGTCGAGAGCTCGTTGCAGTTCATGCGGAAGGAGCCGTCGCCCGCGATATGCACGACCTGCCGGTCGGGGTTGCCGACCTGGGCGCCCATGGCCGCGCCGGTCCCGAAGCCCATGGTCCCCAGGCCTCCCGAGCTGATGAAGCTGCGCGGACGCGCGAAGGGGAAGAACTGGGCGGTCCAGATCTGGTGCTGGCCGACCTCGGTCGCGACGATTGCCTCGGGCCCGACCCTCTCGCCTATCGTTTCCAGTATGAAGCGCGGATGGAGCTCGGCGTCGCGCGCGTGGGCCGAGGGGACCTCGGCCTTCCAGGCCTCGACGTCGCCGTTCCATCCCGAGGCCTCCCGCGCCTCGACGCGGCCCAGGAGCCGCGCGAGGCTGTCCTTGAGGTCACCGACGAGGGACAGGCTGCTTGCCACGTTCTTGTTGATCTCGGCCGGATCGATGTCGAGGTGGAGGATGCGGGCCTGCTTCGCGAAGCGCGCGACGTCCGAGACGACGCGGTCCGAGAAGCGCGCCCCGACGGCGATGATGAGGTCGGCGCGGCTCGCGGCCATGTTGGAGGCCTTGGTCCCGTGCATGCCGATCATGCCCGTGAAGAGGGGGTGCCGCGAGGGGAAGGCCCCGTGGCCCATGAGGCTCAGCGCGACGGGGGAGCGGAGGCGCTCGGCGAGGGCGGCCAGCTCGGCCGAGGCCCCGCTCGAGACGACGCCGCCGCCGGCGTAGATGAATGGGGCGCGCGACCGGGCGATCAGGTCGGCGGCCTCGGCGATCTGGGCGTCCGAGGGCCTGCGCGGGGGCTTGGGGCCGAAGCGGGCGTCGACGGCCGGCGAGGCCTCGCCATCCGCGGCGGGCCTCCATTCGGCCTCGGCCGCCGTGACGTCCTTCGTGATGTCGACGAGGACGGGGCCCTTGCGTCCCGATGACGCGATCTCGAAGGCCTGCCTCAGCGTATCCGCCAGGACCTCGATGTCCTTGACGATGTAGTTGTGCTTGGTGACGGGCATGGTGATGCCCGCGATATCCACTTCCTGGAAGCTGTCCTTGCCCAGGAGCTTGCGGGGAACGTTGCAGGTGATCGCGACCAGGGGAGACGAGTCCATGTAGGCGGTCGCGATGCCGGTCACGAGGTTCGTCGCGCCCGGGCCGCTCGTGGCCATGACCACCCCGACCTTGCCCGTCGAGCGCGCGTAGCCGTCGGCGGCGTGGGCCGCGCCCTGCTCGTGCGAGGTCAGGATGTGCCTGATCCGGTCCGAGCACTTGTACAGCTCGTCGTAGACGTTGAGGATGGTGCCGCCGGGGAAGCCGAACACGGTGTCGACGCCGCGCTCTATCAGCGTCTCGACGACGATCCTCGCTCCGTTCATCTTCATTTCGTGCCTCCGGGCACTCGGAGCACGGCGCCGGTCTCGGCCGAGGTGACCATCGCCGCATAACGCGCCATCCAGCCCGACTTGATCCTCGGCTCGGGCGCCTTCCATTCGGCGCGGCGGCGCTCGAGCTCGGACTCGCTCACCTCGAGCTCGAGCTTGCCTGAGTCGATGTCGATCGATATCGTATCGCCCTCGCGGACCAGGGCGATGGGCCCGCCCGCGGCGGCCTCGGGCGAGACGTGGCCGATGGCCGCGCCCCTCGTCGCGCCGGAGAAACGCCCGTCGGTGATGAGGGCGGTATCCGAGTCCCGGCCCATGCCGGCCAGGGCGCTCGTCGCCTGGAGCATCTCGCGCATGCCGGGCCCGCCGCGGGGGCCCTCGTAGCGGATGACGATGACGTCGCCCGGCTTCGTCTCGCCGCCCAGGACGGCCTGGTTCGCCTGGTCCTCGGAATCGAAGACCCGCGCCGGCCCCTTGTGCCTCATCATGCCGGGGAGGACCGCCGCGCGCTTCACCACGGCGCCGCCGGGCGCGAGGTTGCCGCGGAGCACGGCGATGCCGCCCGTCGCGGAATAGGGGTCCTCGATCTTTCGTATGACCTTGCCGTCGGCCTCGGGAGCGGCGGCGGCGAGCTCGCCTATCGTCTTCCCGGAAACGGTCGGCGCCGAGCCGTCGACGAGGCCCTTCTTCAGGAGCTGCCGGATGACGGCGAAGACGCCGCCGGCCTCGTGCAGGTCGACGATGTGGTGGGGCCCCGAGGGCGCGAGATGGCAGAGGTTGGGCGTCTTGGCCGCCACCTCGTTGGCCATGCCGAGGTCGAGGACGACCCCGGCCTCGCGGGCGATCGCGGGCAGGTGGAGCATCGAGTTCGTGCTGCAGCCCAGGGCCATGTCGACCGCGAGGGCGTTGCGGAACTGCCGATCGTTCAGGATGTCGCGTGGGCGCGGGCCGCTCTCCAGGACGCGCATGACCAGGGCGCCCGCGGCCTTCGCCAGCCTGACGCGCTCGGCCGAGGCGGCGGGCGCGGTGCCGTTGCCCGGCAGGCCCATGCCCAGGACCTCGGTCAGGCAGTTCATGCTGTTGGCCGTGAACATGCCCGAGCAGGAGCCGCAGCCGGGGCAGGCCGCGTTCTCGTAGGCCGCGAGCTCGGACTCGGCCATCTTCCCGGCGCTGACCTTGCCCACCGCCTCGAAGACAGAGTTGAGGTCGATGTCGACGCCGCCCAGCCTGCCCGGCATCATCGCGCCGCCGGAGACGACGACCGTCGGCAGGTTGAGCCGCGCGGCGGCCATGAGCATGCCGGGCACGATCTTGTCGCAGTTGGGCACGAGGACGAGGGCGTCGAGGGCGTGGGCGGTCGCCATCGTCTCGACCGAGTCGGCGATCAGCTCGCGCGAGGCCAGGGAGTACTTCATGCCCTCGTGGCCCATGGCGATGCCGTCGCAGACGCCGATCGAGGGGAACTCGACGGGCGTGCCGCCCGCGCTCCGGATGCCGGCCTTCACTGCGTCGACGACGGTCCTTAGGTGGATATGGCCCGGAATGATCTCGTTGAAGGAATTGGCGACGCCGACCAGGGGCCGGGCGATCTCCTCGTCCGTGTATCCTATCGCCTTCAGGAGGGAGCGGTGCGGGGCCCGCTCGACTCCCTTCTTCATGACGTCGCTCTTCATCGCCTGCCTCCCTTGATCGCCTCGACGACTGCCGCGCCCATCTCGCGGGTGCCGACGACCTTCTCGCTCGGCGCGCCCGCGGCGATGTCCGCGCAGCGCATGCCCCGGTCCAGTACCGAGGATACCGCCGCCTCGATCGCCTTGGCCTCGGCCTCGCGAGCGAGCGAGTAGCGGAGCATCATCGCGACCGAGAGTATGGTCGCCAGGGGATTGGCCTTGTCCTGGCCCGCGATGTCGGGGGCCGAGCCGTGGATAGGCTCGTACAGGCCGGGGCCGGGGCGGCCGTCGGGCCGCGACGCGCCGACGCTGGCGCTGGCCAGCATGCCGATCGATCCGGTGATCATGCTGGCCTCGTCCGAGAGGATGTCGCCGAAGATATTGCTCGTGGCGATGACGTCGAACTGCCTGGGGTTCTTCACCAGCTGCATGGCGGCGTTGTCGACGTACATGAAGGAGAGCGCGACCTTCGGCCACTTCTTCCCCATCGCCTGGGCGGTCTCCCTCCAAAGTCGGGAGGACTCGAGTACGTTCGCCTTGTCGACGACGCAGAGCCGGCCGCTCCGGCCCGCCGCCGCCTCGAAGCCGACCTTCAGGATGCGCTCGATCTCCGGTATCGAATAGCGCTCCGTGTCCCATGCCGAGTTACCGTCGGGGCTTCGGCCGCGCTCGCCGAAGTAGATGCCGCCGGTCAGCTCGCGCACGACCAGGATATCCAGGCCTCCCTCGACGATGGAGGGACGGAGGGGGCAGGCCCCGGCGAGCTGGGGGAACATGAAGGCGGGCCGCAGGTTCGCGAAGACGCCCATGCCGGCGCGCAGGCCCAGGAGGCCCGCCTCGGGCCTCAAGTTGCCGGGCAGGACGTCCCACTTGGGCCCGCCCACGGCGCCCAGGAGGACGGCGTCGGCGGCCTTGCAGGCGGCGAGCGAGGACTCGGGCAGGGGAAGGCCGAAATCGTCTATCGCGCGGCCGCCCATCGGCGCCTCGGCGTACTCGACCTCGAAGGAGAAGCGCGCGGCCACCGCGTCGAGCGCCGCTATCGCCGCGTCGACGACGTCGGGCCCGATGCCGTCTCCGTGAATCGTCGCGATCCTGTACTTCATCTGTTCCTCCATGCTCCCGGCCTCGGCCGCGGCTTCACATATAGGTCTTGTAGCGCTTCTCGATGTCGTTGATCAGCTTGTACTCGATGGAATCGACCAGGGCGATGTAGCTCGCCTCGATGATGTCGGTCGAGGCGCCGACGGTGGTCCAGGCGCCCTCCCCGTCCGAGCTCTCGATGAGGACGCGGACCGCCGCGCCGCTCGCGCCCTTCGAGTCGAGGACGCGCACCTTGAAGTCGGTCAGCCGCATGTTGGCGAGCGATGGATAGAAGCGCTCCAGCGCCTTGCGCAGGGCGAGGTCGAGGGCGTGCACGGGGCCGTCGCCCTCGGCGGCGGTTATCGCGTTCTCGCCGTCGACGTGGATCTTCACCATGGCTTGGGACGAGAGCTTGCCGGGAGTCGGCTGCTCGCCGATGATGCGGTAATGCCCCAGCTCGAAGAAGGGCTTGTACTTCCCCGCCGCCTTGCGCATCAGGAGCTCGAGGCTCGCGTCGGCGCCCTCGAACTGGTAGCCCAGCCGCTCCATCTCCTTCAGCCGCTTCACGACCTGGGCGACGACGGGCGAGTCCTTGGTCACGCTCGGGTCGAGCTTCCTCATCCGCTCCAGGATGACCGACCTGCCGCCGACCTCGCTGGCCAGGATGCGGCGCTCGTTGCCCACCGCCTCCGGCGAGACGTGCTCGAAGGACAGCGAGGTCTTGAGGACCGCGTCGACGTGCATGCCCGCCTTGTGCGCGAAGGCGCGCACGCCGACGTAGGGCATGCCCTCGTCCATGGTCACGTTGGCGATCTCGGCGACCCGCCTGGTCGCGTGCGAGAGCATCGCCATCGAATCCGGGCGGAGGCACTCGAGGCCCATCTTGAAGGAGACGTCGGCGGCGATGGTCGAGAGGTTCGCGTTGCCGCACCTCTCGCCGAAGCCGACCAAGGTACCCTGCACGTGCGACGCTCCCGCCTTGATCGCGGCGAGGCTATTGGCCACGGCGAGGCCCGAGTCGTTGTGCGCGTGGATGCCGATCGCGGCTCCCGCCTCGGCGACTGCGCGGGCGGTCAGCTCCGCGACGCGGTCCGGGAGGCTCCCGCCGTTCGTGTCGCAGAGCACCAGGCACTCGGCCCCGGCCCCGGCCGCGGCCTTCAGCGTCGCGAAGGCGTAGAGCGGGTCGGCGGCGCAGCCGTCGAAGAAGTGCTCGGCGTCGTAGATGACGCGGCGGCCCGAGGCCTTGAGGAAGGCGACTGTGCTCTCGATCATCTCGAGGTTCTCGTCCAGGCTCGCCTTAAGGACCTCCTTGACGTGGAGGTCCCAGCTCTTGCCGAAGATCACCACGACCTCGGTGCCCGCTTCGAGGAGGCTCTTGAGCGCGTCGTCGTCCTCGCAGGAGACGCCGCGCCTACGCGTGGAGCCGAAGGCCGCCAAGCGGGCGCTCTTCAGCTCGATAGCCCGCGCCTCCTTGAAGAACTCCAGGTCTTTCGGATTCGAGCCGGGGTTCCCCGCCTCGATCAGATCGACGCCGAGCCCATCGAGGGTGCGGACGATGGCTATCTTGTCCGCGACCGAGAAGCTGATGCCCTCGCCCTGCGCTCCGTCGCGCAGCGTGGAGTCAAGAAACGCTATCCGTCCCATAATCCGCCTCCCTCTCTCCGGCCATGGCGTTCATGGCCGCCAGGTACGCGAGTACGCTCGCCTCGACGACATCCGTCGACAGGCCGCGCCCGTTGTATCTTCTTCCGTCGTATCTGACCCTCACCCTCGCCTCTCCCTGCGCGTCGCGGCCCTCGGTAACCGCGTCGATCGCGAAGTGCTCGAGGACCGGCTTGAAGCCGACGATTCGATCGATAGCCTTGAATGCCGCGTCGACGGGCCCGTCCCCCGCGGCGACCCGCTCGACGGAGCCGCCGTCGGGCAGGGCGAGCTTTACGGCGCTCGTGGACGCGATGCCGGTCCCCGAGTTCGCCACGAAGCGCTCGAGCCGGAAGGACTCGGGAGCGCGCGCCGTCTCTCCGAGGGCCAGGGCTTCCAAATCGCGGTCCGTCACCGCGCCTTTGCGGTCCGCGAGGATCTTGAACTCGGCATAGAGCCTCGACAGCGGCTCCGAGCGGAGCTCGTACCCGAGAAGCGCCAGCCGCTCCTCGAAGGCGCGGCGGCCCGATTTGCGGCCGAGCGCCGCCCGTCCCTGCGCCGCGCGGTCGCCTATGCGGCCTACCGACTCGGGGCTGACTATGCCGAGAGCGTAGTCGCCGACCACGGCCTTGTTCGGCCGGGCTCGGACGCCGGTGACGGCCTGCACGAGCTTCGAGCTTCCGTATAATCCCGTCGTGTCCACGTCGGTGAAAGCATCCAGATAATCCCGACGAGTCGCTATCGCCATCACTATCTCTTCGAGGGCCGCATTGCCGGCGCGGTCGCCCAAGCCGTTGACGGCGCACTCGACCTGTCCGGCGCCCGCTCCGATAGCCGCCACGCTGTTAGCCGTCGCCAGCCCGAGGTCGTCGTGGCAGTGGACCGAGAGCGTCGCGCGCGCGATGCCCGGAACCTCGGATAAAAGGCTTCGGATCAGCGCGGCGAATTCCTCCGGCAGGGCGCGGCCGACGGTATCCGCCACATTGACGACGCCCGCGCCCGCCGCTATCGCAGCCGCGAGCAGCTCGCGCAGGAAAGCGGGATCGGCGCGGGTCGCGTCCGACGCTGAGAACTCCACCTCGGGGCAGAGCGCTCTGGCGCGGCTGACGGCCGCGGCGGCGCGCGCCAGGGCCTCGCCCCGCGCTGCTCCGAGCTCGCGCTCCAGCCGCTCGGGCGAGGAGCCGAGCATGACGTGCAGCCGCGGCCGCTCGGCCCCGCGAACCGCGTCCCAAGCCGCGTCGATCTCGTCGTCCGAGGCTCGGGCCGCGGCCGCGATAACGGGGCCGCGCACGAGGCGGGCGATCTCGCGGACTGCCGCCCGCTCTTCCTGCCCGGCCGCGGGCCTGCCGGCCTCGATCACGTCCACGCCGAGACGGGCCAGGCGGCGCGCCACCTCGAGCTTCTCGTCGAGGCACATGCCGAAGCCCGAGGCCCTCCCGCCGTCGCGCAGCGTCGTGTCGAGTATCGCTATCCTACGCGCCATGC
>CAYPHO010000157.1:0-7628 GCA_964410245.1 uncultured Treponemataceae bacterium | reverse complement strand
ACGGCCTTGAGCTTGGTGGCCATGCCGCCGGTCGAGAACTCGCTGCCCCGCCCGCCCGCGGCGGCGGCGATCTCGCGCGTGACCTCGTCGACGTAGGTGATCGGCCTGGCCCCGGGGTCGGTCCTGGGGTCGGCGTCGTAGAAGGCGTCGACGTCGGAGAGGATGACGAGGAGCTCGGCGTCGGCCTTGCTGGCGATCAGGGCCGAGAGCTGGTCGTTGTCGCCGAAGGCGTTGCCGATCTCGGCGGTCGAGACGACGTCGTTCTCGTTGAATACGGGCACGACGCCGGCGTCGAGGAGGGCCTCGACCGAGGCGCGCAGGTTGAGGTAGGCGGCCCGGTCGTCCCAGGTCTCGCGCGTCACCAGGATCTGCGCGGGAGTGAGGCCGAAGGCCGCGAAGGCCCTCTTGTACGCGTCCATGAGGGCGATCTGCCCCACGGCGGCGCAGGCCTGGCGCATCCGCAGCTCGGTGACCCGGCGCGAGATCCCCAGCTCCAGGGCCCCCATTCCTATCGCCCCCGAGGTGACCACGATGAGCTGCCTGCCCGAGCGGACGAGCTCGGCGATCTGCGCGGCCGCCGCGCCCAGGTACTCGTCGTCGACGCCGCCGGGCTCGCCGGGAGCCCGCCCCTCCGCGGGGCCCTCGGGATCGCCGGGCCTGATGATCGTGTTCGTGCCGATCTTGACGACGATGCGGCGCGCGTCCGCGAGCGAGGCGCGGGCCCTCTCCTCGCCGGCCGCGCTCATCGGCCTTCCCCCTCGATGTCCTTATGCAGGTAGCGCTTCTTCCCGGAGGCGTAGTCCGAGAGGACGTTGCCCGATCCGGAGAGCTTCCACTTATAGGTGCACAGTCCCTCGAGCCCGACGGGGCCGCGGGCGTGGAGCTTGCCCGTCGAGATGCCGATCTCGGCGCCGAGGCCGTAGACGTAGCCGTCGGCGAAGCGGGTCGAGGCGTTATGGTAGACCGAGGATGAATCGACGCCTTCCATGAAGCGCGCGGCCGCCTCGCCCGATGCGGACACGATGGAGTCGGTGTGGCGGGAGCCGAACTCGTTGATATGGGCGATCGCCTCGCCCAGGGAATCGACGACCTTGATCGACATCTCGTAGTCGAGGTACTCGACGGACCAGCCGCCTTCCTGTATCGCCCAACGCGAAGGATCGGCGGCGTCGGCCTCGCCCTCACCGGGGCGGAACCCGGCGGCCTCGAGGACGGCCGCGGCGCGGGCGCAGGGATGAAGGCGCACCTTGGCCTCGCGCAGGGCGCGGGCGACCGCGGGCAATCCCCGCCCGGCGAAGGAGGAGTGGACCAGGAGGACCTCGGCGGCGTTGCAGGTCGCGGGCGACTGGGCCTTGCTGTCGACGGCCACGGCGACGGCCATGGCGGGGTCGGCGTCCTCGTGCAGGTAGACGTGGCAGACCCCGTCCGAGTGGCCCATGACGGGGATCCTGCTCTTCCGCTGGATCGAGGCGACGAATTCCTTCGAGCCGCGGGGCACGACCAGGTCCACCAGGTCGTCCAGCTCGATGAGCTCGGCGATCTCCTCGCGGGTCTCGAGGATGGTCAGCCAATGCGCGGGCAGCCCCGCCTTCTCGCCGGCCGCGGCGACGATGTCGCCCAGGAGGCGGTTCGAGCGCGCGGCCTCGCGGCCTCCCTTCAGGAGCACCGCGTTGCCCGACTTCGCGCAGAGGGTGGCCATCTGCACCAGGGCGTCGGGACGGGACTCGAAGATCATGCAGATAAGGCCGATGGGGCAGGTCACCTGCCTGAGCGCAAGGCCCTCGTCGAGGAGGCGGGCCGAGAGGACGCGGCCGAGCGGATCGCTCAGGCGCCTGAGCGAGGCGATGCCCTCGAGGGCGAGGGCGCGCTTGCGCTCGTCGAAGGCCAGGCGCTTGAGCAAGGGGCCCGGCAGGCCGTCCCGCTTCGCCTGATCGAGGTCGGCTTCGTTGGCCTTCGCTATCTCGGCCGAGGAGGCGGCCAGCGCCTCGGCGATCGCGGCCAGCGCCCGGTCGCGGGTATCCGCGCCGAGGGCGAGCATCGCTTCCGCCGCGCCCTTCGCGAGCGCGGCCCTTTCGCGTACGGTCATGGCGATAGGATATCGAAGTAAAGGGGAGATTGGCTACACGGGCAGGGCCTCGGCAGGGCCTCGGCCATCGCCTTGGAAGGATGGGGGCCGGGGAAGGAAACCTTGGCGAAGGTGTCCTTCCCCGGACGTTGCCATGGCCTTACGAGCCCGTCGATGCGTAGCGGCGGACGCCGGCGCGCCAGGCGGCGAGGCAGGGCAGGACGAAGGCGGCGCCGGCCAGCGGGCACAGCGCGGCGGCGAGGCCCCCGCCCTTGCCGAGGACGTAGAGCAGGGGCAGGTAGTTCACGCAGGCGAAGGGCACGACGAAGGTGAAGAAGGACTTGAAGGGCGCTTCGTAGATCGAGATCGGGTACTGGCACATTTCCCTGCCGCCGTCGGTGAGGATGTTCACGGCCTCGAGCCCGTCCACGGTGACGAAGGCGAAGGCCGCGCCGAGGATGAAGAGGCCCGAGAAGAGGAGGGCGCCGCAGGCGATCATGAGGGCGAGGACGGCGATCTTCGGCGCGGTCCACTCGATGTCGAGCGAGGAGCCGGCGATGCCGCCGCCCGACGCGACGTAGGCGAGGACGGCGATGGCGACGCCCAGGCGGGCGAAGCGGGCGAGGTCGAGCCTCGAGCCGAGGACCTGCAGGACTAGGGATCGGGGCCGCACGAGCATGCGGTCGAACTCGGCGCCGGACAGGATGGCCGAGAAGGAATCGAAGCCCCTCGAGCCGAGCTCGGCCAGGGCGAACGCCGCGTGCACGACGGCGAAGCAGAGCAGGGCCTCGGGGGCGCTCCATCCGCCCAGGCTCCCGAAGCGGGCGAAGAGCATCCAGATGCCGGCGAGCATCGAGGCCGGGAGGGCGAGCTGGACGAAGAGCGACATGCCCAGGGTCGAGCGGTAGCGCAGCTGGCCCTGGGCCGCGACGCGAAGGTAGCGGAAGAGGAGCCTCATCTCAGCCTCCCGATATACGGGCGCCGCGCAGGGCGCGTCCCAGCGCGGCGCGGCCGAGGGGCGCGAGGATCGCGATCCAGAGGAGCTGGAGCGCGATGAGGCGCGGCGCCTCGCCGACGGCGATCGATCCCGAGTAGATGCGCAGGGGCAGGTCTACGCAGAGCCTGAAGGGCAGGGCCTCGAGGATGGCCCTGAGCGCTTGGGGCATGAAGGGAAGCGGGATGACCATGCCCGAGGCGAGCTCGAAGATCGGCGCGAGGAGGAGGAAGGGCGTGTGCGGCGTCAAGGAGACGACGCAGAGGATGTAGGAGAACATGGTGATCGACACGATGAGGGCGAGGCCCATCGCCAGGCTAAGGATGAAATAGGCGGCCGCGGCCGCCGAAGCGGGCGGGCCCAGGGCGTAGGGCTCGGGCAGGAGGAAGCCGACCAGGAGGATGGGGAAGCAGCGCAGGCAGGCCGCCGCGAGGCGCCCCGCCGCGAGGCGGGAGAACCAGAGGGCGTAGACGTCGGCGGGACGGCAGAGCTCGTAGGCCGCGTCGCCGGCGACGATGGCCGACTGCAGCTCGGAATCCCTGAACCAGACGACGATGAGGGCCAGGAAGGCCTGCTGGAGCCAGATATAGGACGCGATCTGGCGGGAGTCGAGGGGAGAGCCGCCGGCCTTGGCGAAGGCCTGGAGGACCATGATGAGGACGAAGCCCCAGAAGAACTGGGTGGCCGCCCCGGCCCAGGCCGCGGTCCTGTACGCGAGGCCGCGCGCGAAGCGCATGCGGAAGTAGGCGAGGTAGGCCTTCACGCCAGCCCGTGCTCCCCGTAGACCGCGGCCATCGCCTCCTCGAGGCTCCCTCCGCCTCCCGAGACGAGGCGATCGAAGTCCCCGTCGTAGAGGATCCGGCCGCGGCCGATCAGGATGACCCGCTTGGCCAGCGCCTCGATATCGTGGACGTCGTGGGTGGTCAGCACGACGGTGACGCCGCGCTCGCGGTTAACGCGCTCGATGAAGGCGCGCAACGCGAGCTTCGAGGGAGCGTCGAGGCCGATGGTCGGCTCGTCGAGGAAGAGGATGTCGGGCCCGTGGAGGAGGCTGGCGGCCATCTCGCATCGCATCCTCTGGCCCAGGCTCAGGGAGCGGGCGGGCATGTCGAGGAAGGGGGAGAGGCCGAGGGCCTCGGCGAGCTCCTCCAGGTTACGGGAATAATCGGCGGCGGACACTTTGTAGATGTCGCGCAGGAGCTCGAAGGAATCGAGGACCGGCACGTCCCACCACAGCTGGCTGCGCTGGCCGAAGACGGCTCCTATGCGGGCGACGTGGGCCTTGCGGTCCTTCCAGGGGACGCGGCCGCGGATGAGGCAAGTTCCCGAGTCGGGGACCAGGATACCGCACATGATCTTGACGGTCGTCGACTTGCCCGCGCCGTTGGGGCCGATGTAGCCGACGATCTCGCCCGGCCCGATCGAGAAGGAGACGCCGCGAAGGGCTTCGATACGCTCTCGATCGGGCTTGAAGAGCGAGAGCGCGGCCTGAAGGGGCCCGCTCGCGCGCCTCCTGGCGCGGTAGCTCTTCCTAAGGTCCTCTACCAGTATCATGGGATGGGGCCTCTCGGTACGCAAAAGCCTTCGATCATGCCGTCAGGATACCAGAGGACCAGGGGGGCATGGCTACGGATAGCGGAGGGGCGGCGCCTAGGATGCCCGCCTTTATCGAGTCCTTCCGAAGACGGTCTGCCTATAGCCGTAATTCGACGTGATGGCTATGGAGACCGCATCGTCGCTGAACCGTCCCGAATACAGCATCGCGGTTCCGCTCTCAAGGCTGCGTATCTCCAGCTCGAAGTCGGCGGGTCCGGTCCAGGCGCCCCTGATCGCCAGGTGAATGCGATCGGGCTGGCTTCCGCCTCCCTCGGCTTCGACGATCCTGTATAGGCCGTCGCTATCGGCGGCGTAGCTCCGCGAATCGATCGTAACGAGGAAATCGCCGCTTCCCTCGTCGAAGCGGAGCGTGACCGAGCTCCCATCGTCCAGGATGTACTTCTTGCCCGATATCCGATGGGCGGTTTCCGAAAGCGCGGCGCTATTCGGCGCGGGCGCCTTCAGGGCCCGGGCCAAGGCCGGGCCGAGCGGCGAATCCGCGCCGTCCTCGCGCATCAAGGGCCTGTCATCCTTTATCGAAGGGAGAACATAATTCTCCATCAGCCTGCTCGGATAATAAGCCTCCGTTTCTCCGAACAGCCCGCCGGTGAAGACGGCGACCAGATCCTTCTCGGGCATGACGTAGATATGATTCCCGCCCGCGCCGATCGCGGCGTAGCCGCCGAAACGCGGAATCCACCAATAATAGCCGTATCCGGGGAGCAAGACGCTCCAGTTGGGCTTGACGCGAGGCGCGGTCGATTCGCTGACCCATCCTTCCGGGATCAGGCGCTTGCCGTCCCAAAGGCCTCGCTTAAGGAATAGGTAGCCGAATTTCGCGGCGTCGCGCGGGGCGATGAATATCCCGGAATGGCCGGCATTTACGCCCTCGGGGCTCTTTGCCCAAAAGAGGTCCATTCCAAGCGGCCCCAGCTTCTCGGCGGCGTATTCATCAAGGGACTTCCCGACCGCTCTCTGGAGGATCGAGGCCGCGATGTGCGAGCTGCCGTCGCTGTAAAGGAAGACCTTCCCCGGATCCATTCCCATCGGGAGGTCCAAGGCGTACTTCGTCCAATTCGGGCTTCGGTTCATGGCATCGGTCGAGATATGGCCCTCGTTTTTCCAGTCGAGGCCTGAAGTCATGCTCAAGAGCTCGGATAGCTTCATATCCCTTTTTCGGGAATCGAGGTTCATCGGCTCGAGATCCGTAAAGAAATCCAGGACGCGGCTCTCCACGCTATCGACCTGGCCGTCTTCGATCGCCGCTCCGGCCAAGGCGGAAACGAAGCTCTTCGTGCAGGAATACATCGCGTGCTTGATGCCGGGCCGATACGGATAGAAAAAGGCTTCGCAAACGAGATGGCCGTGCCGGATTATAGCGACGCCATGGACATCCTTGCCGCTATCGCATATCGACTCGATCATCCCGGCCAGGATAGCGGAATCCATGCCCTGCTCTTCCGGAGTCGAGACCGGCCAATCATCGGAGGCCGCGGGAGCGGCGAGCGAGAGCGTAAATGCCAGAAGAAAGCACATCATCCTTGCCATGCATTCCCCCGTGCGAAACGCGGCGATCTACGGAGAATATAGCATCGCGGATGATGTCATGGATTGATTATGCATATCGCTGATTAGCGCCCGTATCGACGGGCGGTCCCGGCGCGATCAGCCGGAGAGGGCCGCGAGCATCGAAGCGTCCGGCGGGACTGGCTTGCCGGCCTTCGTCACGACGGTCTCGACCCGCGTCCGCGCGGCGACGGCGCCGCCTTCCCTGACCGCTTCCTGGAGGAAGACGATGCGCAGCTTTCCTTTCATCTCGGCGCGGACCCTGACCTGGAATTTATCCCCGGAACGAAGGCTGGAAAGATAGTCGATCTCGATCCGGTACACAACGGCGTCCAGGCCCCGCTCGTGCATGTCGGCCCAGTCGATCCCCACGGCCTTCAGGTAGGAATGCCTCGCGTGCTCGAAGTAGTTGAGGTATACCGAGTTGTTTACGATGCCCTGGAGGTCGAGCTCGTAGTCGCGCACCTCGAAGCCCATGCTGAATGCCCAGGGCGCGGCGCCCATCGTCGCGGGATCCTTCGCGTTTCCTTCCATGCGCCGAGTATACCGGCGAAGGCGCGCGCGGGGCTACAAGTCGTAGCGCGCGCCGTACTTGACGACCTGCACGTCGGGTATCCCCTTCTTTCGCAGGAAACCCTCCAGGTGCGTCAGGCCCGAGGACTCGCCGTGGACCAGGAATATCTTCTTTAGGCGCCCCAGGTCGAGCCCGGAGAGCCAATCCCAGGATTCCTGGTAGTCGGCGTGCGCGGAGAAGGCGTTGATTTCCTCGATCTCCGCGCGGACCCTGTAGGTATCGCCGTGGATGCGCACCTCGCCCTCGCGGTCGCGGATGCGCCGCCCCAGCGTGTTGGCGGCCATGTATCCCACGATGAGGATCGTGTTCGACGGGTCCGAGATCGTATGGATCAGGTGGTGCTGGATCCTGCCCGCCTCGCACATGCCGTCGGCGGAGATGATGACCGCGGGGCCCTTGTAGTCGTTCAGCCGCTTCGAGTCCTCGACGCTGGACGAGAAATGCAGGGAGTTGAAGCCGAAGGGATTCTCGTGGTGCTTGATGAAGGCCTCGTGGGTCTCGCGGTCGTAGCACTCGGGATGGACCTGGAAGATCGAGGTCGCGTTGATGGCCATGGGCGAGTCGACCCAGATCGGGACCTCGGGGATGAGGCCCTTGTCCGTCAGTATGTGGAAGTAGAAGATGAGCTCCTGGGTCCGCTCGATGGCGAATGAGGGGATGACGATCTTGCCGCCCCGAGCGACGGTCCCCTTGACGATCCGGGCGAGCTTCTCGAGGGCGTCGTCGGCCGATTCGTGCAGCCGGTCGCCGTAGGTCGCCTCGAGGACGATGTAGTCGGCCGGGGGTATGGGCGAGGGGTCGCGGATGATGGGCTTGCCCTTGCGTCCCAGGTC
>CAYPHO010000156.1:0-7662 GCA_964410245.1 uncultured Treponemataceae bacterium | reverse complement strand
GGGCGATCCCGCGTAGCCGGCCAGGGCCTCGCCCAGGCGCTCGGCCATGGAGCGCGAGGCGACGACGGCCGAGGGCTCGGCGGCCTTGACGATGCGGGCGACGTCCTCGACGGGCAGGAGGACGTCGATCGGGACGGCCACGAGGCCGGCGGCGACCAGGGCGAAGTAGGCGACGCCCCACTCGGGCCGGTTCTCCGACCAGATGATGACCCGGTCGCCGCGCTTGAGCCCGCGCGAGAGGAGGCAGGAGGCGAGGGCCGAGCCCTCGGCTCCGATCCTCGCGTAGCTCCACTCGTCGAAGGCCGTCGCCCCGCGGCACCTATGCCTTAAGGCGACGCGGTCCGCGTATCGGGCGACGACGTCGCGAAAGAAGAATCCGAAATTAGGCCATGAGAAGTCCGAGGCGTTCGCGCTGCGCATGTTCTCTCCGTATGGGGCGATTCTATCGGCGCGGCGCGCCGTGGGCAAGCGCGGCGGCCTATTTCATCTTCGGCTTGCCGTCGAAGCCGAAGTCCAGGAGCTCGGTCACGACCTTGCCCTTGTTCATCGTCGACTTGACCATGCCGTTGATCGGCACCGAGTCCGAGAACCAGGACTCGCCCTCGACGCTGATGCCCATGGTCTTGGCCGAGGACTTGTAGTAGCCCGTCCCCGCGAAGCTGCCCGCGGGCACGGTTACGGCGCCGCCGCTCGTCATCGCGGAATTCGTGGCGACGAGGCTCTCGTACGAGGAGCGCATCATGCCCTTCATCATGCCGAGCTCGGAGCCCATCGTCTTGACGACCTTGCCGTCCTCGCCGATCGACTTGATCCAGACGATATCGATCGCGGAGGTATCGCCCGAGGATAGGGCCTTGTCGTAGCCGTCGATGCAGGTCTGGCCGACCGTCTCCCTGCCCTTCTCGTCGACCGACCAGTTCTCGATGATCCAGGCGCTGCCTTCCTTGCCGACGATGAGGGAGCGGCTGACCGATATCGGCTTCCCGTTGTTCTTCACGCCCAAGACGACGTATTGGCCCGCCGCCCAGCCTTTGACGTTCCATGAGAGCTTGCTGGCCGGATAGTTCTTGGATTTTGCAGCCCAGTACTTGTCCAGGGGCGAGGCCGAGTAGGCCGCCGCCAGGGCGAGCGAGGCCAGGACGATGAGGATCGCGAACTTCTTCACGGGGAACCTCCTTGCGACTTTTTGCCTGCATCAAGTATAGAGCCGGTCGGGAAAATGCAATATAGGCCGGCATCGATCCGCGCCGAGGGTCATATCGCGGCCCCGCCGGCGCCGCTCCCTGCCGCCCGCTGCCGTTCCCGCGCGCGGCTTGCCCGGTCGCGCCGGCGGGTATAGCATTCCGGCCATGAAGGATCCCACCGCCCGCTTCACTGATAGGGTCGCGAATTACGTCAAATACCGCCCCCGCTACCCGAAGGCCGCGATCGCCTTCCTCGAGCGGAAGGCGGGGCTCCGGCCTTCCTGGACGATCGCCGACGTCGGCTCGGGAACGGGCATTTCCAGCGGGCTCTTCCTGGACGCCGGCTGCCGCGTGCTGGGCGTCGAGCCCAACGCCGCCATGCGCGAGGCCGCCGAATCCGCCTTCGCGGGCCGCCCGAGCTTCCGCAGTATCGAAGGCCGCGCCGAGGCGACCGGCCTAGAGGCCGGATCGGTCGAGCTCTACGTCTCGGGCCAGGCTTTCCACTGGTTCGATCGGCCGGCCGCCCGGGCGGAAGCCCTGCGCATCCTCGCGTCCCCCAAGCGCGCCCTCCTCATGTGGAACGACTGGAAGGCCGAGGACTCGCCATTCTTCCGCGACTACGACCGCCTGCTCAGGACGAGGATGCCCGGCCGCTCGGAAAGCGACCATCGAAACCTGGGAAGCGCGGATTTCGACGCCTTCTTCGGCCGGGGACGCTGGGAGAGGGAGGTCCTTCCCAATCCGGTCCGCATGGACCTCGAGGGCCTGCGGGGACGACTCCTGTCGGCGTCCTACTCGCCCAAGCCCGGGGACTCGGGCTACGGGGAGACGATGGCCGAGCTCGAGGAGCTATTCGCGCGGCACGAGTCCGGGGGCGAGATCGAGTTCGCCTATTCGACGGTTTTGTACCTGGGAGAAATAGGAGGAGCCGAATGACGGATCGATGCGTCGCGCGGGCGCTCGCTTGCGTTCTCGCCTGCGCCTTGGGCCAAGCGGCGATCGCCGCTCCAAAGGCATTAACCGACAGATGGGTATACATCGACGCGAAGGGCGGGATCGTCATCGACTACCCGCTCAAAACAGGCGCGCTCATGGGGGATCAGCCGATCTGCGCGCCGGGGACCTTCGCCGAGGGCGTCGCCGTCGTCAAGACGGCTCCGCTCGCGCACGATGGGCTGAGGTTCTATTTTATCGACGCGGCGGGCGAATGCGTCTTCGACGTGGGTAGCCGGTACGACCTCGAGGCCTACGTCCTTTCGGAGGGACTGGTTCCATTCAAGGACAGATCGTCGATCAAGCGGGGCTACGCGAACGCGAAGGGCGAGATCGTCATCCCGGCCGATTTCGAGGAAGCCTCTTCCTTCAGCGAGGGACTGGCGCGCGTAAAGCGCGGCGGCCTGTGCGGCTTCATCGACCGGAGCGGAGAGACGGTCATTCCCTGCGAATTCGAGAATACCGGATCGTTCCGGGAAGGCTTCGCCGTCTACGAGGAAGGCAAGAAATTCGGCTATATCGACCGCGAGGGCAGGAGGGTGACCGAGGCGGTCTTCGATAAGGCCTCGAGATTCAGCGAGGGACTCGCCTGCGTAATGAAAGGCGGCTCGTACGGCTTCATCGATCCCGACGGGGCTTTCGCGATTCCCTGTTCGCTCGCGTACGCCGAGTCCTTCTCGGGCGGGCTCGCGGTCGCCGGCGACGGCAAGAAAATCGGCTTCATCGATACGACCGGTAAGTTCGCCATCGCCGCTACATGGGATAAGGCCTACGGTTTCGCCGAAGGCCTCGCCGTCGTCGCCTCGGGTAAGAAATTCGGCTATATCGATGCGAAGGGCGAGGTCGTCATCAAGCCCCGCTTCCATGGCGCCTGGCCCTTCTCCGAGGGACTCGCGCGCGTGAAGACAACCTCCGGCGGCGGCTACGGCTTCATCGACAAGACCGGGACCATCGCCATCAAGGGAGGATTCCTCGACGCGCGGGATTTCCTGGGAGGGCTGGCGGCCGTGAAGGGCTACGATGCCGACCTGAAGAAGCTCCCGAGGCGGCCATGATTCCCGGGAGGCCCGGCCGGCGCCGTCCCGCCCGCGCGAGGCCGTCCCGCCGGCGCCGCGGCTACTTCCCGGCGAAGGCTTTGCGCAGCGCGGCCTTGTCGGTCTTGCCTACGCCCGTCTTCGGGATCGCGGCCGTCAGCTCGACGCGGGTCAGCAAGGCCTCGCGGGGGATGATGCCCCGGTCGATGTAGCTCTTGATGTGCTCCATGACCCTGTGGGCCGAGATCTCCTGGCCCGGCTTCAAGACCATGGCGGCCAGGGGCGTCTCGCCCCACTTCTCGTCGGCCCGGCCGACTACGGCCGCCTCGGCGACGGCGGGGTGGGCCATGATGATGTCCTCGAGCTCCAGGGAGGACAGCCACTCGCCGCCGACCTTGATTACGTCCTTGAGCCGATCGGTGATGCGCAGCGAGCCGGTCTTGTCCCGGACCGCGACGTCCTGCGTGTGCAGCCAGCCGCCCTCCCATAGCCGCTCCGAGTTCGCCTCGTCCTTGTGGTATCCCTGGGTCAGCCAGGGGGCGCGCACCGCGACCTCGCCCGCGCTCTTATCGTCCATGGCCTGGTCCTTGCCCTCGGGACTGAGTATCCGGGTATGGACGAAGGCGATCGGATTGCCGGTCCTCGCCCGGCGCGGGACTTGGTCTTCCTTGTTCAGCTCCAGCTCCTCCCTGGTCAATCGCGCGATCGAGAGGACGGGACAGGTCTCCGACATGCCGTAGCCCGCGAAGACGTCGACGCCCCGGGTCAGGGCCTCGAGGCAGAGGGCCTTGGGCAGGGCGGCCCCGCCGATGATGCACTTCCATTTCCGGAGGCTGACCGCCTCGCTCGTCGGTTCCTTGAGCATCATGGACAGTATCGTCGGGACGCAGTGCGAGAAGGTGACGCCCTCGTTATCGATCAGCTTGAGCAGGTTGGCTGGCACGTACTTGCCGGGGTAGACCTGCTTCACGCCGAGCATCGTGGCGATATAGGGAATGCCCCAGGCGTGCACGTGGAACATGGGCGTGATGGGCATATACACGTCCTCGCGGTGGAAGTTCATGCCGCTCGGGGAGGAGGAGAGGCTCGCCAGGCTGGAGATCGTGTGCAGGACGAGCTGCCTGTGCGAGAAGTACACGCCCTTGGGCATGCCGGTGGTGCCCGTCGTGTAGAAGATCGTCGCCCGAGCGTCCTCGTCGAAGTCCGGGAACTCGGCCATGCTCTGGGCGGCCGCCAGCATGGGCTCGTACTCGGCCGCGAATTCGATGCCTCCGGCCGGGACCGTCGCCGAGGGCGCGTCGCGAAGGAGGACGTACTTCTTCACGGTATCCAGCTTGCCCCGGATCGCCTCGACGAAGGGCTGGAAGTCCTCGTTGACCAGGATGAAGCGGTCCTCGGCATGGGAGATCGTATAGGCGAGCTGCTCGGCGGGGAGGCGGATATTGATCGTGTGGAGCACCGCGCCGATCATCGGGATCGCGAAGTAGCACTCGAGGTAGCGGTTCGAGTCCCAGTCCATGACCGCGACGGTATCGCCCTCCTTGACGCCCAATTCGCGCAAGGCGCTCGCCAGCCGGGCGACGCGCTCGCGGAAGCGCCTATACGTCAACCTGGTCTTCCCGTAGACGATCTCCCGGTCGGGGTTGTACGCGATCGGCGCGAAGAGGATGTTCTTTATCAGGAGGGGATACGAGTAGGCCGAGGGAGAGCGGACGATCTTCGTTACCATTGACGGCTCCTTCCGGGGCGTAGGCCGGGACGATGTCCCTGTTTCAAAATGACACAAAGACACTACATGTAAAAATGATAGTATCGCATCATTGTTCAGCTGAGAAGCGGCAGGCGCGGACCCTTAGAACTAGACTTTGAGAGGTGGATACTGAGCGAAGGACCGAGCCTCGGGCCGGAAGGCCGCGTTGGCTGGGAATACGATCTTTGGCGCTGCGCGTCAATGTCCTCAGCATCCTTTCAACGGCCTTGCTGACCCTCGCGATGAGCGTCGCGGGAACTTCCGTAATCAGGGTCAACGAACGCGACAACGCCCTGGCCAGGGCCGAGCGCGCGGCCAGCGAGCTAGGCGCCCGCATCGAGCGGCTCCTTGACAGGGGGCTCGGATTCGACGCCCTGCCCGAGCTGGCCCGGCGATCCTCCCTCGTCATGGGCGATGAGATCCTCGATGCGGCCGTCGTCTTCGATGCCGCGGGACGCGCGCTGTTCAGCTTGGGCGAATCCTCGATCGAATGGCCCGGCTCCGGGCTCGTCGAAAGCCTGCCCCTCGACTGGAGCTCGCGGGTCGGGGACAGCCTTATCGCGATCCGGCCCGTTCGCGCCTACGAGGGCGCCGTGGCCGGCTACGCGGCCGTTTCGGTCGACGCTCGCGTCCTCGGCGCGCGCGTCGCCGAAATGACCTTGAATATGGCCGTCATGGGCTTGATCCTCCTCGCCCTGGCCGCCGCCCTGCAGGGCTTCCTCCTGACGCGCCGCATCGGCGTGCCGCTCAAGCGCCTCGTAGCCGCCGCGGACGCCTTGGCCGCGGGGGACGTCGGCAGCCTCGCGGACTTGCAGGATCGCGCCTCTCCCGACGACGTCGGGAAGATCTACGCCGCCTTCGCCGGGCTGGTCGGGGGCCTCCTGCAGGCCCGCGACGAATTGGCCTCGCAGAACGCCGAGCTCGAGGCGAAGGTCGATAGGCGGACGGAGGAGCTCAGGCGCGCCAAGGAGGAGGCCGAGTCGGCGAGCAAGGCCAAGAGCGCCTTCCTCGCCTCGATGAGCCACGAGATCCGCACGCCCATGAATAGCGTGCTGGGATACCTCGACCTGCTCGCCCTCGATCTCGAGGGGGAAGAGGAGCGTGGATACCTTTCGGTCATCAGGTCCAACGCGCGCTACCTCCTGGCCCTGATCGACGACATCCTCGATTTCTCGAAGATCGAGAGCGACCGATTGGAGATCGCCTCGGCCCCCTTCGATCCGGCCAAGATCCTCGAGCGCGCGGCGAGGATGCTGGGGCCGAAGGCCGCCGAGAAGGGCATCGAGCTCGCGATACGGTCCGACCAGGCCCCCGCTTGCCAAGGCGACGCCCTGCGCCTCGGCCAGGTCCTGGTGAACCTGCTGAGCAATGCCGTAAAGTTCACGCCGGAGCGCGGAAGGATCGAGGCCGCGCTCGAGGTCGAGACTTCGGCCGAGGGGGCGCGCCTGTCATTCTCGGTGTCGGACACGGGCGTCGGCATAGCGACGGACAAGCTAGGGAAGATATTCGAATCCTTCGCCCAGGCCGACGCCGGCGTCGCCCAACGCTACGGGGGCACCGGCCTCGGGCTGGCGATCGCATCGAGGATCGTCGCGCTGATGGGCGGGGAACTGGCCGTCGAGAGCGAGGTCGGCAGGGGCAGCCGCTTCCATTTCTCGGTCCTCCTGCCCCGGGCCGATATCGGGGCCGAGGACGGTACCGGCTTCGAGGCCCTCGACCGGAGGATGCGGCAGCCGGCGGCGCCCGGGGCGGGAAGCGGCGGCGCGGCCGAAGGCGAGACCGGGGAGGCCTATCCCGCGCCCGAGCCGGCGCTCGCGCCCGCCTTCGCGGGCATGGCCGCGCTGATCGCCGAGGATACCGAGGATTCGCGGATACTCCTGACGAAGATGCTCGAGCGCCTGGGCTTTTCCGTGGACGCGGCCTCGGACGGCTCCGAGGCCCTCGGGCTTTTCCAGAGGCGGCGCTACGACCTCGTCGTCCTCGACGATCGCATGCCCGTCATGGACGGCGTCGAGACCCTGCGCCGGATAAGGGCGCTGGAGCTCGAGTCCGGCGCGCCCAGGATCCCCGTCATCGCCCAGAGCGCCGCCGCCCTCGCCGAAACCCGCGACCGCTTCCTGATATCCGGCGCGGACGACTTCGTCTTGAAGCCCGTATCGATGCGATCATTGGCGGCGTCGCTCGGCCGCGTCCTCGATCCCGGCGCCCGGGCCTTTTTCGGCGACACGATAGATGATATAGCGAAGCACTTCGGGGTGGACTGGGCTTTCGCCTCGGAGCTCGTCGCCGACTTCGCCGCATCGCTCGGCGCGCGCCTGGGCGCGATCGAGGATGCCCTGGCCGAGGGCGACGGGGAAAGGCTCGGCCGCGCCGCGCACTCGCTCCGCGGCTCGGCCCTGACCCTGCGGATCGGCGGGATAGCCGAGGCCGCCGCCGAGGTCGAGAGGGCGGTGGGAGGCACGGCGGCCGCGGGGTCCGGGGCCGCCGCGCCGGACGCCGGCCAGGCCGCGTGGGACGAGGCCCGGGACGCGGTCGACCGCCTGGCGGCGGCCGCGCGGGAATTCCTCGATTCGCGGCCTAGAACTTGAGCCGCGCCCGCGCGGCCACTGATCCGATCGTCCCGGAGTGGATCGGGCCCAGCTCGCCGTAGCCGCCTTCCCCCGAGAGGGCGCGCTCGTCCAGGGGGACGCGGAGCTCCAGG
>CAYPHO010000155.1:0-7676 GCA_964410245.1 uncultured Treponemataceae bacterium | reverse complement strand
CCGCGCCCGGGGCCGCGGTCGCGAGCACGAGGCCGCGGCTCACCTCGGCCTCGCAGCCCCAGCTCTCGATCGAGAAGCCGCGCGGGAACTGGAGCTCGGGCACGAAGACCTCGGTCGGGGCGGACACCGCCGGGTCCGGCGCGTAGCGCAGGAGGAAGACGCCGCGCCGATCGTCGAAGCGCATCTCGAGGATATCCCCGGCGACGGCGCGGGCGTAGGGACGGACGAAGCCGCGGAGCGCCCTGCCGCCGGCGTCGGCGGCGTCGCCCGTCTCGCTGCGTCCCGCCTCGAAGTCGTCCCGGCAGAAGATCGAGAGGTCCTCCCCGTTCCACAGGTCGCCGCGATCGTGAGTGTTGCCGGCGCTGTAGTTCCAGATGGTCGAGTCGAGGAGGCTTGCGTCCACCGCGTCGTAGTAGGCGGACAGGGCGCGCTCGTGGGCGCGGTAGCGGCCCGTCCGGTAGGCCCGGCCCCCGGAGAGGTCGAAGGGCAGGCCGAACTCCCCGAGGAGGGTCGGCGCCCCCCCCATATTCTCCTCGGCCCAGGAACGCAGCTCGCGCAGCGCCTCGATGAAGTATCGCCTAACGCGCTTCGGGCCGACGACGGCGGACCCGGTCCGGGCGTCGAAGGCCAGGCAGCGGAACTTGCGCTTGGTCACGAGGGTCAGGTCGTCGTACCAGTGGGTCGCGTCGACGACGGAAGGCGGATCGCCCGGGCCCCAGCTCGGCCTTTCGGCGTTGGGCACGCCCTCGACGAAGAGGGCGAAGCGGCGGGCGGACTCGGACGACGCGCGGATCTCCTTGATGAAGCGGGCCATGAAGGGCTTCAGGTAGGCGTCGGCGATCTTCGCGCCTTTCGCGACGTCGGGAACGGCGCAGCGCCCGGGATCCTTGAGGGTCGGCTCGCCGCCCTCCTCGTCCCAGACGCCGGCGCGGCGCCAGAGGCACTCGACCCCGTCCTTCCAGGCGCTGACGCCCTCGGCGCCGAGGAGGGTAGAGCCGACCCTGCCCTGCGAGAGCCCGCGGATGCCGATGACGTCCACCCTCGTCGCCCGGCCCGAGCCCGCGAGGATCGCCTCCCAGGGAGAGGGCGTCGGCCCAAGGGAGACCATCGAGCCCCTCGCCCGCAGGTCGGCTCGGCCTATCCAGCCGAAGCTCGGCTCGTTCAGGCTGTCGAAGCCGACGACGTGCGGGAAGCGCGAGACGCGGCGGGCGACCTGGGACATGGCGGCGATGTAGCGGCCCTGGAGGAACTCCTGCATCGATCCGGCCGCCCTTCCCTCGGCCTCGAAGCCGACGGGGCCGATGCCCGGCGCGAACTCGTCCCCGCCGAAGAAGAGGGTCCACATGGTGGCGCAGGCCAGGCGGTCGTAGTTCGAGAACCACTGCATGCGCGGATAGCGCGCGCCCATCTCCTGGTGGAGGAGGGAAGCCCCCGAGGCGAAGAGGCGCCCGGGCTCGAAGCCCGCGGCCTCCAGGGTCCAGGCAGGGGCCCCGTCCCCGCCGGTCCAGCGGCTCCACGCGTCCTGGTGCGGGTCGATGAAGAGCGAGATGCCGCGCTCGCCGGCCTTGGCGGCGATGCGCTCGATATAGTCGAGGTATTCCTCGTCGTAGACGCCCGGGCCCTCGCGCTCGACGGCTTCCCAGGTCACGAGGAACCTGAGGAAATCCAAGCCCCAGCGCTTGAGGCGGGCGAAATGCCCGTCGGCCTCGTCCAGGGGGAAGGGCCTGCCTACGAAGGAGGCCCGCTTATAATCGTAGAAGCCGTCCTTGAGGCCGGTGTAGCCGTCGGGCAGGGCGGGCACCTTCGAGTCGCCTCCGAGATTCGCCCCCCTGAGGACGAGCCTGCGGCCCTCTTCGTCCCTCCACCTGCCGCCTTCGATGCGCATCGCGCCTCCCTTCCCGACTACCTGCGACTATAGCGCATCGCGGGCGCCGCCGATACTCAAGCGATGGGTGCAAGCCGAGAAGCGCGGACCGCGCTCGCCGTCATCACGGACAACCGCTTCGGGGACGACTCGATCGAGCGCGAGACCCTCGAGGCGGCGGGCGTCGAGCTGGTCGTGGCCTCCTGCCGCAGCTCTTCCGACGTGGCCGCGGCGGGCAGGGAGGCCGACGCCCTCCTGGTCAACATGGCTCCCGCGGACGCCGCGGCGATCGAGGCGCTGGAGCGCTGCGTCGTGATCGCGCGCTACGGGGTCGGCGTCGACAACGTCGACCTCGAGGCCGCCGCGCGCCGCGGCATCAAAGTCGCCCGGGTTCCCGGCTACTGCGACCGCGAGGTCGCCGAGCACGCCCTCGGGCTCATCCTCGCCTGCGCCCGAGGCATACCCCGCCGGGACCGCGCGATCCGCGAGGGCAAATGGAACGTAGGCGCGGCGGGCCGTAGGCTCTCGGGCTCGACCCTGGGGATCCTGGGCTTCGGCGGCACCGCGAAGGCCCTGGCCCGGGCGGCCCTCGGCCTCGGCTTCGCCGAGATACTCGTCTGGAGCCCGCATATCGATCGCGAGCGCATCGAGGAGGCCCTGGGCCGGGAGGCGGCGGCGATCGGCGCCCGCGTCAGGCCGGCCGCCTTCGACGAAGCCTTCGCCGCCTCGGATTGGCTGTCGATCCACGTCCCGCTGAAGCCGGAGACCCGCGGCCTCGTGGGAAGGCGCGAGCTGGGACTGATGAGGCGGGACGCGACCCTGATCAACATCTCGCGCGGCGCGGTCGTGGACGAGGAGGCCCTGGTCGAGGCCCTGTCGAAGGGCGAGCTGGGCGGAGCCGGCCTGGACGTCTTCACGGCCGAGCCCCTGCCCATGGGCAGCCGGCTGCGCTCGCTGGCCGGCGTCGTCCTGACCGACCACTCGGCCTACGCTTCGCGCGAGTCCCTGGCCGAGCTGCGGCTGAGGACGGCGGAGAACGCGTTATCCGCGCTTAAGGAAAGAGGATTGATCCGAGGCTGAGGGCGCGCGGCTCGCAATGGCCGCGGCGCCGAAGGGCGCCCGCCGGGAGCGGCCGCACGGGCGGGCGCGGCTCAGCGCGGCGCGGACGCGCCGGACCCGACCACCAGCACCGACACCACCTTGCCCTCGGAATCCTTCTCGCGCCTCGGATTGAGGGGGTCGGGCAGGACATCCCCGCCGTAGACGAAGGCGTAGCGGTGCGTGCCCGGCGCGAGCGGCAGGTCGAGGGTGTAGACCCCGGCCTCCGTCTCGGACAGCCGATGGATGAAGGGATCCCAGTTGTCGAAGTCGCCGTATACCGTCACGCTGCGGCCGCTCTCGGCCCGGAAGAGGAATCTCGCCGTGCTTCCGTCCTTCGCGAGTATCTGGTAGGAGCCGAGCCTGCGATCGTCGAGGTAGGGGACATCGGCTACCGAGCTTTCGATTCCCGACGCCTGGTCGCGGACCGACCGCGGATTGGAAGGGTCCGTGGTCCAGGCCCCGTCGATGACGAGCCTATAGCGCAGGCTTTCGCTTCGCAAAAGGGGCACGGCGTAGGCCAGGACGAAGACGCCGTGCTTGTTCACGTCGAAATGATGCAGCGTCGCGTAGCCCTCGTGCTCGAAGGCGGCGGACACTATCCGGTACGGGCCGGCGGCGGAAAGGGCGAGATGCCCGTTCATCGCGCGGGGGGCCGAGGGGGCGCGCAGGTCGGCCAGGAATAGATGGAGGTCGAGGTCGTCGACCAGCACGTTGCCGCGCTCGGCCTGCTTGGGGCCGGCCGAGGCGCCGCCTCCGCCGTGCTGACCGAAGAGGCAGGGGACGGCGATCGCCAGCGCGATCGAGGCCGCGAGGAGTCGCTTTCCGCTCACGTTGTAGAGTATCGGAGCGCCCGGCGATATCCTTCAAGCCTTTATGCGGGGCCGCGCCCAGTATTTCCTATACAAAGGCCGGAAACGTCCGTTAATATAGACAAGGAAAAGCATGCCGCGGCAACAGGACATCGAACAATTCAAGCTCGACCTGGCAGCCCTGTCCCACGAGGCTGAGGTGCTCGCCCGCTGGGGCGAGAAGCCCGAGCTCGCCCCGAGGGCCGCGGCGGAGATAGCGCCCTCCTCCGACGAGGGCCTTCCCCCGGACTTCGCCGAGCTCCTCGACGAGCTCCCGATAGAGTCGGACCGCTCGCCGAAGGCGGCTCCGGCCGCGGACGCCGGGCTCGACGACCTCCTCGGATCCTTCGAGGCCGAGGGGCGGCCTCCCCGGGGACCGGCGCCCGAAGAGGCCCCGGGCGCGGCCGACCTGGACGAGCTCGAGGCTCTTCCCGAGGCCGAGGAAGGCTCGGAGGCCGCGTTCGGCGCGCGGGCGGAGGAGGTCCCGGCCGAAGAGGCGCCGGCCCCCGAGGCGCCCGTCGATCTCGAATCCTTCGCCCCGCCGGAAGGCGAGACGCCCGAGGGCGCGATGGGCGAAACAGTCCCCGTTCCGGAAGAGGACTTCTCCTTCGACCTGGCCTCCTTCGCCGAGCCCGAGGGCGGCTTCGAGGCGCCGGCCGCCGAGGGCGCCGAGTCCTTCGACTTCGAGCCGCCGATCCCCGCCGAAGCCGAGGCCGAGGCCGGTCAAGTCGGAGGCTCCCCCGGATTCGAGGCGCCGGCCCCCGGCGGCGCCGAGTCCTTCGACTTCGAGGCGCCGGCCCCTCCCGCGGACGAATCCGAGACGATGGCCGTCGAACCGATGGGCGAGGACTCCCTTCCCGAGGAGATGAAGAGCGGCGGGGAGGAGACCGCCTTCGAGGAGCCCGCCGCCCCGGAAGCCGGCGCCTTCGGCTCGGCCGACGACTTCTCCATCCCGGACCTGGGGCCGAGCCCCGCGGCGGGGCGGGAGGCCTCGGCCCCCGAGGCGGCTGCGCCCCCGGAGACACCCGCCGAGGACGCCTTCGAGTCCTTCAGCTTCGAGGAATCCGCGGGCGGCTCCGATTTCGAGCTCCCGAGCATCGGGCCGGGGCAGGTCGACCTGGACGAGGAGATCGCCTCGCTGGGCGAGGAAGCGGCGGCGGCCGATTCCTTCAACCTCGACCGCGAATGGGGCGGCTTCGACGCTAAGGCCCCGGCCGCCGCGCCGCCGAGGCAGGCGCCGCCGAGGCCGCGCCCGGAACCCAAGGGCGAGGGCGCCGAGAGCTACAAGCCGATCTCCCTGACGGAATCCGAGGTGGACGCGCTGCAGGACTCGCTCCTGTCCTACCCCCTCAACCTTCGCGTGGCCATCGAGGACGTACTGGCCAACGAGAAGGGCACGGAGGCGCAGCGCTCCCGGCTCGTCTGGGCCATGGCCGAGTCAGCGACGGCCGAGTCCGCGGCGGCGCTCGCCGGCAAGGTCCTGAAGCGGCATATAGAGGTCCCCAAGGGCTACCAGAAGCGGACCGGCGCCGCGCTCGAGGCGAGGAAGGGCACCCTCGCCTACGCCTTCGTGAAGACCTTCCTTCCCGCGCTCAGGATCGGCTTCCTGGTCATGGCCGCCGCCGGGCTCCTGGGCTACCTCGGCTGGCGCCTCGTCTACGTACCGCTGTCGGCCAACGCGCTCTATCGGGCCGGCTACGAGCGGATCGCCGAGGACCGCTACCTCGAGGCCGAGGAATCCTTCGCGAAGGCGACGAAGGCCAAGGAATTCGTCGCCTGGTACTACCGCTACGCCGAGGCCTACGCGGCGAAGCGCCAATACATCCTGGCCGAGCGCAAGTACGCCTCGCTGGTCGAGCGCTACCCGAGGCAGGTCGAGGCCATACTCGCGTGGGCCCGGCTCGAGCGGGAGCAGCTGAAGTACGAGGAGGCCGTCAAGGTCCTCAAGGGCGTTCCCCCGAGGAACATCGACGAGTCGACCCGCGGCATGACGGGGCTCCTCTCCTGGGACTACTTCAACAAGGACGGCCTCATCCTCCTGGGCGACATCTACCTCGAATGGGCCGAGGAGGATCCCGAGAAGTACGGCGACGCGAGGAAGAGCTACGCGACGCTGATCGAGCGGTACGGGGAGAAGACAGTCTACTTGGAGCGGATGCTCCTCTACTTCATCCGAACGGACAAGCTCGAGGAAGTCCTCCCGCTCAAGCTGAGCCTGGCCTCCGACCTCAAGAAGACGGCCCTGGAGGCGTCGACCCTCGCCGAGCTCGGCGGCTACCTATTGGATAAGGACAGCCTCGAGGACGTCAGGCCCATCCTCCTGCGCGCGGTCGAGAAGGATCCCTCGGCTGCCGAGCCTTATTACCAGCTATCGCGCTACTATCGCAGGGCGGGAATCCCGGCCGAGGAGCGCAAGGCCCTCGACAGCGCGGCCCGGGCCTTCGCTGCCGAGGACGCACACTCGGCGAGGCGCTCGGCCATGTACATCGAGAGCCTAATCTGGAGGGGACGGTTCCTGCTAGCCTCCGAGGAATGGCTCAGCGCCGAGCTCGACTTCTCGGCCGCCGCCTCGGAATACGAGAGGGGCCTCGAGCTCAGGCGCCTGAAGCGGGAAGCGCGCTTCGGCGAGGCCTACGCCGGGCTGGCCGAGGTAGCGTTCTGGCAGCGCGAGGACCTCGATGTCGCCCTCGGTTATTACGAGCGCGCCGCGGGCAACGGCTACTCGACCCTGACGACTCGCTACCGAAGGGCGAACATCCTGTACCGGACGAGGCGCTACGCCGAATCCCTCGAGCAGTTCTACGAGGCGATGCGCGGCGAGGCAGGGAATCCCTACATGCTCTTCGCCTTCGGCTGCGCGCTCTACGCCCGCGACGATTTCTTCGCCGCCGAGGCCCAATTCCGCAAGCTCGCCGAGGCCATGGAGAAGGCCCTCGCCGTCATCGACCAGCCCATGCCGCAGGAGCGGCCCTCCGAGATCGAAGTGCTGAGGCTCGGCCTCATGGCGCAGAACAATCTCGGCGTCGCGATCTATCGTACGGCGGCGAGGGCGGGCGACGCGAGGCGCAGGTCGGAAGCGATGAAGGCCTTGACCAGGTCGATCAAGCTCTACGACACCTTGTCGCAAGCGCCCTACGCCCTCGAAGAGCAGGGGACTCGCAATCTCGGGCTGTCCAACATCGACAAGATCATCGAATCGGGGCGAGGCGAGGCCCTCGAGATCTTCTCCGACATCGAACGGGATCCGGCGTACCCGAAAGGCTGAGTCCGGCGAATGGGCGATATTGGATTCGCACGCGGGTCCTTCGCCATCACATGAAGGACCCGCATACAATCCATTCCTTGCAGAACGAACGACCCCCGCATCATCGCACGGGGGGTCGTTCACTTGAACCAATGACTTCAGACGCTCGGCTAACGCCTCGCTATTGAGGCGAGCATGCAATAAAGGTTTCGAGCGAAGCGAGAAACCCATGCGAGCCTCTACAATGATCCTTTCCATCTTCCTCGTTCATGCGATGCATGACACGATAATCGAGAGGATCATTTGGGCGCAGGGAAGTGATCGTAGTGTTCGCCTTCCGGCGAACGTCGCCAACCGTACGGCTGCCTCGATGGCGTTGATAACGAAAGTCCGGCGAATGGGCGATATTGGGTTTGAACCAATGACTTCAGACGCTCGGCTAACGCCTCGCTAGGGCGTAGGGAAGTGATCGTAGTGTTCGCCTTCCGGCGAACGTCGCCAACCGTGTGGCTGCCCTGATGGCGCTGAAAACGAAAGTCCGGCGAATGGGCGATATTGGGTTTGAACCAATGACTTCTACCGTGTGAAGGTAGCACTCTCCCGCTGAGTTAATCGCCCA
>CAYPHO010000154.1:0-7844 GCA_964410245.1 uncultured Treponemataceae bacterium | reverse complement strand
CCTGTACCGCAGATCGCCCAACGAAGTGCGCCTCATCCTCATCGATCCTAAGATCGTCGAATTGAAGCTCTACAACGACATCCCCCACCTCCTGACGCCGGTCATCACCGAGCCCAAGCGCGCCTTCCAGGCTTTGCAGTACTGCATCTGCGAGATGGAGCGGCGCTACAGCCTCCTCGACCAGCTGGGCGTGCGCGACATCAAGAGCTACAACCGCAAGATCAAGGAGAAGGGCGTGGCCGCCGAGGCATGCCCTACATCGTCGTGGTCGTCGACGAGTTCGCCGACCTCATGGCCACGACGGGCAAGGAGCTCGAGTCGACTCTCGCGCGGCTGGCCGCCATGTCGCGCGCGGTCGGCATCCACCTCGTGCTGGCCACCCAGCGCCCGAGCATCGACGTCATCACCGGCCTCATCAAGGCGAACATCCCCAGCCGCATCGCCTTCATGGTCGCCAGCAAGTTCGACAGCCGCATCATCATCGACATGGTCGGGGCCGAGAAGCTCCTGGGCCGCGGCGATATGCTCGTCGCGACCGCCTGGGATCCCTACCCGATCCGCATGCAGGGCTCCTACGTATCGGAGGAGGAGGTCGAGAAGGCGGTCGAGTTCGTGAAGACCCTGGGCGAGCCCGACTATATCGACGACGAGATCTTCATCGACGAGGACGAGGACGACGAGCCCTCGCTCTTCGGCGACGAGGACGACGACCCCCTGTTCGAGAAGGCCCTGGAGATCGTCCTGCAGCAGGGCAAAGCGAGCGCCTCCTACATCCAGCGGCGATTGAAGATCGGCTACAACCGCGCCTCGCGCCTGGTGGAGCTGATGGAGGCCAAGGGCATCGTCGGGCCGGCCAACGGCTCGAAGCCGCGCGACCTCGTGCGCAATCCGGAGGTCCTGGGCCGAGGCGCCCCGCAGCGCCCCGACCCGCGGCAGCCCAGCCTCCTTCCCGACCTGGAGACGGTGCCCGGCCAGCGCGTGACGGGCCGCGACGAGGATGCGGGCGGCGAAAGCGAAGACACCGATTGAGGATAGGCGGGCAAGCATGGAACTGATCGAGGCCCTAAGGAACAGGCGAAGCGTCCGAGCCTACGAGGCCAGGCCCGTCGAGCGCGAGAAGCTCGAGGAGCTTGCCGAGGCCTTCCGCGTCTCGCCCTCGGCGAGCAACCAGCAACCCTGGAGGCTCATTCTCGTGGACGAGCCGGAGCTCAAGGATAAGGTCGCGGCGGCGACTTCTACCTTCGGCGAGAAGGTCGCCTTCAACCGCTTCGCGGTCGGCGCTCCCGTCGTCGCCGTCGCGGTCATCGAGCCCCCGCGGATCCTCAACAGGATCGGGGCGGCCCTGCAGGGGCGCGAATATCCCCTGATCGACATCGGCATCGCGATGGAGCAGCTGGCCCTGCGCGCGATCGACCTCGGCCTGGGCACCTGCATGATCGGATGGTTCGACGAGCGGAAGATCAAGAAGCTCCTCGGCATCCCGCGGCCGCGGCGCATCGGGCTCGCGGCGACTATCGGCTATCCCGCGCCGGGAGCCAAGCAGGGCAATGCGAATCGGAAGCCGCTGGACGAGGTCAGGTCCTACAACCGCTATTAGGCCCCGCCGTCGCGCGGGGAGCAGCCGAGGGCCTCAGGCCCATCGGGCGCGGGCGTTCGAGTAGAGCCGCCGCATCTCCATGCCGGGCGCGGGGGCGAAGCGAGGATCGAAGGCGATCGTCGCGGGGCCGGCCGCCGCGTCGGGGCCGTCGATACCGAAGGCGAGCGATCCGATAATCGAGCTTCCGAGCGAGAAGGCCAGGAATTCGCACTCTCCGCCGCCGGACACGCGCAATCCGCCGTCCGGGCCCATGGCGAAGGAGGGAGCGCGCTCGATTTCGGGGACGCCCATGCCCTTGAGCTTGAGGAATGCTTCCTTCAGGGTCCAGATGACGAAGAAGGGAAGCTCGCGCTCGGGGCCGGATAGGCCCTCGACGGCGGCCCGCTCGCTCGGCGTGAAGGCTATTTCCTCGACGCCGCGAAGCTCGCCCTTGCGGCCGAGCTCCTCGAGGTCGAGGCCGATCGAGCCGCGCGACAGCGCGCAGGCGGCGTAGTCCCTGGTGTGGGTCAATCCGAGGCTCAGGCGCTCGGGCGCCGCGATCGACGGCCTTCCCTTTTCCTCGACCTCTATACGGACCTCGGAGGGCTCGGCGCCCAAGGCGCGGCCGGCCATGCTCCGCGCGAGGAAGCGGCCGCCCAGGAACTCGCGCGGCCTGATCGGGCCCGACATGGCCGCGAGCCGGGCCCGCTCGCCCTCGTCGAGCCAGGCCCCCTCCGCGGTCGCCGGCGCCTCGGAGAGGGGGAACACTCCGAGGACGATATCAGCCTCGCCTCGATATGGCATATCGCGCGAGTCTACCAAGTACGCCGCCCGCGGGTAAGCGGTCCCGCCTCCGCACGGGAAATGAGCGCGACGCCCGCCAGGGTGGCCGCGGTACCCGCCGCGGCGCCGAGGCCGACTTTCTCCCCGAGCAGGAGGGCGCCCGCGGCCGTGGCGATGAGAGGCGAGACGTAGGACCACTGCGACGCGAACAGCGGCCCCGCCGCCCTTACCAGCCAAAGGTTGGCGCTGTGCCCGACGAGCGAGCCCATGACTACCAGGTAGGCGAGGGGCAGCAGCGTTCCGCTCTCGAGGGGGAATGACGGAGAGCCGGTCGCCCAGGCTATCGCGAGGAGCCCCGATCCCCCGAAGAGCATGTTGAGCGAGTTGACCGCGAAGGGATCGTCGGCCCCCGAGAACAGGCGCTTGTACAGGACCGAGGAGCCGGCGAAGCAGATCGCCGAGCAGAGCATGACGAACGAGGCGATCAGGGGCATCGGGCCCGCGCCCGGACTCGCGGCCGGCGATCCTCCCACGATCAGCCAGACGCCGCCGAAGCCGGCCGCCATGCCGGCGAAGTGCGCTAGCCGAAGTCGCTTGCCCAGGAACAGCGCGGAGAGGGCGGCCGAGGCTATGGGGCAGACGGCGTCGATCTGGGCGGCCGTGGCCGATCCGATGTACTGCTCGGCCCAGAAAGTGGCGCCGAAGTTCACGACGATATACGGGACCGAGAGGAGAGCGGCGCGCGGAGCCAGGGCGGCCAGGGCGCGCGCGCTCGTCCTACGCGAGGCCAGAAGGGCCGCTGCCAGGGCGAGTCCGGCCGTGAAGAAGCGGATGCCCGCGAACAGGAAGGGCGGGGCCCCCGAGGCTAGCCCGATCCTGATGGCGAGGAATGTGGTTCCGAATACTAGGCAGACCAGGCAGAAGACGGCGTAGACGCGGCTCGGGCGTAGGGGGCTCATCATGCGGCGAACTTAGCCGCGATCGGGCGAGGATGGATACAGATGCAGATTGAAACTGGAAAATAGGCACAGTAGTATCTATTCATGCCAAAGTACCGGGCGCTGTACGAGGAGTACCGCGCCCTGATCCGGGCCGGGGCCTTCCGACCGGGGGAGCGGCTGCCCTCCCTCAGGCGGGTCGCCGCCGAGTCGGGCCTGGGACTGAACACGGTCCGCTCGGCCTTCGGCCTGCTCGAGCGGGACGGCCTCGCCAGTGCGCTCGAGCGGGGCGGCTACTACGTTCGGGGAGGCGCCGCCCTCTCGGAATGCGAGGCGCCCTCGGATTGCCGCGCGATAGAGGATATGACGGCCTTCAGCAAGATCGAGTACCTGCTGGGGAGGGGCGGCGCCGCTGGAGGCTTCGCCCTTGCCGAGCCCGGGCGCGAGCTCCTGCCCGCCGACCGCCTCGAGCGGCTGATGGGCCGCCTTCCCGCCGGCTGGATCGAGTACGGCGAGCAGCCCGGCGAGGGCGAGCTTAGGCGGCGGATCGCGGCAACCTCCCTTCATCACCTCGGGAGCGTTTCGCCGGAGGAGATCGTCGTCACCTGCGGCGCGACCGAGGCCGTCGCGATCGCGATCAAGGCCGTCGTCCGCCCCGGCGACGCCGTAGCCGTCGAGTCCCCGACCTACTACGACTATTTCCGGCAGCTCGCTGCGGCCGGCGCGCGGGTCGTGGAAGTTCCCGTGGGCTCGGGCGGGATGGACCTCGGCCTCCTCGAGAGGCTGCTAGCGAAAAGCGCCGTCAAGCTGATAATCGCCCAGCCCAACGTACAGAATCCCACCGGCGCGATCATGCCCGATGAGGAAAAGGAGAAGCTGGCCGCCCTCGCGAGGCGGGCGGGGACCGTCCTCATGCAGGACGACGTATACGGCGACCTGGCCTTCTCGCAGGAGCGGCCCTCGAGCCTCGGCCGCTTCGGCGGCGGCTTCGACATGATCTACGTCTCCTCCTTCTCGAAGACCCTGGCCCCGGGCCTCCGCGTCGGGTGGATGCGCGCGCCCTTCCTGGGCCGCGAGATAATGCGCCTCAAGAGCCTGTCGTCCCTGGCGACCAATCGCCCGGCTCAGCTCGCCTTGGCTTCCTTCCTCGGGGGGGCCGAGTATCGGCGGCATCTCTCGCGCATGCGCTCGACCCTCGAGGCCCAGCTCGCGGACTATCTCGGCGCGCTCGAGCTTTCCCTCCCGCCGGGCTCCTCGTACGCGAGGCCGGCGGGCGGCTGCCTCCTATGGATTTCCCTGCCGCGCGGGATCGACGCCTCGCGTGTCTTCGAGAGGGCGGCGGCCGAGGGCATCCTCATCGCGCCCGGCGAATTGTTCTCGGCCAATCCCTTCTTCAAGGGTCATGTCCGATTGAATTTCGGCTATCGGCTTACCCAAGGACGGCGCGAGATGCTGGCGCGGCTGTGCGAGATCGCGCGGGACGAGGCGCGGCGGCCGCGGCGAAGGGACCGGGGACGGCGAGCGCCGCCGTTCCCCTCCGGATGACCGCGCGCCTACGCGGCCCCTGACTCCCCGGCCGCCGCCCGCTATACTGGCGCGATGCGCGAACCCTCGATCGTCCTCGATCCGGGCCTCGTCCCGGCGCCGGCGCGGATAGCCCTAGTCTGGGCTTTCGGCATAGGCGGCTGCCCGCCGACCGAATCGCCGCCCGCCTACCTATCCGAGCTGCTCGGCCGCGTCCGCGCCGCCGGCGAGTCCTTCCTGCCGCCGGAGCGCAAAGCGGCGGTCCGCGGCATGCTGCGGCACGGGAAGTACAAGCCCGCGGGCCGCTCGAAGCCCTCGAGCGAGTATTTGCTCGCGGCGGCCCTCGAGGGCAGCTTCCCCCTGGTCAACGGCCCCGTCGACGCGAACAACGCCGTCAGCCTCGAATGGGGCTATCCCGCCAGCGTCTTCGACCTCGCCAAGACCGGACCGGAGCTCCTTGTCCGCAGGGGACGCGCCGGCGAGTCCTATGTCTTCAATCCCTCGGGACAGGAGATCGATCTCGAGGACCTTCTCGTCGTCTGCCGTCGCGCGCCCGACGGAAGCTGGGAGCCCTGCGGCAATCCCGTCAAGGACGCCATGGCTACCAAGGTCTTCGAGGACGGCCGCGACGCCGCCGCCGTCGTCTACGCCCCCGCCTCCGATCCGGCCGAGCGCCTCGTCGCCTGCGCCGAGCGCCTCCGCGATCTCTTGCTCGCGGAGTGCGGGGCGGCCGGGGCTGATTTCCGCGTCGTCCCCGCGTAATTCGGCCCGTTCTCTTGTATTCGACCTCCCCGCGCATAAGCTTGAGAGTACTTTCGCGAGGGGGTTCCCATGGCCTTGAGGCTCAAGATCGGCGCGAAGATCATCGTTTTCGCCGCGGCGATTTTCCTGACAGTGGTCGGCACGATAGTCGTCATCACCAACAGCAGCGCGTATAAGATCCTATACGCCGCGGCGATCAGGGAAGGAGACCTCCAAGCCGCGGCGAGCGCGGCGACCGTCCGGGGACATCTGCTGGGATCGATCCATAGCGCCGAGGCGCTGGCCGGCGCCTTCCAGGGCATGAAAGCTTACGGGACTCCCGATCGCGGCCAATACGCGGCCATACTGAAGCGCGCGGTCGAAGGCGATCCGTCGATCCTGGCCGCCTGGGGAATATGGGAGCCGAACGCCTTCGACGGCAATGACGCCGCCTTCCGGAACAAGCAGTCCTACGACGAGACCGGACGCTACGTCGCCCTCTTCGCCAGGAGCGGGAACTCCGTCTCGCGCGTCGGCCTACGCGGCTACGATGACGAAAAGAAGGCGGATTATTATTTCGTCCCGCTGAGGACCGGGAAGGAATACGTAAGCGAGCCCGCTGCCCGGTCCTTCTCCGGCAAGGAGGGGGACGGGAAGCTCGCGGCCTCGGTCTGCGTCCCGATCCTGGAGGGCGGTCGGGCGGTCGGCGTCGTCGGCCTCTGGATATCCATCGAGGCGCTCTCCGGCATCCTGAAGGATATCAAGCCCTACGAAGGATCCTACGCGATTCTCCTGTCGAACGCGGGCGTGCGCCTCTATCACCCGAAGCCCGAGCAGGTCGGCAAGGTGATCGGCGACGACGTGCCCGACCAGCAGCCCGCCCTGCTCGACGCGATAAAGGCGGGCAAGTCATCTAGCCTAATCAAGAAGAACAAGGCGACGGGCAGTATCTCCTACTTCAGCTTCAAGCCCATAGCCTTCGGCGATGAAGCGCGCCCCTGGTCGCTCTCCGTCGTCCTTCCCCTGAATCTCCTCTTGGCTCCCTTGTCGGATCTCGCCATCAGGATGCTCGCGCCCGCGATACTCGGATTCGTCATCGGAGTCGTGGTGCTGCTCCTCCTCGGGCGGAGCATATCGAAGCCCGTGCGCCTCGTGACCGATACGGTCGCTCGCTTCGCGGATGGCGACTTCACCATGTCAGGCTTGGATGGCCGGGCCGTCGAGCGGCTGAAGTCTCGCGGCGACGAGCTGGGCGAGACGGGACGCGCCTTCGATGGCCTCGTCGGGGAGATAAGGACGAGGATCTCGGGAATCCAGGGCTCGGCCGGCCAGGTCGCGGACGGCTCGGCGCAGGTCAGCGCCTCGGCCCAGCAGCTCTCGCAGGGCGCGGCCGAGCAGGCCTCGGCGGCGGAGCAGGTTTCAGCCTCGATCGAGGAGATGGGCGCGAATATCAAGCAGAACGCCGACAACTCGCTCGCGACGCAAAGCCTGGCCCAGAAGGCCGCGAGGGACGCCGAGGAGGGCGGGAAGTCGGTGCTGGAGGCGGTCGCGGCGATGAAGGAGATCGCCTCGAAGATCGGCATCATCGAGGAGATCGCGCGGCAGACGAACCTCCTGGCGCTGAACGCGGCCATCGAGGCGGCGCGCGCCGGCGAGGTGGGGAAGGGCTTCGCCGTCGTGGCCTCGGAGGTGCGGAAGCTCGCCGAGCGATCGCAGGCGGCCGCGGGCGATATCACCCAGCTTTCCGGCACGAGCGTCGCGGTGGCCGAGAAGGCGGGCGAGGTCATCCGCAAGATCGTGCCGGACATCGCCAAGACGGCCGAGCTGGTGCAGGAGATCGCCGTAAGCTCGCGCGAGCAGTCCGAGGGCGTGAGCCAGATAAACGGCGCGCTGTCTCAGCTCGATCAAGTCATCCAGCAGAACGCCGCGTCGGCGGAGGAGCTCGCCTCCATGTCGGAGGAGCTGAGCGCGCAGGTCGAGTCGATGCGCGGGGCGCTCGGCTTCTTCGATGTCGGCGCCTCGGCGGCCGGGCCTTCCGCGAAGGCCTCGACGCCCGCGAGGCTCGCGAGGGCCGCGGCGCCCGCGCTCGAGGGCCCGCCCGGGAACTAGTCCTTGCCGCCGAAGATGCTCTCGACCATGGCGTCGACGTCGGCCTGCGCCATGTCGGACTTGCGCTCGTAGGCGAGCTCCTGGTTCGATACGCTGAGCTTGCGCAAGAGGTTGTAGATGAAGACGAGGAGGATCTTGTTGCCCGAGGCCGGGTGCCGCTCCAGGAAGCCGGC
>CAYPHO010000153.1:0-7867 GCA_964410245.1 uncultured Treponemataceae bacterium | reverse complement strand
GTGATTGATGTTCGCGAGCTCCGCAAGAGCTACGGGGGCGTCGAGGCCGTGCGCGGCGTGAGCTTCTCCGCCGCCACCGGCTCGGTGCTGGGCCTCCTCGGGCCCAACGGCGCCGGCAAGACCACCATCATGAAGGTGCTGACCGGCTATCATTACGCCACGGGCGGGCAGGCGATCGTCGACGGCCTCGACGTGGCCGAGGATCCCATCGCGGTCAAGCGCCGCGTCGGCTACCTCCCCGAGTCCGTGCCCCTCTACCAGGACCTGACGACGAGCGAGTACCTCGACTTCGCCGCCGACGCCCGGGGCCTCGAGGGCCCCGACCGGACCGCCGCCATCGGCCGCGCGGTCGAGCGCTGCGGCCTGGGGCAGGTCCGCCTCAAGAGGATCGAGGATCTGTCCAAGGGCTACAAGCAGCGGCTGGGCCTGGCCCAGGCCATCCTCCACGACCCGCCCATACTCATCCTGGACGAGCCGACCACCGGCCTCGACCCTAACCAGATCATCGAGATCCGCGCCCTCATCCGTTCCCTGGGCGAGGAGAAGACCGTCATCCTCTCGACCCACATCCTCCAGGAAGTCGAGGCGATCTGCTCGAGCGTCATCATCCTGAACGAGGGCCGCATCGCTGCCCAGGGCGCCCCGAGCGAGATCGGCGAGGCCCTGAAGGGCGAGGAGCGCTTCCGCCTGCGGATCAAGTCGCCCGAGGGCCTTTCGCGGGCGAGCTTCCAGGGCATACCGGGCCTGCGCTCCGTCGCCTCCCTCAAGCCCGAGGGAAGCGGGCTCTGGTCGGCAGAGATCGCGCTGCAGCGCGGCCCCGGCCCCGCCGCCGCGCCCGGCGGCAACGCCTCGGAAAGCGGCGAGGCCGTCTTCGACTGGGCCGTCGCGAGCGGCCTTAAGCTCCTCGAGATCGAGCGCCGCAGGCTCTCCCTGGAAGAGATATTCGTCAAGCTGACCCAGGAGGGCGAGCAGTCATGAACAGCATCCTCGCCATCGCCAAGCGGGAGCTGCGCAGCTCCTTCAACTCGCCCATAGCCTACGCGGTCGCGCTGGGCTTCCTGGTCTTCACCTCGGCCTGGCTCTACTTCGTCGACGCCTTCTACGCGGTCGGCCAGGCGGACCTCCGCTCCTACTTCACCCTGATGCCCGTGGTGCTCGCCTTCCTCGCCCCCGCGCTGACCATGCGCAGCTGGGCCGAGGAGCGCCGCCTGGGCACCTACGAGCTCCTCCTGACCATGCCCTTCACGGAAGGCCAGCTCGTCGCGGGCAAGTACCTCTCCAGCCTCGCCCTCGCGGCCCTCTCGATCGGCCTGACCCTGCCCGTGCCCCTCATGGCCTCGCTGCTCGGATCCTTCGACGCGGGCATCCTCGTCGCCCAGTACCTGGGGGTCTTCCTCGAGGCCGCGGCGGCGCTCGCGATCGGCCAGTGCATCTCGTCCTACTCGAAGAACCAGGTCACCGCCTTCCTCGTGTCGGTGCTCGCCCTCGTCTTCCTGGTCATCGTGGACAAGATCGGACGCTTCCTGAGCCTCGGCGGCCTCGCGGCGGCCCTGCTCAACTGGCTCTCGCTGTCCTTCCATTACGACGCCTTCTCGAGGGGCGTGGTCGATACCCGCGACCTCGCCTACTTCGCCTCGGTCTCGGTACTCTTCCTGTACCTGGCGGCATGGGGACTGACCCGCCGGAAGTGGAGCTAGAACGCCATGGAACAGAAGCTCAAGATGCGCCGCTCCCTCGTCCTCCTCGCCCTGAGCGCGGCGGTGATCGCCGCCTCCGTCCTCGTGGTCGAGCGCTTCGGCCCCAGGCTCGACCTCTCCTCGGACCGCGCCAATACCCTCTCGGCCGTATCGAAGGGCCTCCGCGACGAGATACCCGAGCAGGTTCGCATAACGTATTACATCTCCTCGACCCTGTCCTCGAAGCATCCGGGCCCCCGCGCGATCGAGGACTTCCTCCGCAGCCTGGCGGCGGCCTCGAAGGGCAGGATCGTCCTCGAGACCGAGGATCCCGGCTCCGGCGAGGCCCAGGCGGCCGCCCAATCCCTGGGCATCGCGCCCCAGCGCATGCAGGTCGTCGAGAAGAACGAGGCCCGCGTCGCCCTCGTGTACTCCGGCATCGCCGTCCGCTATCTCGACCGGGTCCAGGTCCTGCCCTTCGTCATCTCGACCGACAGCCTCGAGTACGACCTCGTCAAGGCGGTCAGGGCCGCGATAGCCGACAAGAAGAGCTCGGCGGCCGTGCTCCTCGGCGACTCGGGCAAGAGCCTCTCCGAGGACTACCAGGCCCTCTCGGGCGCCCTCTCGCGCTCCGGCTGGGAGACGATCGAGATCAGGCCCGGAGAGGCCGTCCCGCCAGAGGCCTCGGTCCTCGTCGTCCTGGGCAACGACGAGCTCGACGACTATGACGCCTATCGCATCGATTCCTACCTCGCCTCGGGCGGCAAGGCCCTCTTCGCGGTCAAGGGCGTCGAGGTCGCGGCTTCACAAGGCATTTTCGCTTCCGAGCTCAAGAACGACGCCCTGCTCAGGGCGCTGGAGGCCTACGGCGCCAAGGTGGACCGCGCCCTCGTCCTCGATCCCTCCTGCGCTACCGTTCCCTACCAGACCGCCTCTCCCTACGGCGGGGCCATGATCGCCTATACGCGCTACCCGCATTGGATCATGACCCGGCCCGAGAACCTCGACGCGAAGAGTCCCTTGACCTCGGGCCTCGCCGGCCTGGACCTCTTCTGGCCCAGCCCCATCGAGCTTTCGCCGCGGAGCGGCGTGGAGTCCTCCGCCTTGGTCAAGACCACTCCCGCGGCCTGGCTTCAGCGCGGGAAGTACGCCGTCGACTTCGGGGATACGGCCCTCTACGAGGAGGACGCGGACGAGACGACGGGGCAGTACGTCCTGGCGGCTTCCCTGTCGGGCGTCCTGCCCCAGGCCTTCGCCGGCAAGGAACGGCCCCTCCGCGAGGGCGCCGAGGCCCTTCCCCCCCTGCCCGAGCGTTCCTTGCCCTCACGCATCATCGTCGTCGGCTCGGCCGCCTTCGCGACCGACTACATGACCATCTCTCAGTCCGAGTTCAACGCCTCTTTCATAGTCGCCGCGGCAGACTACCTCGCCTCGGGCGACGACCTCGTGGCCCTGCGCAACCGCGGCCAGCGGGATACCCGCTTCTCGAAGGTGAAGGATCCCGAGGCCAAGTCCGCCCTTGCGACCCTATCCTACGTCGTCAACATCGGACTCGTGCCCGCAGCCGTCATCGCCTTCGGCCTGGCGCGGGCCGCCCGCAGGCGGCGCCAGGAGCGCGAGGAGGCAGAGTCGCGCTACGCGCCCGCCCTCGCCACCGGCGAGTCCGCGGCCGAGGAGTCCGCGGGCGCCGAAGAGGGCGCGCCGGGCGACGCCGCCCGCTCCGGCAAGGAGGTCGAGTGATGAGCTACGAACGGAAAGTCCTCGCCCTGTCGACGGCCCTCGCCATTCTCCTCGCCGCCTGGGCCCTCGGCATGGTCTTCTCTCCCGAGCGCGGGACCGCTCGCTCGGAATCGGTCAAGCTCCTCGCCGGCAAGCCGGACGCGGCCGCCGCCGTCGAGCTCTCGAGCCCCGACGCCGAGGCCATCAGGCTCGTGAAGTCCGGCGAGTCATGGACATTGGCGGAGGGCGATGCCCGCCTTCCCGTCCAGGCCTCCCGGGTGAAGAGCCTCCTCGACGCGATAGCCGAGCCCGGAAGGCTCAAGGCCGTCGGGCGATCGAAGGCCGCCTGGGCCGATTTCGGGCTTGAGGAGGGCAAGGCCAAGCGAGCCGTCGTTAGGGACGCGAAGGGCCAGGCGATGGCCGAGCTCTACGTCGGCGGCTACGCCTCGACGGGCTCCGGCGTCTACCTGCGGCAGGCCGGCTCGGAGCGCTCCTACGTCGCCGACTCCTCGCTCTCGTCCTATGTCGGCTACGGAAGGACCTCATGGCTCGACCTCGGGGTCCTGGGAGAGGCGATGGTGGCCGACCTGCAGTCCGTCGCGATCCGCTCGAGGATCTCCCTCGACGAGGAGGGCACGGCCCCGCTGACCCTGGACTACGAGGCGCGCCGCGACGGGTCTGCCTGGAAGTCGGGCGCCGCCGAGCTCGACGCCCAGGCGGTCGAGTCGATGCTCCGCTCCGCGCTCTCGATCCGCGGCGAGGACATCGTCGCGTCCCCGCCCTCCCTCGCCTTCAGCCCCGTCTCGGCCCGCGTCGAGCTCGCGCTCTCCTCGGGCGTCTCGAAGGTCCTCGAGGTCGGGGCCGCGGCGGGGGACGGCCGCTTCTACCTTCGGGCGGCCGGCAATCCCCTCGTCTACCTGGTCTCGGCCTATTCCCTGAGGTCGATCCTCAAGGCGCCCTCCGACCTCGCCAAGAAAAGTAAATAAAAAATAATGGGCGGCCCCCGCTGGGCCGCCCGGACTTGCGCGATGGGATCCTATATCTAGCCGGATTTCTTCCTCAAGAACTCGCGGTAGCGCTCGGGATCGGGCCTGAAGGCCACGATGTGCGAGTCCGGATCCTCGCGCGCGCGCTCGAGGGCGGCCTCGGCCTCGTTTAGGAAGGTCCCCGCCTCGATCTCGCGCCCGGCCAAGGACGATATGCCCAGGAACAGGGGCATCAAGTGCAGCTCGCCCACGTCGCCGCCGGAAAGGAAGTCGAGCCGCCTGAAGAGCTCCTCGGCCTCGGACAGGGCCCGGCGGGAATCGGCCCCGGGTAGCAGGGCGGCGAATCCGCTGCGGCCCCTCGCGAAGATCTCGCCGGATCCTCCCAGGCTCTCGCGGAGCGCCGCGACGAAGGAGGCGTACTCGGGCACGATGGGACTCAGGTCGTCGTAGGTAAGGACGAGGAGGCTCAGGTCGCGGCTCGACCGCGCCGCCTGGCGGATGGCCGAGTCCAGGGCGCCTATCATGCCTTCCTCGGGCAGGACGCCGGATTCCCCGCCGCCGGCGCGGGACGTCTCCGCGAGGGAGGAGGCCGGCTCGAGATCTATGTCGGGCAGCTCCTCGATCTCGTCGATCTCGGAGCGAGAGGGCGCGGCGGCGGGACGGTCCCTCGCGAGCTCCTCCTCGAGGTCGATGCGGGGAATGTCGAAGGGCTCCATATCGTCGGCCTCGGCGTCCTCGACCGGCGTCGCCTCGCCGGGGATCGAGGGCTCGGGAGCCGAGAAGAGGATCTCGTCGACCGGCTCCTCGAAGAAGGCCGGCTCGAAATCGTGGGCGTCCGCCTTGGCGGCCGAGGACGCCTTGGCGGACGAGGAGGGCGCGGCGGCCGGCGCCGCGGTAGAGGCCGGCTCGGCGGCCCATGACGGCTCGGCGGCCCATGACGGCTCGGCGTCCCAGAGGGGCTCGGCATCGAGCTCCTCCGCCTCCTCGATCGGCTCGTAGGCGGGCTTCGGCTCGGGGCCGCGGGCCGCCGCGCCGGACGAGGACGCCGCGCCGAACGAGGACGCCGCGGCGGACGATGCCGGCGACTCATCTTCGACCGCGAAGAGCTCCTCGATCTCGCGCTGGGCGGTCTTGGCCTGGCGCTTCTTCGGTCGGGCCTTCCGGCGGGGCCTCTCCGCCTCGGCTTCCTCTTCCTCCTCGCCCAGCGAGGGCCCCGCGGCCGGCGCGTACTCGGGCCCTCTCCGTCGGGGACGCGACGCGATCGCCGCGGCCATCGACGCGAGCGCGAGGAAGCCCGCCAGGAAGACCAGCGCGTCGCGGAAGGCGGTGAATACGGAGAGCTGCGAGACCCGCACGTAGACGGCGTCGAGCATCGCCGCGCCGGGGGTCCCGAAGCCCAGGGGCGCGCTCAGGCGGAGCGCCGAGGCCGGGAGCCGCGCGGAGTCCGCCGAGGCGCCGAGGGGGTAGGGCGATTCGGCGGGCATGCGCCAGATCGTTGAGCCGCCCTGGTAGATCTCGGCCGCCAGGAGCGAGGGGCTCGACGAGAAGCGGGCGGCGAGCTCGCCGCGCAGCTCCTGGCTTCCCAGGTCCGAGGCCGATCTCGCCGCCGAGGCCGTCGAGAGCAGGCCGGAGAAGTCGGCCTCGGCCGCCTCGCGCCCGGCCTCGCCGCCGGAGATCACGCGATAGGCGATAGAGCCTGCCGCTCCAAGGACCGCGATGATGCATAGGGCGGCTATTGCCGCGGCGATTTTCCTGTTCATACCGTGGGAGGGATTATATACTTAATTCGATCGCCCCGCCATGCATAAGCGCGAGCCGCTCGGGCGGGCCGATCCCGGCCCCTCGCGGCCGAGTCGCGCCGCGGCGACCCCGTCCCGGCGCGCGGGAGGCGACTATGGCCCTTCGAAGGAGAGTCCTTCCATCGGGCTGGTATCCCGACGATCCCGCCGAGATCCGGGCCGAGCTTTCTTCATGGCTCGAGGGGACCGAGGCAGGCCGAGGCGGAAGGGCCTTGGCCGTCGTCGCCCCCCACGCGGGCTGGGCCTTTTCCGGCCGCCTCGCCGCGAGGGCCCTCGCTTCCCTGCGTGAGGCCGAGGTCATCGCCATCGTCGGCGGGCATCTCTCCGGCCGGCATCCGCCCCTCGCCGCTCCCGAGGAGGCCTTCGAGACGCCCCTCGGCCCCGTCCCCGCGGACCCCGAGCTGCGCGATGCCCTCCGCTCCGAGCTGGCCTCGCGGGGCCTCGGGCTCGGCGCGGACGAGGAGCCCGACAACACGGTCGAAGTCCAGCTTCCCCTCGCGGCCGCCCTCTTCCCCCGCTCCCGCGCGCTCTGGCTCCGCGCGCCTAACGGGAGCGCGGCTATCGAGCTGGGCAGGGCCCTCCACGCCGCGGCCTCGTCCCTCGGACGCTCGGTCGCCTGCGTCGGCTCGACCGACCTCACCCACTACGGCCCGAACTACGGCTTCTCGCCGGCGGGCGCCGGTCCCGAGGCCGCATCCTGGGTCCGCGGGACGAACGACCGCCGCTTCATCGACGCCCTCCTCGCCCTCGACGGCCCGGCCGCGATCGAGCTCGGCGAGCGCGAGAGGTCGGCCTGCTCGGCCGGCGCCGCGGCGGCCGCCCTCTCCTTCGCCATGGCCTCCGGCTCCGTCGAGGCGAGCCTCGTCGGCTACGCGACCAGCCTCGAGGTCAGGAAGGACGCCTCCTTCGTCGGCTACGCCGCCCTGGCCTTCTTCGCGCGCGGGTAGTTTAGTAACGGTGCTTGCCGCGGGCTCCTGTACCGCGTACAATGCGGCCGTGAAAAATAGGCCTCAGTCGGCCGCGTCGAAGTCGGGCGAGGACAGCGGCGACCGCGATTCGCCATCCATTCAAGCCGGGAGTCCGCGGAACAAGGGTCCGAAGCCCATAACCATCGCGATTTCCCTGGCGGATCTTCTTGGGGCGGCGGCCCTCGCGTGGCGGGCGACTATCCAGTCGGCCGCCGACGGCCGGGCGGACCTGCTTCTACCGCGCGTCGCGGCGGCAGGTCTCCTGGGATTCTGGGCGCTTCTATTGCTCGGCTATGGCCTGCGGCCTACTTCGGCCTTCCTCGCGCGCTTGGTCCGGGCCGCGAACTCGCGCGCCGTCCTAATCCTGACCTTATGGTCCGCTTTCGCGGCCGCGCTCGATCTCCTCGCCGGGGCGGGACCCGTAGCCCTCGTCGGCGGCCTCGCCGCGGCCTCGCTCTACGGCTGGGATCGCCCGCTTCGCACCGCGCTCGCCTGCGCCGCGGCCAGCCTAGCCTGCGCCGCCGCCTCTGCCGCGCCCGCCTTCCTCGGCTCGGGGCCCCTCGACCTCGAGACGCTGGCAGTCATCCTGATCACCCTCGGCTTCGCCATGGCGGCGCCCTTCACCATCCGCTCCTACGTGAAGCCCAGCCGCGACCAGCTGCGCACCCTCGAGATGGAGAACCGCCAGCTCTGGGACCTTTCCTTCCGGGACGCCCTAA
>CAYPHO010000152.1:0-7929 GCA_964410245.1 uncultured Treponemataceae bacterium | reverse complement strand
GGTGGGGCCGAAGGTATAGACCCGGCCCAGGGCCTGGCAGTAGGTCTCGACGTTGAGCTGGCCGGATACGGTGAGCGAGGCCTTCTTGCCGAAGAAGTCGCGATCGTAGTCGACCGCGCCCTCCTTGGCGATCCTCTCAAGGTCGAGCGTTGTCACCTGGAACATCTCGCCGGCGCCCTCGCAGTCGGAGGCGGTGATGAGGGGCGTGTGGACGTACTGGAAGCCCCGCTCCTGGAAGAACTGGTGGACGGCGAAGGCCATGCGGTTGCGGACGCGCGCGACGGCGCCGAAGGTGTTGGTCCTGGGCCGCAGGTGGGCCAGCTCGCGAAGGAACTCGAGGGAATGGGCCTTCTTCTGCAAGGGATAGCTGTCGGCCGGAGCCTCGCCTATTACCTTGAGCGAGGCGGCCTTCACCTCGACCTTCTGGCCCGCGGCGGGCGAGGGGATGAGCGTTCCCTGAACGGCGACGCTTGCGCCCGTGCCGGCGCGGGCCAGCTCGGCGGCCGCGGACTTCGCGGACTCCTCGTCGAAGACGCACTGGATATTGCCCATGCGCGAGCCGTCGTTGACCTCCAGGAAGACTGCGGCCTTGGTCTCCCGCTTCGTGCGGACCCAGCCCTTGATCTCGATGGGCCTGCCGTCGGGCGGAAGATCGAAGATTTCCCTTATCGTCATGCGCATGGTAGAATCTCCTCGCGCGGGGCCTTCGGCGCCGCGCGGCTGATTGGGATGGGCCCTTTTATTTACCATGGAAAGCGGCCAGGGGTCAAAGGGCCAGGCGCCGGATCGGCGCCGACCGCTTCCCTAAAGCTCGCAGGCTTAGTAAATTATCGGAAATCTTCGGAGGGGGACATACAGTGCGATACAGCGTCGGCGTAGCGTACCTGCTCTGGCTGATCTCGGGATGCGGGGCCTTGGGCCTCCATCGCTTCTACATGGGAAAAGTCGGTACGGGTTTCTTGTGGATGTTTTCCGGCGGGATGATGGGTATAGGATGCCTCTACGACGCGGTCACCATGACGAAGCAGATCGACGAGGCGAACGTGAAATACACCGTCGAAGCCCGAGTGCGCGGCGAGCTGGCCTACGCTCAGGCCTCCGGGGGCCGAGGCCGCTCCTACGACTCCTACTCGGCGCAGGCGCCCAAGCCCGAAAGCCCGGAAAAGATCATCCTTCGCGTCGCCCGCAAGAACGGCGGCTTCGTCACTCCGGGAGAGGCGGCCCTCGAAGGCGACATCTCGGTGGACGAGGCTCGCAAGCAGCTGGATAAGCTGGCCCAGAAGGGCGCCGCCGAGATGCGCGTGCGCTCCAGCGGGGTCGTGGTCTACGTCTTCCCCGAGTTCGCCAAGGAAGGCCGCGACGACTTCGCGGTCTAGTCCAGCGCCCCGCCTTCAATCGAAGCGGGACGTATCGCGCGTTCCTATAGCGCAGGAGGGCATATGAACGACAAGGAAGTGACCTTCAAGATAGTGGAGAGCCTCGGCGTCATCTCGGACGCCGCCCGCGGATGGAAGAAGGAGCTCAATCTCGTGTCTTGGAACGATCGGGACGCCAAGCTCGATATCCGGGACTGGTCGGAAGACCACCAGAAGATGGGCAAGGGCGTTACCCTGACCAGGGACGAGGGCGCCAAGCTCAAGGAGCTCCTCGCGGCCTACATCAAGGCGTGAGCCCCCCGGGCGGCGGCCCCGCGCGGAAGGCCGCCCTCGAGGTAGTCGCCGCCCTGGTCGAGGAAGGGGGCGCGGGCGGAGAGACGCGGCTCTTCCTGGCCAGGCGGGCCCCCGGGGCCGGCCACGGCGGCCTCTGGGAGCTTCCAGGCGGCAAGGTCGAGCCGGGCGAGGGGCCCGAGGCCGCCTTGGCCCGCGAGATCGGCGAGGAGCTGGGCGTCGGGCTGGAGATAATCGGGCCGTCTCGCCGCTACGACAGCGCGTTAGGCGATCGAGCTATCGCCTTCATCGTATTTCCCTCGCGCTTCTCGGGGCCGCCCGTCCTCGGCCTCTCGCACGACGAGCTGGGCTTCTTCACGGCGGCCCAGGCGCGGGAACTCGAGCTCGCGCCGCTCGACGGCCCGGCCCTGGAGGACTGGGCTACTTCCCGAACAGGACCAGGTCCCGGGAGCCGCCGGAGATGTGGGGCATGAAATCGGCGTACATATCGGCCTCGGAGTCATAGTAAAACTGGTAGTACCGGTTCCACTTCGACTCGATCATCGATGCGGCATAGGCGTATGCCTCGGTCGCGGTGACGAAGCCGTCGCCGTTCGCGTCGCCGCGAGCGGCGGACTCGAAGAGGAAGTAGGGGAATACCGCGTGCTCGGAGGAAATGAAGTCGCTCTCCCAGGCCGATTCCCTCGATCCTGCGGCCGAGATGACGATGGGGCCGGGCGCCCCCGAGGCTTCGGCGTTCTTCGTTAAAAGCTCCCCGAATTTGCCCAAGGCGGTCCAGACGGCAGGCGGCGTCGTGCCAAAGTCGCCCGGGCCGTAGTTTTGCGGCGCGATATCGATGGAAGCGCCCGGATCGACGAAGCCTCCGGAAAAGCAGGTGTGCAGTATGACGATTACATTGCGTTGGCCGGATTGGGCGATCCAGGAGGAGAGCTCGTCGGGAGAAATCAAGCTGGATACCACGGCATATCCGTAAAGATCGACTTCATAGTCATATGGAACCAAATATGCGATATCGCGATACGGGTCATACGTTCCATGCGATGAGTAAAAGATAACGATGATCGCGTCGTCCTCCAGCGAGGCGAGGCCCACGATATCGCTTTCTATTTGAGCCTTCGTTACGGAGTCATTAAAACGAGCTCCGCTGTAGGCATCCGCATAACCGCTGGAGATGAGGAGATCCCGCATAGCTTGCGCGTCGATGGTGGGGGAACTCAGATCATCATCATTTGGATTACTGTCATTAAGGGGCGGATAATCGCCTAATCCGTACGACAGCACGTACCGCGGCGCGTCGATATGCCCCGCGGAGCAGCCGGCCAGGGCCAGGGACGCTATCGCCGCGAGGCAGGCGAAAGCGGCGCCGAAGAGGGTCGCGATCGGTCGCGCGCGCGATCCGAGGCCCGTCACGGCCGCCCTCCAATGGGAAGATCGTAGGCGTAGGCCGCCGACAGTCCGGGTGACAAGGTCCTGCTGTCGCCGCGCAGCATGAGCTCGAGGGGAAGGCCCAGCCTCAGCGCGCCGCGGGTCCCGAGTGGGAGGCCGAGCTCGGCCTTGGCTAGGATCGAAGGATAGGCGAAGATCAGCGAGGTATCGCTGTATCGAGCTGCAGTCAAGGCGCCTCCCGCGAGGACGCCGATTCTCCACGTTCCCGAGCCAGGGCCGAAGGAGTATCCCGCGGACAGCGAGAAGCGCAGGCCGTCCCAGGGCCGATAGGCGATTCCCAGCGGGGATAGGGATGAGGAGCCGATCCAGAAAAAATCGGACTCCAGCCTGGCCGCGATTATCCTACCAAGGCGGAGCTCCGCGCCGCCGCCGGCGGAAAAGCCGAAATGCGTCAGGGCCGGATCCTCCGGCGTCCAGGTAACCGGCATCGATACGGAGGAGCCGGCGAAGAGGCCGATCGAGGATGCCAGGGGCGAGGGCCCCTCGGGGAAGGCCGCCGATGCCGAGAGGAGAAATAACGATGCGAGGAGCCGAATCGCCGGCGTACTGTGCATTGGTATAAAATGCCTTAGTTTCATGCTAGTATCCATAGCCCGAGGTGCGCTTCAGATGAAATTCTCCGTATTGCGTCTTCTCCCCCGGACGGCGCTCGCCGTCCTCTGCGCCTGCCTCCTCGCGGGATGCCAGAAGAACCTCGAATCCACCTTAAGGCCGCCCGAGACGCCGATCCTGACGGGCGGGCTCGGCTGGGCGCTCGTCACGGGATCCTACGTGCGGCTCAAGGAGGGCCCCTCGGCCCGGGCGGCCGACATCGACCATCTTCGCAGGCATAGCGTCTTCGAGATCGAGTCGAGGGTCAGGGGCTCGGCCTCTATCGCGGAGGACAAGGGCCTGTGGTACGGGATCAAGGCCGAGGGCGGCTCGGGATGGGTCAGGGAGGCCGACGTCGAGATCTACCGCGGTCGCGAGCAGGCCGAGCACGCGGCCGCTAGCTCCCCATGAGCGCGGTATAGGCCTCGGCGCAGAGGTAGAAGGAGCCGGTGACCAGCAGGCTCATGCCCGCGGCCGCGGCCTCCTCCCGCGCGGACTTAATCGCCCGGGCGTAGTCGGCGATCGCGCGCGGCTCGGCGCCCGCCGCCCTGAAGCTCGATTCCGCGGCCCCGAGGTCGCTCGCCTTGAAGGAGCCCGGCCTGGTAAGCGTTATGCGATCGAAGGCGGGCGCCAGGATCGAGGCGATCGCCCCGTGCCTCTTGTCCTCGGCGCAGGCGAAGAGCAGGGCCTTGGGCCCCGGGAAGAGCGCCTCGAAGGTGGATAGCGCGATCGCCGCCGAGTCGGGCGTGTGGGCGCCGTCGAGGACGACAGGCGGGTCCAGGGGCAGCAGCTGGAAGCGCGCGGGGAGGAAGGAGCGGCCGAGTCCCAGGGCCGCGGCCCCCTCGTCGACCCTCGGCTCGGACTCCGCGGTCGCCAGCAGCGCCAAGGCCATGTTCCGCGCCTGCACGCCGCCGATCATGGGCGTCGACAGCCTAAGGGGGCGGGGGAACCTGGCGGCGAGGAGGGGATCGGCCTCGTAGGAGAGGCTCGCCGCGGTCCCTTCCCGGCTTAGCTCGATCCCGGACAGGGCGGCCAGGGAATCGGCGCGGCGCAGCGGGCTTCCCCGATCGGCCGCGGCCGCCGCGATGGCAGCGAGGGCCTCGGGGCGCTGCTCGCCCGTGAAGCAGGGGCGCCCGGGCTTGACGATCCCCGCCTTCTCGGCCGCGATCTTCTCGATGCTGTCGCCGAGCCACTCGGTATGCTCCAGCTCGATGCGGGTTATGACGCTGGCCGCGGGATCGACGACGTTGGTCGAGTCCAGGCGGCCGCCGAGGCCTGTTTCCAGGACCATGCGATCGCAGCCGGCGGCGCGGAAGGCGCAGAAGGCGATGAGGGTCGTCAGCTCGAAGTAGGTCGGCTCGGCGTCGAGCCCTCCCGAGCCGCGGGACGGAAGGCGGCCGACGGCCGAGAAGACCTCCTCGGCCGCCTCGAGGATGATCTCGTCCGGCATCTCGTCGCCTGCGAGGCTCATGCGCTCCTTCCACGAGAGGAAGTGGGGGCTCGAGTACAGGCCGACGCGGAAGCCTGCGGCCTCCAGTATCCTCGCCGCCATGATCGATACCGAGCCCTTGCCCTTGGAGCCCGCGACGTGGATGGAGGGGCAGCTCGACTGCGGGTCGCCGAGCGCCGAGCAGAGCTCTCTCATGAGGTCGAGCTTGAGCTCGGCCTTTTGCCCCCTCTCTACGTTCACGTAGCCCAGGAGGCGGGAGTAGAGGCCCTCGAGATCGGCGAATTTCCTCGTCATGGCGAATGAAGCATGATCCTCAGCCGAGCCTCGGGTCAAGCGGGATGAAGTTGGCGCCGATAGTCGAAGTGCGGAGGCAAGCTTCGATGAGGATTACCGAGGTTCAGGGAGGACGCGGCGCGCGGCTCAGGGCCAGGAGCCGCTTGACGGGAAGGGCTCGCGATCGCCGAGGGGCGGGCGCGCCGACCCTCGTAGTGGACTCCGCCGGGACGGCCCTCGACTGCATGGCCGACCGGCACTCGCTCGCCTTCTTCCCGGCCTTCGCCGACGCATTCTTCCGCGGGGCCGACCGAGCGGCCCTCGAGGAGGTCTGGAGCTTCGTGGCGCTGCGCTCGCGCGTCCGCTCCGCGGGGCGGTTCCGGCTCTTGGACGCGGCGATGCGCCTGGCCCCGAGGCACCCGGGCATAGGGACGAGGCATCGCCGGGAAGACGCGGTCGCCGCCGCGCTGGGACAATGGCTCGCCTCGTGCTCGAGGGCCACGGTATCCGCGCTCGAGTCCGCGATGCGCGACAGGTCCTCCTCGGAAGCCCTGGTCTCCGCGGCCATCTGGTCCCTCGACGTCGATTCGAGGCTGGCGGCCCTGCCTCCCCCGCGCGCCTTCGCCGGGGTCGGCGAGGCCCTGGGCTCCATCGCCGGTAGGGCGATGGTCTTCGTGGCCGGAGAGGGAAGGGCTGCCGATATCGAGCGGGACTGGCGAGGCGCGGGGCTCCTGGGCTCCTCGATGGGCCTGGGCGAGCTGGCCTTCGTCGGCGAGGACGGCGGAGGCCTCGAGGAGATCGCCCAGGCGGCGGGATCCTGCGGCGGAGGCCCGGTCCTCGTGATCGGCGACTCTCCCGCGGATCTCGAGGCGGCCAAGGCCGCGGGCGCCGCCTTCTATCCTGTCCGTCCCGGGAGCGAGCGCGAGAGCTGGCTGCGCCTATGCGGGCAGGTCCTGCCCTCCTTCCTCCGCGGCGAGAGGATCGAGTCGGACTCGGCGCGCTTCGTGTCCCAGTTCCCCTCCTCGCCGCTCTGGCGGGAGCCTCAGAGGGGCAGGGGCCCGCTCGCGTAGAGGACAGCTATCTCCCAGCCGAGCGGGGCGCGCTCGCACTCCTCCTCGAGGATGGACGCGATGCGCGATACGTCGGCGGGATCCATCGCGGAAGCCAGGGCCCTCCCGTAGCTCGATTCGGGCGAGAGCCAGGCGTCGAGCTCGGAGCGGGACAGGCGCCTCGGGTAGGACTCGCGCCGAAGCTCGACGGACAGGTCCAGGGCCGAGCGCTCGAGCGCCTCGGACAGCCGGCTCGAGGAAGGCCCCAGTCCCGCGGCGTCCCCGTCGTAGAAAGCGGCCTCGAAGGCCTCGAAGGCCCCCGCTAGGGCGGGCCCCGCGGCGTCGCGGAGCGCCTCGCCGAAGAGCGAGGAGAGCCTGCTCCCCTCGCGCGGGATCGCCTGGGCGATGACCGCGCGGGAGCCTCCCAAGGCTCCGCCGATAGCGGCCAGGGCTGCCTCGGGGCCGCGGCCCGGGTCGGCGAGGACATCGCGGGCCAGGACCAGGTCGAAGGCGGAGAAGCCGAAGGCTTCCTCCAGGGAGGGGCGCGTTAGGCGATCGATTGGAAGGACGGCGGTCAGGGGGCGCTCGATCTCGGGCAGGGTCGAGGCGTACTGCTCGACGAAGGACGATTCGGCCTCGGAGCGCGCCGCCGCGGCGACCGTGCCCTCGGGGCAGCGCCTCAGGGCCTCCCAGACGAAGTAGCCCTCGCGGCAGTCCAGGACGAGGACCCGGTCCGAGCGCGACGGGGCGGCCAGCTCGAAGGCCCTTTTGCGCACCAGGGAGAGGCGCGCGGGGGCCGAGGACTCGGCGCGCGAGCGCCAGGCGCTCTTCCGCTCGCCCTCCTTGGACCATGCCGAGCCCTCGGCGCGCGAGCTCCCTGATCCTCCCGGCAAATCCTCGAAGGCGGCGGCCACCTGGGCCTCGCGGCGCTCGAGGACGGCCTCGCGGCGCTCGCCCTCGACGCCCAGCGATCCCGGCTGGTAGAAGACGCGCCCGCGCAGGGAGTCCGGCAGGTACTGCTGGGCTACCCAGTGGTCGCGGTATGCGTGGGGATAGAGGTAGCCCTCGCCGTGGCCGAAGCCCTTGGCGTCGCGGCTCGCGTCCTTCAGGTGATCGGGCACCTCGGCGGCCTCGGACTCCACGGACTTCAGGGCGTCGAAGAAGCCCAGGGCCGAGTTGGACTTCGGGGCCGTCGCCAAATAGAGGGCCGCGTGGGCGAGATGGAACTGCCCCTCGGGCATGCCGATGCGCTCGAAGGCCTGGGCGCAGGAGAGGACGACCGAGACAGCGCTCGGGTCGGCTTGGCCTATGTCCTCGCAGGCCGAGATGAGCATGCGGCGGAAGGCGAAGCGCGGATCCTCGCCCGCGTAAACCATCTTGGCCAGCCAGTATAGCGCCGCGTGGGGATCGGAGCCGCGCAGGCTCTTTATAAAGGCGCTGGCCGCGTCGTAGT
>CAYPHO010000151.1:0-7930 GCA_964410245.1 uncultured Treponemataceae bacterium | reverse complement strand
GGCGGCGGGGCAGCGCGGCAGGCATGCGCCGCAGGAGACGCAGCTCGCGGGATCGACGCGGAAGCGCAGGGGCGCTATCGAGTTCAGAGCGCCCAGGAGGCTTCCGACGGGGCAGAGGAAGGCGCAGAACCAGCGGCTCCTCGATCGCGCCGAGAGGAAGAGGACGGCGGCGATCGCGGCCGCTATCGGAAGCGCGGTCCATGGGCCGAAGCCGTGCGCGTCGGCGCGGGCGGCCATCTGGATGAAGGGCCGAAGGTCGTAGGAGGCGAAGCGCCCGAAGAGGGACCAGGGATCGAGCCAGGACGCGGCGGCCATCGCGCCCGCGAGGGCCAGGCCGAGCGCTAGCAGCAGGGCGGCCGCGCGGGCGAGGGTCGCCGGCTTACGGAAGCGGCGGCCGCCGCGCCGGGCGAGGGCAGCCGCCGCGGCGCCCTGCAGGGTGCCCAGCGGGCAGAGGGCCGCGCAGTACCAGCGCCCGAAGACGGCCGACAGCAGGAGGAGCGGTATGGCGAAGCCCGCGGCCGCGGCGGCTATGAAGGCCGCGGCCGCCGCCCCGAATGACGCCGCATCGATCGCGGCGCGGGCGGCATCGGCCAGTCCGGGGAATACCTGCCAGGAGGCGACCAGGGCCCTGGCCTCGTCCGCGCGGAAGTCTGGGCTCAGGAACGCGTAAAGCGCCGCGGCCAGGACGAGGAGCTGGACGGCGAGGACTATCCCCCTCGCCGCCGCCCATCGCGCCGGGCGGGCCGTCCGCGGGCGGCGAGCGCCCGGGCGCGAATCCCTCATGCGGTGATTCTGCGGACGTCGAGCTTGGAGGTGTCGGCCTTCCCGAGGCCGAGCTTCTCGCCGATGCCGATGTAGCCGAAGCGGCTCGGCTCGTAGCCCAGGACCCTGGCTGACGCCGAGTCGATCGCGACGATATCCTTCGACAGCATCAGCATCTTCTCGTCGGAATAGCGGCAGCCGGGGTAGCCGCGGGGGCCGCCCGTCTTCATGACCTTCCACGCGTCGACGATGTTCAGGTCGGGCTTGCGGTACATGCAGGACTCGGCGATGCACTGGTCGAGGTTGCTGTAGTGGAAGTAGTTGCGGTCCCAGACGATGCCCATGAGGTTCTTCATGGCGCAGGTCATGCCCGCGCCCGAGTGGTTCTTCAATATTGGTACGTTGATGAAGATGTCGCTCTCTAGTATGAGCTCGTGGACGCTGGTCTTCTTGAGCCGCGTCGCGCCGGGGATCGTCACCTCGTGATAATACGAGGTCGAGGCGCCCGAGACTACCTCGGCCCCTCCTTCTTTCGCGTAGCGCTCGATCTGGGAATTGGCGTAGCATCGCGGTCCCGAGTCGCAGCTGTTGTCGAAGACATAGACTTTCTTGGCTCCCGCGTCCAGGCAATGCTCGACGATCCGCTTGACGAGCTGGGGATTCGTGTTCGCCGCCATCTCGGGGCCCTGGTCCCAGCCGATGTTCGGCTTGACGACGACGGTCTGCCCCTTGCGCACGAAGCTTCCCATGCCCCCGGCTTCCTTCAGGGCGAGGTCGAGCATGGCGTCGGGAAGGCCTCCCTTGACCGCGACGAGATCGGGCAACGCGCCGGCGGCGGTTGCCGGGGCCTTCGTCCCCGCGCCCTCGGCGGCCCAGGCTCGGCCAGCGCCGCGCGAGAGCATCATGGCGGCCCCGGCGGCCCCCATCGCCGCGACCCGCTTGAGGAACTCCCTTCGATCCATGGTCGGCCTCCGTTTCCTTGACGCGCGGGGCGTCGGGACCTAGAATTATAGCATATCGCGGGATCCCAGGAAGGGCGCTCTATGAAGACGATCGAGAGATACTCCATAGGCGCCGGCGATCGCTTCGGACGCCAGGGCCGGGCGCAGATCGCGGCCTTCAGGAAGGCGGCCGAGGCCGGCGTCGATATCGCCGTCGTATGGAACAAGTCGAACCGGGAGCATAATCTTATCGGGACGCAGCCGGCCGACCAGCGCGCGGCCGCCGAGGCCGCGGTCGAGGCCGCCGGATGGAAGGGCGCCTATCACGTCGACGCGGATCACGTCGACCTGGCCACCGTGGACCGCTTCGCCGCCCACTGCGATTTCTTCACTCTCGATGTAGCCGGCTTCATCGGGCAGAAGGCCGATCCCGACGCCGTCGAGGTCTTCATGAAGCTGCATCGCGACCTGCCCTCGTCCCCCGGCCTGCCCGCAGGGCTCGACTTAGGCTCGATGCGCGCCGCGGCCGAGCGCTATCTTTACGCGGTCGGCGAGGCGGCCAAGGCCTACCGTCGCGTCCGAGACCTGCGCAAGGCCGACGACTTCGTCACCGAAGTGTCGATGGACGAGACGGAAACCCCGCAAAGCCCAGCCGAGCTGGCCGTCATCTTGGCCGCCCTCGCCGACGAGGGCGTGCCCGTCCAGACGATCGCGCCCAAGTTCTCGGGTCGCTTCAACAAGGGCGTCGACTATGCCGGCGACGTCTCGGCCTTCATGGGCGAGTTCGAGGCGGACGTCAAGGTCGCGAAGTGGGCTTCCCAGGCGCTCGGCCTGCCCGCGAGCCTCAAGCTGTCGGTGCACTCGGGCTCGGACAAGTTCAGCCTCTATCGCGGAATCGGCGAGATCGTCCGCCGCGAGGGCGCGGGGCTCCACCTCAAGACCGCGGGCACGACCTGGCTGGAGGAGATCATCGGCCTGGCGGAAGCCGGGGGCGAGGGACTGGCGATCGCCAAGGAAGTCTACCGCGGCGCTTTCGAGAGCATCGACGAGTGCGTCGCTCCGTACGCGACGGTGGTCGACATCGACCGCGCGAAGCTCCCGGCCCCCGACGAGGTGGACGGATGGGAGGGAGAGGCCCTCGTCGGGGCCCTGCGCTACGTCCCCTCGGAGCCGCGCTTCAACCCGAGCATGCGCCAGCTGGTGCACGTCGCTTTCAGCGTGGCGGCGAAGATGGGCGGACGCTACCTGGACGCGCTGGCCGCGCACGAGGAATCGGTGTCGCGCAACGTGACCGCGAATCTGTGGGAGCGGCATATCAAGCCGCTGTTCGTTTGAGGCGTACCGACTACGAGCGGCGGGTCTAGCTCGACATGAACCGCATCAGCCGAAATATCGAGCGCGAGGTCCGCGAGGCGGCGCGGAGAGCCGGTCTTGCGCGTTATGGGGAAGACCGCCGCGTCGTCGTCGAGCCGGCAGGCGAGGGCGACGCGATCGCGTCGATATCTTGCGAGTAATAGCCGAATAGCTCGATGATTCAAGGAACCGTCATCCTCTTCCCTTCGAGCGCAGGCCCGGCGGGCGCCGGGCCTGCGCTGTTCACGCTACGGGCGGCCATGACCGCCCCTGGGGTTCCTGCTTGCGGCGCGCTTTCTCGCGCGGGGAGTTAAGGCATTTCCCTATCGAGTTCCAGCAGCCTTTTTATTGCTTGCTTATCGCCTTGCTCCGCCGCTTCTTTGTACCATTTATTCGCTTCGTCCATGTCTTGATCGACGCCGGTTCCATTTTCGTAGTGGGCGCCGACAAGATATTGAGCGAAGGCATAACCTTGCTCCGCCGATTTTTTAAACCACGAAAACGCCGCGTAGTCGTCCGTTTCGACGCCGGATCCCGTCGCGTAGCACACGCCGAGCATGAATAGCGCTTTATCGTGTCCTTGTTCCGCCGCTTTCGTATACCAGCTGAAGGCTTCATATTCGTCTTGATCAACGCCGAGCCCTTGCCTGTAACAGTCTCCGACCTTGAATTGAGCTTCCGCGTCTCCTTGATACGCGGCTCTATTCATCCACATAAAGGCTTCGCGCTCGTCTTGCTCGACGCCTCTTCCCAAGCCATACCTCAAGCCGACCATGTATTGAGCGGTCGAGTCGCCTTGTTCCGCCGCCTTTTTATACCACGTAACCGCCTCGCTCTCGTCTCGATCGACGCCGGCCCCGGTATCGTAGCATAAGCCCAAGCTATACTGAGCTAGCGCGCTTCCTTGTTCCGCCGCTTTCCTATACCAGGCAAAGGCTTCATCGTCGTCTTGCTCGACGCCGTTTCCGTGCTGATAGCAGCTGCCGACGATGTATTGCGCGTCTCTGGATCCGTCATGCGCCGCCTTTTTAAGCCACTTGAATGACTCGTCATCGCTTTGGTCGACGCCTTTTCCCCTTGCGTAGCACAGGCCTGCGTTGTATTGAGCGATCGAGTCTCCTTGCTCCGCCGCTTTCAAGAACCACCGGAACGCTTCGCGCTGATCTTGGTCGACGCCGAGTCCAAGGTCGTAGCATAAGCCTAGAATTGTTTGGGCTTCGGCGACTCCTTGTTCCGCTAGGGGAGTTGCTTTCTTGAATGCCATAGAAAAGCATTCCGCCGCTTTCGCTTCATCTATCCCGACTCCATCTCCTGTTTGATAGGCGTTTCCAAGATAAAAAAGCAAGCGGGGATTATCGCTAGTCCTGGATGCTTGCGCGGCAAGATTGAGGGCTTTCCCCTTTTCCCCTTCCTTTTCCAGCCTCTCTATCTCTACCATGGGATCCGAGGAGCCATTAGGAATCGTCTGGCCTGTCGCATTCATCAAACCCTTAATTAAGGACATCATATGGCGTAGCTTGGTAAAAAACTCGCCCTTCTGTCAACGGCGATTTTAAATAAAACGCGCTCATGCCCTTAATACTATATTCGTCCTTGGCGTTTTTTCGCGCTTGACGCGGCTGGCGTCGGCCCTGCGCCACGTCCCCACCGACCCGCGCTTCAACCCGAGCATGCGCCAGCTGGTGCACGTCGCTTTCCGCGCCGCGGCCAAGATGGGCGCGCGCTACCTGGACGCCTTGGCCGCCAACGAGGAATCGGTGTCGCGCAACGTTACCGCGAATCTGTGGGAGCGGCACATGCGGCCGCTGTTCCTGGGCTAGGGCCCGGGCGGCGCCGAGGAAGGCGCCGACGATGCTTCTTCCCGCGCTCGCCGCGGCTCTCCCGGGAGAGCCGCGGCGTGAAATACCGACTATGCTATTTGTTTATGCCAGAGGCGTCCCGGATGGGCGCGGGTGAAGCCGATGGCCTCGTAGAAGTCCTGGCCGCTGCCGACATAGGCTATGCGGGCGCCTAACTCGAATAGCCGGTTCAATCCGGCTCGGATGACCGCGCGCCCCAGTCCCCTCAGGCGGAATTCCGGGATAGTGCAGACAGGCTCGAAGACGCCGAAGCGATTGAGGTCGTCGAACCATACGATGCAGTGGCTGACGTATTGGCCGTCCGGGGCCTCTATGATCAGGTCATTGGCTCTCCGGTAGTCCGGCGCTTCCTGGACCATCCTGTACTCCTCGGGCTTCATCCAGTCCGCGGGATCGGGATGGTCGAAACCCAGGCCCATGACCCGGCAACGCTGGGCGGCATCTGCGCCGCTCTCGGCCATGCTGCGTAAGCGGAAGCCCGGAGGAAGGGCGAGGGGCCTTGGCCCTTCCAGCGTCTGTTCCGACCAGTAGCCTGTCCAGTCGCCCGGAACGAATCCTCGACGCCGCAACGCGTCCCTCAGGACCGCGTCGTGATCGTAGCAATCGACGGAAACGAGGCCCGAGACGGGATCGGGAGGCCAGCCCTCGGCCGTCGCGATGAGCTCGTCCAGCCAAGGATCGGCTTCGGGCAGGCGCTGGATGAAGTACTGCCCGTTGATTCGGGGATCCTCCGTGTTGAGAAGGGCAATGATTCGACCCTCGGCCTCCAGTATTCGCGCGTGGCCCTCGAAGAAGGCTATATTCTCGGCGGCGCGCCCGGAACTGAAGATCAATGGGTGGAAGCGGCCCCAGTTCCAGCGATCCAGTCCCCAATTGGTAGGGCGTCCGAAGGCGTAGTAGGAGCTTTTGAGGAAATCGCGGACTCTTAGGAAATCGGCGGGGCCGGAATAGGGACGAAGAGAAGCATTCATGCATAGATCCTCATGCGGGGCAAGGAGGACCTTCGTTCCCCGGTCGGTCCTCTCCTGGCCGGCCTGGATCGCCGATACCGCCGCGTCGGCGAGGCGCTAGGCAAGGCCTTCTCGATCGGCCGGGAGTACGCGCAGGCGGCCCGGGCCGCTTCCGCCCTACCTGTCTCCGATCGCGGAATCCTCGACGAGGGACGGGCGCTCCTCCTCTTCGCTCGCGAGCGTCTCCCGCGCGCGGCCTGTCAAGCGGCGGCTGATCGGCTTCGCGAGCGCTCCGCCCGATTCGATGCCGGATCGGCCTTCGGGCTCCGGGGCGATCGCCGCGACGCGGCCTGAAGCCACCTCGCCCGGGGCTTCCTCGCTCCCCGAGAAGAAGCTGACGGCCTCGGTCAGTTGGGTGGATTGGGAGGAGAGCTCCTCGCTCATGCTCGCGATCTCCTCCGCCGAGGAAGCGTTCATCTGTATCGTGGAGTTCAGCTGGTTCAAGGCCGCGCTGATCTGCTCGGCTCCCTTGTTCTGCTCCATGCTGGCGCTGGTGATCTCCTGGACGAGCTCCGAGGTCCGCTTGATGTCCGGGACGAGCCTGGAGATGATGCCGCCCGCCTCGGAGGCGGCGGTCATGCTGGACGCGGCGATCTCGGTTATCTCGGCGGCGGCCTTCTGGCTGTTCTCGGCGAGCTTCCGGACCTCGGCGGCGACGACGGAGAATCCCTTGCCGGCCTCGCCGGCGCGCGCGGCCTCGATGGCCGCGTTCAGGGCCAGCATATTGGTGTTGCGCGCTAGATCGTCGATGAAGCCGATCTTCTCGACGATGACCTTCATGGCCTCGACCGTCCGGTCGACCGAGCCGCCCCCGACGACGGCGTCGCCCGCCGCCTGGCGCGCGATGCGTTCCGCCGACTTGGCGTTCTCGGCGTTCTGCTCGATATTCGAGACGAGCTCCTCCATCGATGAGGATATCTCCTCGACGCTGGCCGCCTGCTCGCTGGCGCCGGAGGAAAGCTGCTGGGACGAGGACGAGAGCTGCTCGCTGCCTGAATGAACGGTGGAACAGGCCGTATTAACGGAGCCGATGATGAGCTTGAGGCTGTCGGACATATCCCGCATCGACTTGAAGACGCCCTCGGCGGCCCGGCCCTCGAAGCCCATAGAGAGGTCCCCCGAGGCGATGCGGCCGGCGATATCGGCGATCTCGTAAGGCTCGGCGCCGAGCCGGCGAACGATATTCCGCGTAATCGCCAGGCCCAGCATGATCGCCAGGCCGAAGGCGATCGCGATGCCGGCCCAGATGACCGCGGATTGGAGGGCGACGAGGCCCTCCGCCCTGGCCCTGAGCTCCTGCGTGCGCGCCACGACGCTGGTCTGCGCGGCCGCGAGGCCCGCGGCCATTGTATCGAGGCCCGGCAGGGTGCTGTCCTCGAAGATCGCGCGGGCCGCGTCCTGGCGCTCGCCGAGGCCCCGCTCGAGGGCGATGATCTGGCCGAAGCGCTGCTCGACCGCGTTCAGTTCCGGGCGGGAGAGCGTCCTGTACAGCTCCGCCTTGCGCGACTGGCCGGCGGCGGCGTTGATCGCGACGACGCTTCGATGCAGATTCTCGTGGCGGGCGACGACTTGGCCCATGATGGCGGCGTATTCCGGCCAGGATTCGACGAGGCGGCGGTTCTGCTCGCTTTGGAGGAACTGGCCGAAGGCGCATTTCGTCGGATCGGTCTGGACCTCGGCTCGCCGGCCGGCCAGTATCGCCTCGGCGACGCTGATCGCCCATTCCTGGTGGTCCGACAGCTTCTGCCTAAGGAGGAGCTCGAGCCCCGGGTGGTTCCGCGACCAGTCGGCGGCGATCCTCTCGGCAGAGGCGTGAAGGTCGAGGTGGGTGTCGAGGTGGCCGTATACCAGGTCCCCGTCGGGGTGGAAGTGGAAGTGAAGGTGCGCGTGAAGGTCGACGTGGGCGTGGGGGACCGCGTCGGGCTGTAGGTGTGGGTGATCGTCCGGGTCCAGGTGGGCGTCCTCGTGATGGTAGGCGTGGGCGTGAGCGGCGGTGGCACCCGCA
>CAYPHO010000150.1:1486-7985 GCA_964410245.1 uncultured Treponemataceae bacterium | reverse complement strand
CTTCGGTCGCGTAAAGCGCCTCGAGGCCTCCGACGCTGGTATATGGAAGACTCGAGGGCGGCTCGAAGCTCGTCGAGGCGACGAGCGATCCGAAGGGCTCTATCTCGGTATACCTGATCTTTATCTTCCACTCGACCCCGGCGTTCCGCTCGTCGCCCATGGCGTTCTGGCGGAAGAAAAGCCGCTCGCGCGAGTTCATCTCGTACGCGGCAGGCCCCGAGCGGCCCGATCCGGGCAGCGCGATCCAGGAGCCCGCGTCGGCCTGGCCCTTCGGCGCGCGCGTCTCGAGGACGATCTGCCCCGTCCTTAATCCCGCGTCGAGCATCGAGGCTTCCTGGCTCACCTCGACCCTGCCTGATCTCCAGGCCTCCCAGGCCTTGACCGGCTCCTCGAGGTAGTACTGTCTCTGCCGCTTCTCGTCCTCTAGCGCGTCCTCGGCGCTCGGAACGGGACTCTGGTAAGCGCCGAAGGACCACGAGGCGGGCGCGAACGAGGTCCCGCCTATGTTCAAGTCGTAGCCGCCCGAATCCTCTTTTACGAAATCGATGAAGCCGTCCCCGTCGACATCAGCGAAGGAGGTCTCGGCCTTCGATTTCGATTCCTGGGCGGTGACGCCCGCGCCAGCCAGTCCCGCGATTCCCGCCGAGGCCCCGTAACTGAAGAAGCTCGAGGACTCCTTGTCCATCGCCGCGGAGAGGCCGGGCAGGGAGGGGCCGATCCTGAAGGCTCCGGAGCCCTCGTTGAAGAGGGCCTCGAGGCTTCCGCCGTCGCGCCAGACGATATCGGACAGGCCGTTCCCGTCGATGTCGACGAAGGAGCCGCGGCCGGCGCCGATCGAGAAGCCTAAGCCTCCATGCGCTTCGAAATAGGCGGCCCGCTTCTTGCCGAAGAGCTTGGGTACGAATATCTCCATGCTGGCCGAGAGGCTTCCCGAGAGCGATCCCGAGACCGAGGAGGAGAATCCTTGGTGCTCGGGCGGCGACTCGAGATTCCAAGTCTCGAGCTCGAAGCCGTCGTACTCGTCATAGTCGGCGCCGCCTTCGCCCCCGCGGCGCTCCAGCGCGATGTAGTCGAACTCGTAGGAATAGAACGGCCGGCCCGCGCCGTCGGTCTCCGTCAGCTTGCGAAGCTGGCTCTGGCCGAACTCGTTGTACTCGCCGTAGTCCAGGAGATAGCCGCGGACCTGTTGAGGACCGAAGCGCACTTCGATGCGCGTAAGCCGCTTCGCTGTTTTCGACGGGAAGAGGCCCCGCGCGTCGATCCTCCGGTCCTCGCGATCCTCATTCGCGAAGAGGACCGAGTAGAGCCCCGGCTCCACCCGTCCGTCCTTCTCGTAGCCCGAGTAGCTGATCTCGCGCAGGTACACATGGCGATTCTCCGCGTCGTAGTCGTAACGGTAATCGACGGTATTGCCGAAGCGGTCGCGTTCCTTCTCGAGGTACCAAGCATAGGTTCGCGCGCGGTTTTCGCTTCCGCGCTCGGGACCGATCCAGCCATCCCCGCGGCCGTACTCGCGAACTGTCCCGTCCTTGTCGGTCACTTCCCAGTAATCCTCGCCGCCGGAGCGGATCCAATGAATTTGCTGGAAAGCCTTCTCGACGCGGGGCCGGAACGGGAGGCGTTCCGCCGTGCCGCCCGCGACGGGTACGAGTTCCTCGCCGCCCAGGCTATAGAGGTCCTGCCCATCGTAGTCGGGGAGGCCGAAGCGGGTATCGATCGAGATGGCGGGAACGTCGATATCGAAGCCGCGGCCCAGCCAGCCGTTCGAGGAGTCGCTTGAGTAGCGAAGCGCGAGATCGAGACTTGCCCCGCCACGTCCCGGCGGCAGCCTAAGCGGGATCGAGAAGGAGTTCGAGCCGAAGGAGTTCGGCTCGGGCCCCTCGGGCATGCCGACGGCCGAGGAGGGATTCGTCGCCTCGAGGTTCTTTATGGAGTTGACGTCGAACTGCGGTCCCTTCGGCCCTTCCGGCAGCTTCAGGGTCCCGTTGATCATGTCGGTGAAATGGCTAGTCTCGCTGATCACGACGGCGGCCGCGCGGTCGATATCGACGCGCGTTAGGCGCTCCCAATCCTTCGCCTCCTCGTTGTAGAAGTAGGTGAAGAGATTCGAGAGGGCTACCTCGGACTGAAGGATCGCGGGGTCGAAGCCCACTCGGACTTGTACGGGCTTCTCGAAGCTAATACCGTGCGGGCCGAAGCGGTAGCCTGGAGAGCCCGAGGTGACGTTCGAGATCTCCTCGCCAGTATCCCGGACGGCGGGAAGGCGCTCGATCGAGATGAGGGTCGGCTCGCGCAGGGCCCCGGCCGGCAGCTCGACCGTGACGCCGTCCAGCTCGACCAGGCCTCCCGCGGCGGGCTCGATCAGCCTCTCGGCCCGGGCTCGGGCCGCGGCGGGAGCCGAGGCCGCGGCGCGATCCGCGGCGGGGGCCGATAGGGGGGCGGGCGCCTCGGGATAGGCCGGGAGCGGCGCCTGGGCCGCGAGCATGGCCAAGGCTGAGGCCGCCGCGACCGCGCGTTGTGCGATTTTCATTGCGTATCCTTTCGGTCAGGGAAGTTCCTTGAAGACGATATGGACGGGCGAGGCGGGGAATTCTTCACGGGGCGAGACGACCGCTATATAGCCGTTCCCGCCTCCGAGCTCGTACTCGGGAGAGCTGGGCGTGAAATCGCAGGCGTGGATCCCGTTCAGGTAGAGCGAGAAGAAGCGCGTCCTACGATCGAGATCGACGCTGATCGCGTTCTCCTGGGCATAGCCCCGCTTCAGGGCGGTCGAGGAGGTCCATTCGACGAGCGGGAAGAAGGCCGCTCCCCTGGCCTCGCCGACGATGTACTCCTGCTCGATATTGATCATCGCGACGAGCATGGACTCCATTCCCGGGTCTTCCGCCTCGCGGTGGCAGAGCACGATTCCGAAGCCGGTCGCGCCGTACCCGGACAGCTTGCCGGCCAGGACGCGGCGCGAGGCGAACTCGGCCTGAGGCTCGGCCTTGAGCGACCAGAGGGTGTAGCCTCGCGGCGAGAGGTAGCCGGCGTCCGAGGTCTCGAAATCGAGGAAAGCCTCGCCGGCCCCGTCGATCCTCGCCTCGAAAAGGCTTTCTTCCCTGCTTCCGCCCGTTCCGGGATCGACGGGCGAAGGGCTCTCGCCGCGGTAGGGCGATGAGCAGGAAAGGCCTGCGAGGGCGATGAGCGCGATGGCCTCGGCCAGGCGCGCGATAGGTCCGCAGCCGCGCTTTCCCATGGTTCCGCCTAGCCTTTCACGACGGCGTAGAGCCGGACGCCGTAGTCGACCATCGCGCCCCCTCCCTCGGCCCCGAGGCCGCTGACGAAGTCCTCGACGAAGGGTCCGATCCTGAACTTGAGGGCCTTGGGCTCGAAATCGTCGTTCCTAAGCGGTATTTCGACGTTATTCCTTATGCGGGCCTCGAGCTGGCCGGGCCGGTACAGCAGCAGGGAAGTTTGGCCCGTACCCTCGATCTCGGGATCGGTCTGCTCGATGACGACGTAGGCGATCATCTGCGGCGGCACCGTAAGCGAGTACCAATCCTCGTCTCCTATCTCGGTACCGTCGAAGGCGCGGTAGTAGTACAGATTCGCGCTCTTCACGAAGCCGAGATCGACGGCCTCGCATTCCCGATCGTTCGGCTCGAAGCGGTCCCTCCTCACGGCCGAGCCGACCCCGAGCGCGGCTATCGATGGCCCGAAGGCCTTGTCGCCCCGCATCTTGGTCAGGCGGAAGAGGTAGAGCCCCTGGTCCTCGCAGCCCTCGGCGACGAAGGCCGTATCGAGGCCGCGATAGGCGATCTCGTAGGTCGACGGGATCCTGCCCGAGGAGACCTCCAGGAGGTACTCGTCGGCGGCCTCGTCGCGATCCCAGTCGACTCGGATCTCGTCCTCGACGATGAACGAGGAGGCGCGCGGCGCCGCGATCGCGGGATCGCGGGAGGTCCGCGCGGCATCGTCGAGGATCCCGGGAGCGCCGCAGCCGCAGAGCGGGACGGCGAGAGCGGCGAGCGGGACGAGCGCGGCGAAGGCCCGCGCGGCGGCGGTTCTAGTCATTGGAGCCTCCCAGGAGGAATTCGATCGCGACGGCGGGGGAGAAGAGGAAGAGGGGATCCTCGTACAGGACGGCGTCGAGCCTGCAGGAGAAGCCGAGCCGGAGCCGCTCGGAAAGCCCTCGGAAATAGGACAGGCCGACGAAGAGGCCGCCGGCCGCGGCGGTCTCGACCGCGCGGGCCCCGTACTTCCTGTCCTGCGAGAGAATGTCGAAGGAAACGAGGGCTCCCGCCGAGGCGCGGAGTTCGTCCGCGGCGCCTATGCCGAGGCCGGCCTCGACCGGCAGCCGGGCGGTCACGCGATGCAGGAAGGCGGTCTCGAAGCCCGGGCGGCTCATGCCGAGCGCGTACTCCACGCGCAGGGAGGCCGCGAGGTACCAGGGCCTCGACGCCAGCGTCCCGAGGTGATCCACGGGGATGAACCTGAGCCCGAGCTCGCCGGCGGCGACGCCGGCCACCGGCGCCGACCAGCGGCCGAGGGGCGCCCAATAGCCCAGGGATGCCGGCAGCTCGAAGGCGTTGCGCGAAACAGGATTGGGCGCCGCGCCGCGGATGCCGAGATCGGCGAGGAAATAGCGGGCGATCTTCGAGCTCAGGTCCTCGACGAGCCTCGAATAATGATCCTCGTCGTCGGCCGACGCGAAGACGGCCGCGACGCGCTTGCCTTCGCGGGAGATCAGCTTCAGCTCGGAATAGCAGAGGCCCCCCGAGGCGCGGATATAACCGTACAGGAGATAGGGATAGTTCCCCTCCTCGCAGAGCCTCGCCGCCTCGAGGAGGGAGGCCGGAGGCTCCCCGCCCCCGCGCGCGGGCGAGAAGCGCAGGGCATCGCCGAAGGGGATCCCGCCGAGGGCCTCGAGGAGGTCGGACTGGAGGCGGAACCGGGGCTCGGCGGCGCGCGACATGCCGTCGACGACCTCGACGGGCGCGATCGCGACCCTCATGGCGAGGGAATCGGCCCGTCCCAGGCGCGCCGCGCAGGCAAGGAGGACGAGGGCCCCGAATCGAAGCGCGCGGCGAGCCCTCATCGCGCCGGACCTCCCCCGCCGGGAAGCCTCGACCTGATCCTTTCCAGCTCGAGGCGGCTCCTCGCGTCCGGGCGCTCCGGCAGACGGGCTAGGCCGAGGAATCGCGCGGCGGCGGCCTCGTCGCCGGCGAAGAGGGCGCAGTCGCAGGCCGCGACGAGGATATCGAGGTCGCCGGGGCGGGAGCGGAGCAGGTACTCGTAGCCCTCGAGGGCGCGGGCCCACTCGCCCCGCTCTATCGATATGAGCGCGAGGGTCTCGAGCGCGTCCTCGCCGCCCGCCCCCCGGGACAGGAGGGACGCAAGGTCGCGCTCGACTTCGGCGTAGTTGTCCGAATCGGCGGGATTGGCCCGGTACCGGGAGATCGCCCGCCGCTCGAGGAAAATGTCCTCTTCAGGCGCCGAGGCGAGCAGCGAGGCGTAGGCGATCGCCGCCTCCCCGTAGCTGCCCGAGCGGTAGGCCTCGTCGGCTCGGAGGATGCGGGAGTCGAGGGCGGCGTCGAAGGCCTTCGCCCCGCCGGGGCCCCGATCCTCGCCGATCGCCCGCGAGAAGCCGTCGATCCTATCGGCCAAGGCCGACAGCCGCGACGAGAGCGCGGCTATCGAGCGCTCGGCTGCGGCCTCCGCCTCGAGGCCCGCGTCCAGCCGGGCGGCGAGGCTATCGAGCGCGGCGGCGCCCTGGGCGCGGCTCTCGGCCGCGTAGGCCGATGCGGCTCCCGTATCGTCCCTCAGGCCGCGAAGCTCGGCCCCCAGCCCCTCGAGCGAGGAAAGGCCGCGTAGGGCGAGACAGAGGGCGATGGCGGCCGCCATCGCCGCGCCGAGCGGGCCGGCCCGCCTGATTCCGCCGATGATTCGCATTCCGCCCATCTACGGCGCGGATGCGCTTCGGGCGATTGAGACTGCGAGTCGATTTCGAAAAAAAGGGCTGCCCTAAAAAGGCCAGCCCCTTACCTTTAGGATTCTCTCGATTCGGATGGCCTTGTTGCTATTCCGGCATAAAGGCCGAAAGAAAGCCGCGCGACATGATCGAGATAGGCGAGACTCCCGCGCAGGTGAAGCCCTACCGCGCCACGACGACTTTCAAGCTGCTAACCATATCATCATGAGGAGTGATATAGTCCGCGTCGGTCATGAATTCCCACACCGCCCAACCGGGAATCTTCATGCCATCTTTCGGCTGCTGCCCCAAGCTGTTTCCCGTAGAGTCGTTGGACATCCAACCGTAGATCGAGAGGTCGTACTCGGGCTCGAGGTCGAAGAGGTCGATCAATCCGCTCCGATAGGTAAATGAGGGCCGATCATAGAAATAGTCATTGCCGTTCCACGACCGGTCGATCTCGAAGCAGACCCGGAATTTTGAAACGCCTCTCAGGAGGAGATCCCGCGTTACCGAAAGGCCGGCCGCTCCTTGGACCGAGGCGCC
>CAYPHO010000150.1:0-1470 GCA_964410245.1 uncultured Treponemataceae bacterium | reverse complement strand
ATCCGGGATACTTCTCCCTTTTCCAGTAAGGATTCGCCGTACCGGTCAAGCCCCCATATATCAACTTATTGCACACGTATAGATTCTGGAGGTTATTCCCCTCTTCATCCTCGACCCAGGCCGCGTATACCGTATTGCTACTGGTCGAAGGCCCGCTGAAAGCGAGCGTCAAGGAGCAACTGCGGGCGACGGGACCCTGGATGCAGGACAGCATAAGCGTCGCGAAGCCAAGAAGCGCGCACGTTGTTTTCCGCACTTTCGTTTCTCCGTTTTCGATTGCCCGGCGAACGGCGTCGCCGTTCAATATCCTAATTGTAATACTCAGTTAACTAATAAAGGGGGGCCGCCCGTCGGAGCGGCCCCCCAGCTCAGGATAACCGAATCGCCTGCGATCAGGACGCGCGGACGACCTAGTCTTCCGTGAAGACCCCGGTCGCCAGGTCGTACGTGCCGGTCACGCCGTCGGCGAACTCGATGCCCAGCGTTCCCGTCGAGGCCGAGAAATCGGCCTCGTTATAGCTGATCTCGGTGACGATGCCGCCGGAGAAGGCGACCGCGCCGTTCATGGCGCCGACATAGCCTTCGTCGTCGACATCGGCGAGGACGGTGCCGTTCATCGTATAGCCGACGCTCTGGTAGCCGTTCAGGTGGCATGTCAGCAGTGGCTCGGGCGTCTCGACGTAGACGCAGTAGGCGGTCGCGCCCGGGTCGTTCGAGGCGATCGCGGCGTTGAGCCCGTTCTGGAGCGCGGTAGCCGCGGGGAAGACCTGGGCGTAGCTGTGGGCCAGCGATCCCGAGACCGAGACGACGCAGGAGGCCGTGTGCCCGCCGTCAGCGGCCGTGGCCGTAATCGTCGCGCTGCCCGCGGAGACGGCGATGATCTTGCCCTCGTAGACCGCGGCGACGCTCTCGTCGCTGGTGCTCCAGGAGACGCTCGTGTTCGGCGCCGAGGCGGGCAGGACCGTCGCGACCAGGCTGCGCGTCTGCCCGGCATTGAGCGAGACGCTCGAGAGGTCGAGCGAGACCGCGGGGATGACGGTGATCGCGCAGGTATCGGTGAAGCTCCCGTCCTGGGTCGTAACCGTGATTACCGCCTGGCCCAGCGCGCTAGCGGTCACGAGGCCGCTCGAGGAGACGCCGGCGGCCGCGCCGCTCGAGGACCAGGTCACGGCCTTGTTGGATGCTTCGGCGGGCAGTACCGTCGCGGCCAGCTGCAGGCTCGCGCCGTAAGGCAGGGTCGCGGACTCGCGATCCAGCGAAACGCCGGTCACCGCGACGGGAGCGGTAACCGCAACGTCGCAGGTATCGGTGAAGGAGCCGTCGAGGGTCGTGACCGTAACGACGGCGCTTCCCTCGGATACGGCCGTGACCAGGCCGCCCGAGGACACCGTGACATGGCCGTTGGAGCTCGTCCACGATACGGCCTTGTTGGTCGCTTTCGCGGGGGCGATGGAAGCGATGAGCTGGGCA
>CAYPHO010000149.1:0-8028 GCA_964410245.1 uncultured Treponemataceae bacterium | reverse complement strand
ACGCCCAGAAGGCGCGCCGCGTCCTCGACCGCCTGGTCGGCTACAACCTCTCGCCCCTCCTGTGGAAGAAGGTCAAGAACGGCCTCTCCGCCGGCCGCGTCCAATCCGTCGCCCTCCGGCTGATCTGCGACCGGGAGCGCGAGGTCGAGTCCTTCATCCCCGAGGAGTACTGGAGCGTCGAGGCCGATTTCCGCAAGGGCCGCGGCTCCTTCTCGGGCGAGCTCGTCCTCTTCCGCGGCGAGAAGCCGCGCCTCGGCGACGAGGCCTCCGCCCTCGCGATCGTGAAGGCGATCGAGGGCAAGGGGGCCGCGGTCGGCGACGTGCGCGAGAGCGAGAAGACCCTGAAGCCCAAGCCGCCCTTCACCACCTCGAAGCTCCAGCAGACCGCGGCGAACCGGCTCGGCTTCACCAGCAAGAAGACGATGCAGATAGCCCAGCAGCTCTACGAGGGCGTCAACGTCGGCTCCACCCGTATCGGCCTCATCACCTACATGCGTACCGACTCGACCAGGATATCCGATACGGCGATCTCCGAGGCGCGAGCCTACATCGCCGAGAAGTACCCGGCCGAGCTTCCTCCCGCTCCCATCGCCCACGAGGCGATCCGGCCGACCATCGTCGACTACAGCCCGGAATCCCTGAAGGAGCACCTGTCCAAGGACCAGCTGAAGCTCTACGCCCTGATCTGGGAGCGCTTCGTCGCCTGCCAGATGACCCCGGCCAAGGTGCGCTCGACGAGCGCCGACATCGCGATCGGCGAGGCGGTCTTCAAGGTCTCCTCTTCCCGCGTGGTCGAGCAGGGCTTCTACAAGGTCGTGAAGCTGGGAGCCGCGAAGGAGGACAAGTCCGAGGGCGGCGCGCCCGAGCTCAGGACCGGCGAGGAGGTCAAGCTGGAGGGCCTCAGGACCGAGCAGCACTTCACGCAGGGGCCCTCGCGCTTCACCGACGCCTCCATCATCAAGGCCCTGGAGGAGCAGGGCATCGGCCGGCCCTCGACCTACGCCCCCATCATCTCCGTCCTCCTCGAGCGCTACTACGTGACGCGGGAGAACCGCCAGCTCGTGCCCACCACCCTGGGGCGGATGATCAGCGAGATCCTGGTCGAGTACTTCCCCGACGTCGTCAACGTCGGCTTCACGGCCGGCATGGAGGCCCGCCTCGACGAGGTCGAGGAGGAGCGGGCCGACTGGGTCATCATGATCCGGGAGTTCTGGGCCCCCTTCAAGGGCAAGGTCGACGAGGTCATGGGCAGCCTGCAGTCCTACCGGGGAAGCCTCGACGAGCCGACGGACCAGGTCTGCGAGAAGTGCGGGAAGCCGATGGTGAAGAAGCTCGGCCGCTTCGGCTTCTTCCTCGCCTGCACGGGCTTCCCCGAGTGCCGGAACACGAAATCGATACCGCTCGCGAAGTGCCCGAAGTGCGGGGGCGACATCGTCGCGCGCCGCAGGGCCAAGGGCAAGGGCCGCGAGTTCTACGGCTGCTCGCGCTATCCCGAGTGCGACTTCATCACCTACAGCAAGCCCACCGACACCAGCTGCCCCAAGTGCGGCTGGTTCCTGGTCGAGAAGTACGACAAGAAGACGGGGCCGCACAAGGCCTGCATCAACCCGGGCTGCGGCTACCTGCACATCCACGGAGAGGAAGAGGCGCATGGATCGGAAGCTTGAGGAGTACATCGCCTACCTCGGCTCGGTGCGCGGGCTCTCCGCCCGCACCCTCTCCTCGTATCGCGAGGACCTCGAGCGCTTCGAGTCCTTCCTCGAGTCGAGGAAGGATGCCGAGGCGGGAGCGGCCGGAGCCCGCGGCAGCGGCGCCGCGAGCGGCCCCGCGGCTCAAGGCCGCCTCGACGAGGCCGACGCGCGCGACATACGCGCCTTCGCCGCGGCCCTCGTCGCCGAGGGCAAGGCGGGCTCGAGCGTGAACCGCGCGCTCTCGGCCGTCCGCGGCTTCTACCGCTACCGCGTCCGCTTCGGCGCCCTGGCCTGCGATCCCTCGCGCGACGTCGAGGGGCTGCCCTCCCGGCGCCCGCTGCCGCGCTTCCTCTTCGAGGAGGAGGCGGCGGCCTTCGTCCAGCTGCCCAAGGGCGACGATTTCGCCGCCGTAAGGGACAGGGCCCTCCTCGAGTTCCTGTACAGCACCGGCTGCCGCGTCGGCGAGGCCGCTGGCCTCGGCCTCGATCGGCTCGACCTCGCGGCCGGGAGCGCGCGCGTCCTGGGCAAGGGCTCGAAGGAGCGCGTCGTCTTCCTGGCGCCCCCCGCGCGGGCGGCGCTCGAGGCCTACCTGCCCTTGAGGGCGGCGCGCCTGCGCCGGCTGGGCGCTCGGCCGGGCGGGGCATCGGCGGCGGGCGAAGCGGCCGCCGCGGGCGGCGCTGCGGCGCGCAAGGACTACCTCTTCGTCAACGCCCGCGGCGGCCGCCTGACCGAGCGCGGCATCGAGTGGATCATCGAGGGCTACGCCTCGCGCTCGCGCTCCACGCGCAGCGTGACGCCCCACGCGTTCCGCCACAGCTTCGCGACCCACCTGGTGGGAAGGGGAGCCGACATCAGGGCGGTGCAGGAGCTCCTCGGGCACGCGAGCGTCTCGACCACCCAGGTCTACGCGCACGTGGACATGGAGCGGCTGAGGAAGGTATACGAGCAGGCCCATCCCCACGGCGGAAGCGCCGCGAGGACGAGCGCGAAAAGGGGAGAGTAGGAAGCCATGGGCGATTCGAGGATCCGTTCGACGACCGTCATCGCGGTCAGGCGGGACGGCAAGGTGGCGATGGCCGGAGACGGCCAGGTAACGATGGGCGAGACCGTCATGAAGAGCAACGCCCGCAAGGTCAGGCGCATGTTCGACGGCAAGGTGCTCGCGGGCTTCGCGGGGGCGACGGCCGACGCCTTCGCCCTCTTCGAGCTCTTCGAGACGAAGCTGCGAGAGTACCAGGGCGACCTCGAGCGGGCGGCCGTCGAGCTGGCCAAGGCCTGGAGGATGGAGAAGGTCCTGCGGAACCTCAACGCCCTCCTCCTCGTGGCCGACGAGAAGAAGACCCTCCTTCTATCGGGCACCGGCGACGTCATCGAGCCCGCCGAGGCGGCGGTCGCGATCGGCTCGGGCGGCAACTACGCCTACGCCGCGGCCCTGGCCTACCTGGACTCCTCGAAGCTCTCCGCCCGCGAGATAGCCGAGCGCAGCCTGGGCATCGCCGCGGGGATCTGCATCTACACGAACGCGAACGTGGTCGCGGAGGAGCTGCCGTGACGCCCGGGGACGCGCCGATGGCCTCGAAGCGGGACTTCGCTGGCCTCGCCGGCTTCGCCGGCGCCGAGAGCTTCGCGACGATGACGCCGCGCAAGATCGTCGAGGAACTCGACCGCTACATCGTCGGCCAGGACAAGGCCAAGCGCGCCGTCGCCATCGCGCTGCGCAACCGCATGCGGCGCCAGCGCCTGCCCGAGGACATCCGCGACGAGATCGCGCCCAAGAACATCCTCATGATCGGCCCGACCGGCGTCGGCAAGACCGAGATAGCCCGCCGCCTGGCCAAGCTCTGCGGCGCCCCCTTCATCAAGGTCGAGGCGACCAAGTACACCGAGGTCGGCTACGTCGGCCGCGACGTCGAGTCGATGATCCGCGACCTCATGGCCGCCGGGCTCGCCATGGTCAAGACCGAGATGCAGGCCGGCGTCAAGGAAGAGGCGGAGAGGCGGGCCGAGGAGCGCATCCTCGACATACTCCTGCCCGGCATCAAGAAGTCCGACGAGCCCGTCGGGACCACGCAGGCCATCCTGGTCTCCCCTGAAGGGGCCGGCGACAGCCGCGAGAAGTTCCGGGCCCTGCTCCGCGAGGGCAAGCTCGACGCCCGCGAGGTCGAGGTCTCGGTCCAGGGCGGCGGTCCCGCGATCGAGATCTTCTCGGGCAACCAGATGGAGGAGATGGAGGTCGCCCTGGGCGGCCTCTCGGGGATCTTCGGCGGCAAGCGCAAGAAGAAGGCCATGTCCGTCGCCGAGGCCCGGCGCGTCCTCGCCGCCGAGGAGCTGGACAAGCTCGTCGACCCGGACCGCGCGGCCGAGGAGGCTCGGCGCCGCGTCCAGGAGACCGGCATCGTCTTCCTCGACGAGATCGACAAGATCGCCACCCGCGAGGGCAGGGCCTCGGGCGGCGTCGACGTCTCGCGCGAGGGCGTCCAGCGCGACATCCTCCCCATCGTCGAGGGCTCGACGGTCAACACCAAGTGGGGGCCGGTCGACACGACCCACATCCTCTTCATAGCGGCGGGCGCCTTCAACGTCTCGAAGCCCCAGGACCTCATCCCCGAGCTCCAGGGGCGCTTCCCCATCCGCGTCGAGCTCGAGGCCCTGTCCGGGAAGGACTTCGAGCGCATCCTCGCCGAGCCGCGCAACGCGCTGACCAAGCAGTACGCCCAGCTCCTCTCGGCCGAGTCCGTCGAGCTGGAGTTCGCCCCCGAGGCGATATCGCGCATCGCCGAGATCGCGGCCGCGGCCAACTCGAGCACCGAGAACATCGGCGCCAGGCGGCTGACGACCGTCATGGAGCGGCTCCTCGAGGAGCTGTCCTTCGAGGCGCCCGCCATGGCCGGGGTCAAGGTCCTCGTGGACGCCGCCTACGTGGACGCGAGGTTCAAGGACTTCGCCGAGCGCCAGGACCTGAGCAGGTACATATTATGAAGTTGACAGAATCGGCTAAGGCGGGAGCCGGGGACGGCCGATAGGTGAGGAGAGGGAGAGGAACATATGTTCGAGAATAGCTCGTTCGGCAAGACGACGGATCTCCTCCACCGCGCCATGGACGTCTCGACGCTCCGCCGCCAGGTGATCGCGGACAACATCGCGAACTCGGAGGTGCCCAACTTCAAGCGCTCTACGGTCAACTTCGAGTCCTCGCTAAAGCGGGCGCTCGAGTCCGAGGAGCTGGAACCCGTCCTGCCCATGGCGACGACCGATCCCCGGCACATCAAGAGCTGGCAGCCGGTCGACTACCGCGGCGTGGAGCCCCGGCGGGTCCTCGACTACCTGACGACGTCCAAGAACAACGGCAACAACGTGGACGCCGAGCAGGAGCTCATGGACTCCCTGGCCAACCAGCTGCAGTACACCCTGCAGTCGCAGGCGATGGCGTTCCAGTTCAACCAGGTCAACCTGGTGCTGAGGTAGGAGGCTAGGCGATGGGACTCTTGACTTCGATAAACATAGCGGCGACCGGCATGGCCGCCGAGCGCCTGCGCTCCGACGTCATCGCCGACAATATCGCCAACGCCAGCACGACCCGGACGCCCGAGGGCGGGCCCTTCAAGCGCAGCCGCGTCATCCTGAGGCCCATAGGCTCGCAGAGCTACTTCAGGCTGCCCTTCCTGCCCGAGTCCTTGGACAAGGGCGCCGGCAGGGGCGTGCGGGTCTCCGAGGTGCAGAAAGACAGCTCGCCCCCGCGCCTGGTCTACGACCCGACCCACGCGGACGCGATCAAGGAAGGCCCCAACGCGGGCTACGTCGAGATGCCCAACGTCAACATCGTGACGGAAATGGTAGACCTCATCGCGGCCTCGCGGGCCTACGAGGCCAATTCCGCCATGGCGAACGGCTCGAAGGCCATGTTCATGAAGGCCCTCGAGATCGGGAGGTAATGAATGGCCCTCGATATATCGTCTGTAAGCTCGTCCCTGAGCTCCTCGCTCTCGCCGAGCGTCGCCACCAGGCTGGCCGAGCTCGTCACGACGAACTCCGCGCACTACGGCGCCGACGGGGAGTCCGAGCTCCTGTCGGGCATCGCGTCCGGGGATTTCGCCGTCGCGGGCCTCGCGGGCTCCAAGCGGGCCGCGGGCGGCCAGGCGGCGGGCGCGAGCTTCGAGGACGCCCTGCTCAAGGCGCTGGACGGCGTCTCGGCCTCGCAGGCGAAGAGCGATGATATACTAACCAAGATGGTCGTCGACCCCGATTCGGTCGACGTGCAGGATGTCACCATCGCCATGGCCGAGGCGAACCTCTCGCTCAACCTGGCGAAGACGATCCTCTCGCGGGTCGTGACCGCGTGGAAGGACGTGATCAACACGAGATAGGGGCCCGCCGCGCCGGGGCCGGCCTCGTCCTTGGGGAAGGATGATGCCGCGGCGGAAGCGGGGCCCGCGAGGCCTCGCGCCGCGCCGGGGGCGAGTACGGGCATAGCGGGCATTACGCGCCCGCGCTGGGGGGGGAGATGAACGATTTCTTCAAGAAGATCATCGATCAGGCCAAGGCCCTATGGGGCAAGTGGAGCCTGGTCCAGAAGCTGACCCTGATCGGCATCGTCGTCGCGGTCGTCGCGGCGATCGTGATACTGGTCTCGGTCTCGGCCTCGCCCACGGCGGTTAAGCTGCTCGGCACGCCCATCAAGGACGAGACCGAGCTCAGGCTCATCACCAACCGGCTGGATACCGAGAACATCCCCTACTCCATCGGCGAGAACAACCAGATCTACGTCAAGGACCAGAAGGTCGCCCTGCGCGCCAAGGGCATCCTGATCCGCGAGGACCTCATCCCCAAGGGTACCGATCCCTGGGCGATCTTCGACGTCCAGCGGTGGACCACGACCGACTTCGAGCGCAAGATCAACGTGCGGCGCGCCGTCATCGCCCAGGTGACCCAGCAGATCGAGGCCCTCGACGACGTGGACAAGGCCCAGGTCACGGTGGTCATGCCCGAGGACAAGCTCTTCGAGCAGGACCAGCAGCCCGTCACCGCGAGCGTCATCATCTTCCCCAAGCCCGGCTCGGACCTGACCTCGAACCGCAAGAAGATCGAAGGCATCCAGAAGGTCCTCAAGTTCGCGGTCGAGGGGCTGAAGGACGAGAATATCGTCATTACCGACCAGAACAGCCTGGTCCTCAACGACTTCGCGGACCTCGAGGGATTCGACCGCATCCAGCAGACGAAGGGCGAGCAGAAGCTGATCCAGGAACTCGAGACCCAGTACCGGGCTAAGGTCCTCAAGGCCCTCCAGCAGATATACACGGCCGACCGGGTCCGCGACCTCAACATCAAGATCGACATGAACATGTCGAAGAAGAACATCAAGACCGAGGAGTTCTTCCCCTTCACCGAGAAGCCGCGCACGCCGGGCCTGCCCTACGACGATTCCGTCGTCCGTCCCTCGGTGACCCGGTCCAAGACCGAGACCACGACCGAGTGGAGGGGCACGGGCTTCAATCCCGAGGGCCCCGCCGGGACCGAGGGCCAGACCGCTCCCGCGTATAAGGACCTGCAGAACATGCAGGGCGCGATGACCCAGAAGTCCGTAGTCGAGAATTCCGAGATCAACAAGCGGAGCGTCGACGAGGTCGCCTCGCCCACGATCGAGCGCGTCACCGCCTCGGTCAACATCGACGGCGTCTGGAAGTGGAAGTACGACGAGAAGGGCAAGCTCAAGATGACTCCCCAGGGAGGCGTCGACCGCGAGTACGTGCCCCTGAGCGCCGACGAGCAGAAGAACGCCCAGGCCCTGATCCAGGACGCGATCGGCTACGACAAGGACCGGGGCGACTCGGTCACGGTCAAGAACATCGCCTTCGATCGCACCGGGCAGTTCAAGCTCGAGGACTCGGACTACCTCCGGCGCGAGCAAGTCAACTCGATCATCCTCTACTCGCTCATCGGGCTCGCGGTGCTGATGCTCGTCTTCATCATCTTCCGGGTCGTCTCCCGCGAGCTGGAGCGTAGGCGCAGGATCGCCGAGGAGAAGCGGGCGATCGAGCAGAGCATGCTCCGCGAGAACGCGATCCGCCAGGCCGAGGAGCAGAACATCGAGGTCTCCATGTCGGTCGAGGAGCGCAAGCGCCTCGAGCTCCAGGAGCACGCCATCAACATGGCGAAGGAGCATCCCGAGGACGTCGCCCAGCTCATCCGCACCTGGCTCAGGGAGGAGTAGGAGATGGCCCCGAAAGCCCAGGCAAGGCCGAGGGACGCCGCGCAGGATCGCGGCGGCATGGTCGACGAGCGCGTCCAGATGCCGCAGCCGCGCCGCTCGAAGAGCGTCAAGGACATGAACGGCCGCCAG
>CAYPHO010000148.1:0-8072 GCA_964410245.1 uncultured Treponemataceae bacterium | reverse complement strand
GCCGACACCACCGCGATCGCGGCGGCCCATCCGCCGAGCCCGGCGGATCCGAAGAATACCTCGGTCGGGAAGGCGGCTATGAGGCCGTAGGGCAGGACCACGCGGAAGAGGATCTTCATCCCGCCGCGGTAGGCGGACGGCGGCACCCTGAACGCGAATTCGACCAACGCGTTCTCGGCGGCGTTGACCGCCCCGAGGCGCTTCAGCCAAAAGGCCGGCACCCTCATGAGGATCATGAGGTCGAAGACGAGCACGAGGACGAGCAGTATCGCGCCCAAGTAGGCGGCGATATCGCCGGCCGTCGGCGTCGCGCCGGTGCCGGCCGCGCCGAGGGCGATAAGCGCCAAGGCCGGCAGGGCTACGAAGAGCGATCCCGGATTGAAGCGCTCGAAGGCCAGGTGCAGGAGGGGATCGAATGGCTTGGCCAGGTAGAGGTCGAGCCGCCCCGTCGATATCGCCTCGGGGATGCCCAGGACCCCGAAGAAATAAAGAGTCATGTACATCCCGTCGACCAGGGTGAAGGTACCGACGAAGAATACGGTCATCCATCGGTCCCAGCCGCCTATGTCGTCGACGTTGAGGTAGATGACCCAGAAGACGGCGGCCTGGATGAAGAAGACCATGGTATCCACGATCAGGACGGACCAGAAGGATCCAGCCTCCGAGGCGAACCTCGATAGCCGCGTCGCGGCGAGGGTAGCGAGGCACGATAAATTCTTGCGCGCCTTCATGATCCGAACTCCTCGTAGCGTGACGAGAGCGAGGCGTACATGGCCCTCGCCGCGGCGTAGAGGCCCAGGTTCCACGCGACCATGACGATCGCCGCGCCGGGCAGGGCATCGAGGCCGCGCCCGAGCGCGAGCTCGGCGGGCAGGGACGCGATGGCCGGGAAGGGCGTCAACTCCAGGACTCCCCTCGCCCAGGCGGGCATGAGCGCGATGGGTATCAAGGCTCCTGAGAAGAATTCGACCGCGCTGTTCTGGACGAGCCTGAACGCCGTCACGTCCTGGAATCGGAAGGCGAGCATCGCGGTCATGAAGTTCATCAAGGCGAGCGAGAGCAGGCCCGAGGCCAGGACCGGCAAGGCCGCGAGCGCGCCGATCGGATCTATCGGCGCGAGGAAGGACGAAGAGCTCGATCCCGCGAGGCCCATGGCGAGGCCGAGGCCGAGCATCGCGGCCGCCGCGATCGCCGCCTGGAAGCAGGTCCTTCCCGCTTGGGCCGACAGGAACCAGGCGATGGGATCGACTGGCCGCGCCAGATAGGCGCCGAATTTCCCCGCGCGGATCTCCTCTGCTAATCGCTCTCCTCCCGAATCCGACTGGTCGAGGTGGAAGACGAATACGGCGATGAGATAGTACGTGGCCATTACGGGCAGGCTCATGCCGCCGACTTCTTCCTTTCCGTCGAAGATCGCGATCCACAGCGCGAGGGCGAGGGCGACCCTGACGGCGCTCATGAAGGCCCCGAAGAAGGCGTCGCCCCTCCATGCGATCCGGTCGGCGAAGGCGGCGCGCGCGATCGCGGCGCAGGCGGAAGCGCGCATCATAGCTCGCCCCCGTAGATGCGCTCGACGGCGTCGGCCACGTCGCTCTCGTCCGGCACGTCGGCGAAAAGCTCGTCCGTGCTCCCGTCGTAGGACTTGCGGCCCCCGAGGATGAGCACGGTCCTCGGGCAGAGCGATCTGATGTCGCCCATGTAGTGGCTCGTAAGGACGAGGGTCAGGCCCCGATCCTCGTTCTCCCGGCGCAGGAACTCCCGGATCCGCTTCTGGGCCGGGGCGTCGAGCCCGATCGTCGGCTCGTCCAGGAAGACGATGTCGGGCTCGTGGAGCATGGCGGCGATGAACTCCATGCGCATCCTCTCGCCCAGCGAGAGCGAGCGCACCGGCGAGGCGAGAAGGCCCTCGACCTCGAGGCTCGCGGCGAGCCTGGCCAGGCTGCGGCGGTACCTATCCTCGGGGATGCCGTAGATCGCCTTGTTGAGCAGGAAGGAGTCGCTGGCCGGCAGGTCCCACCACAGCTGGCTCTTCTGGCCCATGACCAGGGCCATCCTGGAGAGGAACGGCTCCGCCCTGTCGCGCGGCCTATGTCCCATGACCGAAAGCTCGCCCGAGTCGGGCCGCATGATCCCGGAGAGGAGCTTCACGAGGGTCGTCTTGCCCGCGCCGTTCGGCCCGATGACGCCGAGCATCTCGCCCGGCGCCAGTTCGAGGTCGAGGCCGCTTAATGCATAGACGATCTCGGTCTTCTTGCTGAAGAGCGAGCGCAGGCTACCGCCTAGGCCCTCGGCCTTGACCGTCTTCTCGTACGAGCGAGAAAGCCCCTTGGCGCGTATGATGAGGTTAGTGTCGTGCATCGTCGCTTCCCGATTCCGTAGTTCGCCCGTCCCCAGGGGAGGGCGGCGCCCCATGCCGTCGGGGCGCCGTTCAGTCGGGAATGCGCGGCGGTAAAGCCTTGCGGGCGGCCGGGCGGCCGGTAACGCCCTTCGCTTCGAGCGGGGCTTTACGCCGCGCCGAGCGCCGAGTTCTTCTGTTTCATCCGATGAGATCCTAGCGCAAAGGGAGGCGCTTGAAAAGGCCCCGCGCCGAGCGGGGAGAGGCGGGATCGGCCGGGGTAGCGCGTTGCGCGATATATGCTCAGCCGATATCGGTATTGACATGGGGGCACTCATGCGGTCAGATATCGGGTAGGCGCGGTGAGCGCCCGAGGTATGTCGATGCGAAGCCCCCGGCACCCGATGGCCGCTCATCGGGAATCAGGAGGCGTCCTGGCCGCGGCGGGTCCGGCGTCTTCCGAGGCGGCCGCGCCCGATTCGGGCACGGCCGCGCCCCTCGGCCCGCCGGAGGACAGGCGCGTCAGGCGCCGGGATCTCCTGAACCTATTGAACTACGTCAATTTCCTCGAAGGCTCGATATTCGTCAGCTTCCGGCATCCCGAGAGCGGCGAGGTCGCGTCGTACCAGGCCACGCCCCTCCCCTGCGCCGACGAGAACCTTTCCTGTCGCTGGCTCGTCCCCCTCTTCAGGCCGGAAGCCCTGGCGGGCTACGAGTGCGACGGCCTGCTGCTGAGCGACGGCGCGAGCCACGTGACCGTCGATGCCGAGCTGGTCGGACTCGACGCCGAGGGGGCCTCCTTCCGGCTGCCCGAGTCCGGCCGGGAAAGGCGGATCAGGTCGATCGATCGCTTCGCCTGCGAGGGAATAGAGGCGCGAATCGTCCAATCGGGAATCAGCCTGGGGGGAAGGCTCCTGGACTTCAACGCCGAGTCGTTCCGCATCGAGGCGAAGGGCCCGTCCACGGAGGCCATGCGATGCCTGAACCCGGCGTATCCCGTCACGGCCCTCCTCTCCAAGGGCGGCGAGCTCCTGTATTCAGGGGAATGCGGGATGCGGAGGATGGGTCCGGGCGGGACCGGTTACGAGCTGGTACTGGCGCCGAGCCCGGGGGGGCATAGAGCGGTATCCCCGCAAGAGGCACAGATGCGAGCGAGCGTCCATACTTCCGGCGCCCGCCGCCCGCTTCGCCCACCCGTTCACGGGCCGAAGGATCGACCTCCAGGCGAGGGACGTCTCGGCCGCCGGGCTGCGCGTCGAGGAATTCCTGGATCATTCGACGCTCCTGCCCGGCCTTACCATACCGGAGCTGTCGATCGACTTCGGAGGCGGCGCCGTCATCGGCTGCCGCGCGCAGGTGCTCTATCGCAATATCGATCCGAGGCCCGAGGCGAGGGCTCGAGTAAGCGTCGGGATCGTTTTCCTCGATATCGCCCCCCGGGACCAAGCGGCGCTCTGCTCGCTGCTGCACCGTTCGATCAATGACAGGCTCAGCATCTGCGCGCCGGTGGACATGGAGGAGCTCTGGCGCTTCTTCTTCGAGTCCGGCTTCATCTACCCCGGCAAGTACCTGGCGATCCATCCCCGCAAGGAAGAGTTCAAGGCGACATACGAGAAGCTCTACCTGGGCAGCCCCTCGATCGCCCGCCACTTCATCTACCAGGACAAGGGCGAGATATTCGGGCACATGTCGATGATCAGGTTCTATCCGCGGTCGTGGATCATCCATCACCACGCGGCCTCGCGATCGGGCTACGGCTCGGCCGGGGTCGAGGTCCTCGATCAGGTCGGCCGCTTCGTGAACGAGTTCTACCATCATCCCTCGGCGCATATCGACTACCTTCTCTGTTATTACCGCGAGGAGAACCGCTTCCCCTCGCGGGTATTCGGCGGCGTCGCGAGGGACATCGGCGATCCTAAAGGCTCGTCCGTCGATACGCTTTCCTACCTCCATCTTCCCGAGGGCGCTGAGGCCGAGGGGGACTTCGGGATCTTCCCGGCCCGGGCCGAGGATCTAGCGGCGGCGGGACGCCGGTACGAGGAAAGCTCCGGCGGCCTCATGCTCGAGGCCCTCGACCTCGCCGCCGATCCGGACGGGCCCGAGGAAGGCGCGCTCTCGGATGAATTCTCCCGGCAAGGCTTCAGGCGCGAGCGGCGCGTCTTCTGCCTGGAGCGCAAGGGCGGGATCAAGGCCCTGATCTCGCTGACCCTCTCCGATATGGGACTCAACCTCTCGAACCTGACGAATTGCGTCCACGCCATCGTCGTCGACGAGGCGGGCCTGGACCCCTCGTCGCTCATCGCCGCGATCCGGTCGATCCTCCGGCGATACCGGGCCGAAGACATCCCCGTCCTCGTCTACCCGTCCTCCTACATGGGATCCTCGAGCATCCCGATGGAAAAGGAATACAGGCTCTGGACGCTCAACATGGAATACGCGGACGGATACTTCGACTCGATAGACGGGACTTTCCGGAGAAACCGGGATGCGTGACGGCGAAGAAGCGGGCTCCGCGGGCGCCCCGCGCCTGTACAGCAGCAAGATCGTCTCGAATTACATGCGCCTGATCAGGGCGAAGCATCCCGAGGCGGACGTCACGGCCCTGCTATCAGCCTCCGGCATGGAAGCCCATCAAATAGAGGATCCCGGTCATTGGTTCACCCAGGACGAGATCGACCGCTTCCACGAAGAGCTGGCGCGCGCGACGGGAGACCCCGAGATCGCCCGCGAGGCGGGGCGCTACAACGCGTCGCCGGAGGGCAGGGGCATCGTCTCCCGCTATATCTTCGGCCTGGCGGGCCCGGCGCGGGTCTTCGAGATCATCGGGAAGATCGCCTCGAGCTTCACCCGGTCGACGCGCTACGAGTCGAGGAGGATCGGCAAGAACCAGATCGAGCTCACCGTGACGCCCAACCCGGGCGTCAACGAGCGCCGCTACCAATGCGAGAACCGCATGGGCTACTTCGAGGCGATCGTCGCCGGCTTCAACTACCGCTTGCCCCGCATCGAGCATCCCGAGTGCGTCTTCGAGGGAGATGCGGCCTGCAGGTACCTCATCTCCTGGCGCTCCTCGAAGGCGGCCGCCTTCAAGCGCTTCCGCGACATCCTCGGGGCGGCCAGCGCGGTCGGCGTCCCGGCCATAGCGCTCGCGGCCGGGCCGGGCGCCGCGGGAACGGCCGCCGCGGCGGCCTTAGCGGCCCTCGTGCTCATATCCCTCGTCGGCGAGCATCTGGAGAAGCTGGAGCTCTCGTCCGCGATGGAGAATATGCGCTCGACGAACGACCTGGTATTCGAGAACGCCGAGCGCAACTACAACCAGGCCCTCATGATCAACGAGATCGGCCGCGTCATCAGCAGCACGGGCAAGACGGAGCCGATGCTCAGCAAGGTCATGGACATCCTGGCCAGCCGCCTGGACTACGACCGCGGGCTCATCATGCTGGCCGGCGAGGGCGGGCGCAGCCTGGAGTACCGCGCCGGATTCGGCTACGGCGCGGCCCTCGTCGAGAAGATACGGCGGACCCGCTTCAGCCTGGACAATCCGGAGTCGCGAGGCGTCTTCGTCCTCTGCTACCGGGAGAAGAGGCCCATCCTGGTCGCGGACATCGAGCGCATCGAGGCCGAGATCTCGCCGCGCAGCCTCGAGTTCCTCCGGGAGATCGGATCGAAGTCCTTCATCTGCTGCCCGATCCTCTACGAGGACGAGAGCCTGGGCGTGCTCGCGGTGGACAACATCGAGAGCAGGCGGCCCCTGCTCGAGAGCGACATCAACCTCCTGATGGGCGTCGCCCCCGAGATCGGCATCAGCGTCCATTCGGTGCTCATGGCCGAGGAGCGGGAGGGCCAGTTCAGGTCGATCCTGCGCACCCTGGCGGCCAGCATCGACGCGAGGGACAACCTCACGGCCGGCCACTCGGAGAAGGTGACCGAGTACGCCATGGCCATCTGCGACGAGCTCTCGCTCCCGAGCGAGCACACCGAGGTGATCCGCGTCGCGTCCCTCTTGCACGACTACGGCAAGATCGGCATCAAGGACTCGATCCTCAAGAAGTCGGGCCCCCTGACGCCGAGGGAGCGGGAGGAGATCAAGGCCCACGTCGTCAAGACCCGGGACATCCTCGAGCGCGTCAGCTTCCGGGGAGCCTTCCGCCAGGTGCCCTTCATCGCCGGCTGCCACCACGAGCGCATGGACGGATCCGGGTACCCGAAGGGCCTGAAAGGCGACGAGATCCCCCTGGGCTCGAGGATCATCGCCGTCGCCGACTTCTTCGAGGCGATCACCGCCAAGCGCCACTATCACGAGCCCAGGCCCTTCTCCGAGGCGATCGCCATGCTGAAGGAGGAGGCGGGCCACCACCTCGACTCGAACGTAGTCGCGGCCTTCCTGTCCTCGCTCGAGCAGGGCCGGGTCAGGCGGCCCGCCTTCTAGGTCCGCGCCGGACGCCGGGCGCTAGGCCGGCTTGCGGCCCCACGCGGCGATGACCGGCGTGTAGGTGAAGCGCTCCGGGTCGCGGAAGAAGGCCATGAAGTCCTCGTAGAACTCATCCGGCCCCGAGTAGCCAGGCAGCGAGAAGTCGATCTTGGACGACAGGACCTTTACCTTCCTGCTCCAATTGAACTCGTCGGACTCGCGGAGCTCGCCGTAGATGCAGTGGTGCGCGCCGGCCTCGACGACGATGTCCCGGCAGCCCAGGCGGCGGAGATGCGAATAGAGGCGGCGGCCGGCGTAGGGATCGAAGTCCGCCTTCTCTTCCAGCTCCCGCATGGCCGAGAAGAGGGCGGCCTCGAGCCTCGGCGGCATGAGGTAATGGCTGAGGCAGTTGTAGTCGAGGTCGATCAGGCAGAGGATCCCGCCCGGCTCGAGCAGGTCCATGACGTTGCGCGCGATATCGAGGGCCTGGGCCTTGTAGTACTCGAGGGCGAAGCGGACCCAGGCGAAGTCGAAGCTTCCCAATCCCCCGACCGGCAGGCGGAAGTCGCGGACCGCGTACGACGCGTTGCCGACCCCGGGAATCGACGAGGCCTTGGCCACGCAGGCCTCGAGGATGTCGAAGCCGACCGCCCTCCCCTCGGGGCCGACGACGCGGGCGAGGGCCGTCGTCGTCGCGCCGGGGCCGCAGCCCGCGTCGACGACACTCATGCCGGGCGCGAGGCCAGCCCTCCGCGCGAAGGACTCGACGACGGATGCGTCCGTCTTGATCTCCAGCCTCCGGACCTCGTCGCCGCTCTCCATGATGTAGTCGCTCGCCATGTCCCTACTCCCCCAGGAAGACCGTCTCCTCGGGCCGGGCGATCAGCTTGGGCGCGCCCGGGCCGAGCAGGGCCTCGATCTCCTCGGACTTGCGCCCCCGGACCTTCGCGAGCTCCTCGGAGGACAGGCCGGTCAGGACCTTCGCGACCTCGTTCACGAGGACTACCTCGCCCCGGCCGAAGCTCCCCTCGACGGCGACGAGGCCCGCGGGCAGGAGGGAGCGCCTGGCGCGGATGGCGGCCAGGGCCCCCGAGTCGATCCGGATCGAGCCCCGGGGGCTCGAGTTCTTGATCCACCGCTCGCGGGCGCTGAGGCCCGCGTGGGCGTCGAAGAGGGTGCCGATCATCTCGCCCGAGGCGACGCGCGAGATGACCCTGTCCTCGCGGCCGTGGGCGATGACGACCTTGCAGCCCGCGTCGCGGGCGATGGCGACGGCCTTGAGCTTGGTGGCCATGCCGCCGGTCGAGAACTCGCTGCCCCGCCCGC
>CAYPHO010000147.1:0-8088 GCA_964410245.1 uncultured Treponemataceae bacterium | reverse complement strand
GCGGATCTGGCTGCGCATCTTCTCGGACACGGCCAATCCGGAGGCGTCGTCGCCGGCGCGGTTGATGGACAAGCCCGAGGAGAGCTTCTCCATGTTCTTCTCGGTGTTGAGATTGGTTACGCGGAGCGAGCGGTCTGCGAACATCGCGCTCAGGTTGTGGTTAATGATCATGTCTGTCCTCCTTGGATGTCTACGCGGGGCATCCTTGCCCCTGCGTTTCCGGTCGCGGGCGCCATCCGCCCAGCGGGCGATCCGGCGCGGACGCGGGAAAAGGCCAGGTACCTATTCCCCCCATTTCCTCCTTCCGCCTGGGTCCGTCGGAATCTGCTAAAGTCGATTCCTCCGCGGCCGACATACTAGATAGGGACACGAGTCGGCCGCCGACGGCCCCGACCGGTATCCATGCTTCCTCTATCGACAGCTCGGACCCATAACTTTAGCCCAAACGCTCGTCTTGTGCCCTCGATGCCGCTCGGCCTACAATAGGCGCGCTGCGGGATGGCGATCTGCGGATATCGGCATCCGGGGCAGGAGGCGCGCATGAAATCCTCGGAATTCGTACATACCGCCTCGGACGGGCATCCGGTCTTCGTGAGGAAGTGGTCCCCGGAGGGGCCGCCGAAGGCCGTCCTCCTGGTCGTACACGGCATGGCCGAGCACTCGGCCCGCTACCGGGGCCTGGCCGAGGCCATGACGCGGGCCGGCTGGTCCGTCTACGCCCCGGACCTGCGCGGCCACGGGAAGACCGCCCTCGAGGGCCGCTTGGGCTGGATCGCCGAGAAGGACGGCTTCGGCCGCGTTCGCGCCGACCTAAAAGAGCTGGCTGCCCTGGCTTCCGCTCAGGAGGGGGGCGCGCCCCTTTTCCTCTTCGGGCATTCGATGGGATCGCTGATCGCGGAGACTCTATTGGCCGAGGGAGCGACGAATTTCGCGGGCTGCGCCCTGTCCGGCGTCATCGCCCCCCCGCCCGCCGCCCTGCTCGCCGTCGGCAGGCTCCTGGCGGCCGTCGGGAGCCTAGCCAAGGGCGGGACCGCGCGGTCCCCCATGCTCCATGCCATGTCCTTCGGAGCGAACAACAAGGACTTCGAGCCCGGCAGGACCTCCTGCGACTGGCTGAGCAGGGACGCGGCGGCGGTCGACGCCTACCTCGCCGACGAGCAGTGCGGATTCGCCTGCAGCTTCGCCTTCTATCGAGACCTATTCTCGGGACTCTCTCTCTACCTCTCGCCATCGCCCTTCGCCCGAACGGCCAAGGAGCTGCCTGTCTACATTTTCTCCGGGGCCGAGGACCCGATCGGCGGCGGCAAGGGCTTCGTCGCCGAGCTCGCGGCGAGGCTCAGGAAGGCCGGGCTTAAGGACGTCGAGACGAGGCTCTATCCGGGCGCCCGCCACGAGACTTTGAACGAGACGAACCGCGAGGAGGTCCTCGGGGACCTGCGGGACTGGCTCGACTCGCGTCTCGAATCCATGCCGGCCCGTCCATCCTCTCCTTGACCCGTCGCCTCGCTTCCGCTGTATAATACGACGTCAGCATCAGCACCTTACGCGAGGCTTCGCATTGCTCATTCGCTACCGCAGGGCAGAGAACGGGAAGCCGGTCGCCAAGGCCGTCGTCTATACGGCCGGCGAGCACGGCATCGATCGCTCGGGCATCGACCCGGACGCCATACGAATAATCGAGAGACTCAGGGAGAACGGCCACGAGGCGTATATCGTCGGCGGGGCCGTGCGCGACCTCATACTCGGCCGAAGGCCCAAGGACTTCGACATCGCGACGGACGCCCAGCCCTCGCGCATCAAGAGGATCTTCCGCTCGGCCAGGATCATCGGACGGCGCTTCCGGCTCGTCCACGTGTACGCCGGCCCTAAGATATTCGAGGTCTCGACCTTCCGCTCGATCGCGAACGGCACCGTGGGGAACGAATTCGGGACCGTCGACGAGGACGCCCACCGCAGGGACTTCACCCTGAACGCGTTGTACTTCGACCCCCACGACTCGACCCTGGTCGACTACGTCGGCGGCTTCAAGGATATGGCGGCTAAGCGCATCGAGCCCGTCATACCCCTGGGCAACATCTTCAAGGAAGACCCGGTACGGATGATCCGCTGCGTCAAGTACGCGGCGATGGCGGGATTCCGCATTCCCTTCGGCGTCAGGCGCGCCCTGCGCCGCGACTCGGCCCTCCTTGGAGGGGCGAGCTCCTCGCGACTGACCGAGGAGTTCATCAAGATCCTCGGATCCGGGTGCTCGGCGGCCATCGTCGAGGGCCTGGGCCGCTTCGACCTCCTGCGGCATATCCTTCCCGAGGCCGCCCGGCGCGCGGGCGATCGGCCGGCCCTTAAGGCGGCGCTCGGCGAGGAGCTCGCGCGGCTGGACGGCATCTCGCGCGATCCCGGGCAGGAGCGCGGGCTCGCGGTCCTCCTGTCGCACTTCCTCAAGCCCTTCCTCGAGGACGCGATCGAGCGCTTCGTCGACGCGCCCGAGGCCTTCCACGAGGCCGTCATACTGTCGAGGCTGGTCCTCGCGCCGCTCAATCCGCCGCGCGTAGAGCTGGAGGCGGCGGTGCTCGTCGTGTTCAAGAAACGGGGAGTATCCCCTCTCTTGAGGCCGAGGCGGGAGGCGGACAGGCGCCGCTCCGCGCCGAAGCAGGGAGGCCAGAGGCCCTCCGGGCAGAAGGCGGGGCCCAGGGCGCAGGACGAGGGGACCGGCGAGGCCGAGCGGCGCCAAGAGGCGCAGCCCGGGCAGCCCGGCGCGCGGAAGAGGCGCCGCAGGCGCAGGCGGTCGAAGGGCGCTTCTAATTCCGGGGCCGCGGGCGCGCCCGAGGGCGGCGGGCCTTCCGCATAGCGGCCTTAGGGGACGCGCCGTCGGCGACGGCGCACGCCTTGACAAGTCTTCTTCTTCTTTTCCAGAATGATCTCGTGAAGACCGACAGGCTCGAGTCCTACTCGATCGAGGAGCTGTACGCGCTCGCCGACAAGATGGGGCTCGATCTTCCGCCGGGCCTCGAGCGCCCCTTCGTCGTCGAGGAGCTCATCGAGGCCCTCGACGAGGATACCGAGGATAGGCGATCGTCCCGCGGAGAGGCGGTCCACGTCGACGAGAAGAAATTCTCCGGGGCCGGGCTCGACGGCATCGCCGCGGGCGCGGACGAGGGGACTCTCGAGGAGCGCTACAACGAGACGATGATCCACGCGATCGTCCGCGATCCCTCGTGGGCATTCGCGTTCTGGGACTTGTCCGACGCGGACCTCGGCGAGCTGCGCGGCGACGAGAGCTCGGCCGGCCTCTTCCTCCGCGTCGCCGAGCTGCCGGCGCGATGCGACGTCGAGCCGCGCAGGGAGCACTTCGACATACCGGTTTCCGACGAGGATCGGCAATGGTACATAAACCTCCCGCGATCGGGCGTCCGCTTCCGCGTCGACCTGTGCTCCAGGCGGCCGGGGATGATGGGCGGCAGGATCAGGATAATGGCGCGGTCGAACGAGGTGCTGTCGCCCCGACAGGGCGTCGCGAGCCCGATGTCGTCGCTCGACGAGGGACGCAGGGCGATGCTGGAGCTGTCCGGCATCGGCGAGCTGCATATCGAGGAGCCGGGCGAGGAATACGCGCCGGCTTCCGGCGAGCCGCGGGCCGCGGGCCCCGGGCCGGGCGCGGCCCCGGGCGGCGCGGCGGCCTCGGAGTGAGATAGTGGGCGGCGGATACCTCTCGCTCGTCCTGAATGCCCATATGCCCTTCGTGCGGCGGCCGGAGTATCCCCGCTACCTCGAGGAGCGGTGGTTCTTCGAGGCCCTGTCGGAGACCTACCTTCCCCTGCTCGCCATGTTCCGAAGGCTCGAGGCCGAGTCGATTCCCTTCCGGCTGACCCTCGCGGTCTCCCCGGCCCTCGCCGCCATGCTCGGCGACCAGCTGCTCGGCGAGCGCTACCTGCGATACCTCGACGCTCAGATCGCCTTGGCGCGGGCCGAGGAGGAACGGACCAGGGGCGACGCGGACTTCGCGCCGCTGGCGCGCATGTACTCCGACCTGTACAGGCGGGACAGGGAGGATTTCGAGGGCGAGTACGGCCGCGATATCCTCGGGGCCATCGACTTCTTCTATAAGAAGGGGCGCATCGAGCTGATCACGAGCGGGGCGACGCACGCCTTCCTGCCCTGCTTCCGCGACATGCCCGAGGCGATCGCGGCCCAGGTCGAGACGGCCATCGTCGCGCACAGGAAGGCTTTCGGGAAGCATCCCGCGGGCTTCTGGCTGCCTCAGCTCGGCTGGTATCCGGGGCTCGGCGAGGTCCTGAAGTCGTATAACCTCCAGTATACGATCGTAACGACGAGGGGAGCGCTGCTCGGCGATCCGACGCCGCGCTTCGGATCCTTCGCCCCCGTCGAGAGCCCGGAGGGCTTCTCGGTCTTCGTCCGCGACGCGGGGGCGACGCGCGCCGTGTGGTCGGAGGCCGAGGGCTATCCGGCCGATCCCGACTATCGCGACTTCTATCGCGACATCGGCTTCGACCTGCCCCTCGACTACCTCTCGCCCCTCCTCGACGAGGCCCAGTACCGGATCTATACCGGATTCAAGTACTGGGCCGTCACGGGGCGTACGGCGGAGAAGAGGCCCTACGATCCGCTCGCCGCGGCGGTCAAGGCGACGCGCCACGCCGCCGAATTCCTGGCCGAGCGCCGATCGGCCGCCGATAGGGCCGCGCCCCTCATGGACAAGCCTCCCCTCATGGTCTGCCCCTTCGACGCTGAGCTCTTCGGCCACTGGTGGTTCGAAGGGCCCCTCTTCCTCGAGGCCCTGTTCCGCGAGGCGGCCTCGGGCGGGGACCTGAAGCTCGTCTCGCTCGGCGACTACCTGAAGCTCCATCCCTCGAGCGAGCTCTCCGAGCCCGAGTTCTCCTCCTGGGGCGACGGCGGCTACGCCGAGGTCTGGCTGGACGGGTCGAACGACTGGCTGTACCGCCACGCGCGCAAGGCGGTCGACCGCATGTCGGAGCTCGCCGAGCGCTTCCCCGACGAGTCGGGCCTGCGCGAGCGCATCCTGAACCAGGCGGCCCGCGAGGTTCTCCTGGCGATGTGCTCCGACTGGGCCCTCCTCATGCGGGCGGGCCGCTCCTCCTCCTTCGCGCGCGCCCAGATCGAGGACGCGATCGGCAACTTCGGCCGCATCTACGACATGCTCTGCTCCAATACGGTCGGTACCGAGTGGCTCACGCGGCTGGAGAAGCGCAACAACCTCTTCCCCGCGATCAACTACCGCGTATTCCGGAAAAAGTGCTAGGCTCCCGCGGCGGGACTTGATCTTCCGCGGCGCGCCATGGCATAGTTCGCCATGGAGACCCGCGACATATTCGAGAATCTCTCCCCTCTCGACCATCGATACTGGAAAGCCAACAAGGAAATCTTCGATTCCCTCTCTTCGATCCTGTCCGAGAAGGCGCAGGTACGCTGGTGCGCCCGCGTCGAGGCGGCCCTCCTCGCCACGCACCTGGAGCTGCGCGGCAAGGCCGAGCCCTCCGTAATCGCGGGGATCGAGGCCGCGGCCGAGGCGATCGACGGGGCCGAGGTCTACGAAGAGGAAGAGAAGACCCGCCATAATATCCGCGCCCTCGTGAACGTGTTCCAGCGGAAGGTGCCCGCCGAGCACGCGAGCCTCGTCCACCTGGGCGCGACGAGCGTGGACATCCTCGACACCGCGAAGGCCCTGGCCCTGCGAGAGGCCGCGCTCAAGGTCGTCCTGCCCCTCCTGGCGAAGGTAGAGCTCGAGCTCTGCCGCATCGCGATCGACGAGGCCGAGACGGCGCAGGTCGGCCGGACCCACGGCCAGCACGCCGTGCCCCTGACCTTCGGCTTCGCCATGGCCGAGTACGCGAGCCGCCTGGGCAAGTCGGTCCTGCGGGCCAAGGAGCTCGCGGCCGACCTCCGGGGCAAGCTGGCGGGCGCGGTGGGATCGTACAACGCGCTGTCCATGAGCTACCGGGATCCCGAGGATGTCGAGCGCCGCTTCCTGGCCCGCTTGGGACTGGAGCCCAGCGAGCACTCGACCCAGCTGGTCGAGCCCGAGCACGTCCTCAGGCTCCTCCTGGAGCTGAACGCGGCCTTCGGCGTGATCGCGAACCTCGCGGACGATCTCCGGAACCTCCAGCGCACCGAGATCGGCGAGGTGCGGGAATCCTTCTCGGCGACGCAGGTAGGCTCCTCGACCATGCCCCAGAAGCGCAATCCCTGGAACTCGGAGCACGTGAAGAGCCTGTGGAAGGCCTTCTCGCCCCGCGTCATGACCTTCTACATGGATCAGATATCCGAGCACCAGCGCGACCTCACCAACTCGGCGAGCGAGAGGTTCATAGCCGAGTACCTCGCGGGCCTCTCCGCCGCGGCCAACAGGATGCTGAGCGTCCTGCGCGGCCTGGGCGTGGACCGCGAGAGGATGGCGGCCAACCTAGCCATGACGGGCGGCGCCGTCCTCGCCGAGCCCGCCTACATACTCCTCGCCGAGACGGGCGAGAAGGACGCGCACGAAAGGCTGCGGCGCATAACGCTCCTCTGCGAGAAGGAGAGCCTCTCGCTCCCCGAGGCACTCGAGCGCGAGGGCGCGATGGCGAGCGCGGTCGAGAGGCTCGAGGCGCTGGGAGTCGAGGACGCGGCCGAGTTCTTCGCGCGGCCCGAGCTCTACCGCGGCCGCGCGGCCGAGAAGGCGCGCTCCATCGGGGAGAAGTACCGCGCCCTCATGGGCGCGGTCGCCGGGGGCGAGGCGGGGAAGGGCGGCCCCAGGGACGCCTCCGCGGGGAAGCGCCCCCAGGGCTGAGGGAACAGGTCCGACCGGTCGAACGCCGGCCCGGGCCGGCGGGCCGGCGGGATGAGATAGGCTCCCAAGGGGGGCCGAATACCCGGCGGGCCGCCCGAGGAAGGCCCGCCAGGCGCCGACCGCGCCAGGAGCCTTCCGATGATCGAAGAGAGCTTTTCCTACGACGACGTCCTCTTGGAGCCCGGGTACTCCGAGATCCTGCCGAGGGAAACGGACGTGGCGACCGTGATCGCGGGCGATATTTCGCTCAACGTCCCCATCCTCTCGTCGGCCATGGACACCGTGACCGAGGAGAGGATGGCGGTCGCCCTGGCCCTGCAGGGGGGCGTCGGCGTCATCCACCGCAACCTCCGGCCCGACGTCCAGGCCGAGCAGGTGGCCTCGGTCAAGCGCTACCTTAACTGGATCATAGAGAATCCCGTTACCGTCGAGGCCGACCGCACCCTGCGCGAGGTCCGAGCCATCATGGAGGGCCAAAGGGTCACCGGCCTGCCGGTGGTCGAGCAGTCCGGCAAGCTCGTGGGAATCATCACCGCGCGCGACCTGCGCTTCCGCCGCGACGACGGCGCCCTGGTCAGCGACGCCATGACCTCGCGGGTGGTGGTCGAGAGCCCGGAGGCGACGCCCGCGAGCGCCCGGGCGAAGTTCGACGAGCACCGCATCGAGAAGCTGCCCGTCGTCGACGGGGACGGCAGGCTGGCCGGCCTCATCACGGTCAAGGACATGGAGAAGCACGAGCGCTACCCCCGCGCGGCGACCGACAAGTCCGGCCGCCTGATCGTCGGGGCCGCGGTCTCTCCCCAGGACTTCGAGGTCAGGATGCCGCTGCTCAAGTCGGCGAGGGTCGACTTCGTCGTGCTGGACACCGCGCACGGCGACTCGCGCAACGTCGTCGAGGCCGTGCGCGGCATCAAGAAGGCATTCCCCGGCATCCCGGTGATCGGCGGGAACGTCGCGACGGCCCAGGGAGCGCGGAGGCTCGTCGAGGCCGGGGCGGACGCCGTGAAGGTCGGCGTCGGCCCCGGCTCGATCTGCACGACGAGGATCGTGGCGGGCGTCGGCGTCGCCCAGTTCTCCGCCGTACTGCGCTGCGCCGAGGAGGCCGCGAAGAGCGGCATCCCGGTCATCGCGGACGGGGGCATCAAGTACTCGGGCGACATCGTCAAGGCGATCGCCGCCGGCGCGGCGGCCGTCATGGTCGGCGGCCTCCTGGCGGGCCTCAAGGAGGCTCCCGGCCGCGAGGTGCTCTACGAGGGCAGGATCTACAAGGAGTACCGGGGCATGGG
>CAYPHO010000146.1:0-8112 GCA_964410245.1 uncultured Treponemataceae bacterium | reverse complement strand
ATCCCCGTCGCGACCGTCGCCATCGACGGCGGCCGGAACGCCGGCCTCCTCGCCGCGCGCATCCTGGCGACTTCCCGCCCCGAGCTGGCTGAACGCCTCGAGGCCTACGCGAGGAAGCTCGAGGCCGAGGTCCTGGCCAAGGCGAGGCGCCTCGAGGAATCGGGCATCGAGGGCTATAGGGCCGGCGCCTAGCCGGATTCGAGCGTGGAGATCCTCAAGCCCGGCGAGGAGAGCCTTCGGCGCGCGGCGGATTGCATCGCCCGCGGCGGCCTCGTCGCCTTCCCCACCGAGACGGTCTACGGCCTCGGGGCGAACGCCTTCGACGCGCGGGCGGTCGCGCGCGTCTTCGAGGCCAAGGCCAGGCCGAGCTTCGATCCCCTCATCGTGCACGTCGCCTCCCTCGCCCAGGCCGAGTCGGTGGCCCTCGAGATCGGCCCGAAGGCGCGCGCGCTGGCCGAGGCCCTCTGGCCGGGCCCGCTCACGCTCGTCCTGCCCAAGCGCGGCGAGCTTCCCGATATCGTAACCTCGGGCCTGGGAACGGTCGCGGTCCGGCTTCCCGCCCATCCGGTGGCGCGCGCGATCATCGAGCTGTCCGGCACGGCCATCGCCGCGCCCAGCGCGAATCCCTTCGGCTACCTCTCGCCCACGAGGGCCGAGCACGTCGCGCGCTTGCTGGGAGACAAGGTCGACCTCATCGTGGACGGTGGGGCCTGCGCGGTCGGCGTCGAGTCGACCGTGCTCGACCTGACGCTCGATCCGCCGCGGCTGCTCAGGCCCGGCGGCGCCTCGGCCGAGGCCATCGAGGCGGTGATAGGCCCGATCCTCCGCGGGGCGGCGCCGGGCGCGGCGGCGGGCGCGGCCTCGAGCCCGCGCCCGGATGCCGTCCCCGCCTCGCCGGGCATGCTCGACAGCCACTACGCCCCGACTACCCCGCTTAGGCTGGTCGGCGAGGGAGAGATGAAATCGGCCCGGCCGAGCGGCAGGGCCGCGGCCCTCGTCCTCGATCCGCGCAGCCTCGAGGCCTTGGGCGAGGCGGCGGGGCGCTTCGCCCGCACCCGCGTCCTGTCCCTGTCCGGCGACCTCGTCGAGGCGGCGGCCGCGCTCTTCGCCGCCCTGCACGAGCTTGACCAGGCCGGCTTCGACGAGATCTGGGCCGAGCGCGTCCCGGGCCGCGGGCTCGGGCCGGCCATCAACGACCGCCTGTACAAGGCCTCGAAGAAGGGCTGAACTCGGCGCCGCCCCCTTCCGATAATGGAAGCAGAAGGGGGCGACGCCATGGCCGCGCTGCAGAGCGAGTACCTGCCCATCTCGTACCTGTACTCGTCCCGCTACGGCGAGGGACGGGCCGCCGTGCCCGTGGACCGGGGCCAGGCGATCTACGCCCACTTCCGCAACGTATCGGGCGTGCCGGCCCCCGAGGGCGTCCCCGGCTACAGCGTCGACAAGCTCCACATCCTCGACATCCTCATCGAGCGGGTCCGAAGCGCGAAGGCGGAGAGCCCCGCGCTCGGCTCGGCCAAGGCGCGCGCCGCGACCGGCCCGGGCGCGGTCGACGAGCTCATCCAGGAATACGGCGCCCGCCTCCACGAGGCGGCCTCGGCCCCGGTCCTGCCTTATTCCGGAGCGGCTTCCCTCGTCCAGCCCGGCATGCTCTTTTCCTTCGCCGCATAGCGCGCCGCTATGACCGGACTCGTATCAGCTACTCCCGAGTCGATAGGCCGGCTCCTCGCCGAGGAGCTCCTTTCGAGGAAGGACTACATGTACTATCGCGTGGACGAGGTCCGCGCCCTCCATTACGCCGAGGCCTGCGCCGGCCTCGGAGCGCTGAGGCTCGCCCGCGAGCTCGGCGACCGCGTCCTCGTCGGCGCCTTGCGCGATCGATACGACCTCGTCCTCTCGCCCCGCGAGGAACCCGGGACGATGATCAATACCGCGAACCACGTCGACGCGAACGTGTACGGCATCCTCCCCCTGGAAATCTACCGAGCGATCGGCGAGGAGCGCTTCCTGGCGCAAGGACTCGATCTCGCTGACGGGCAGTGGGAAGACCCATTGCCGAACGGCATGACTAAGCAGACCCGCTACTGGATCGACGACGTATACATGATCGCCTGCCTCCAGGCCCAGGCCTTCAGGGCGACGGGCGAGACTGTCTATCTCGAGCGGGCAGCCCTCGAGGTCGCGGATTACCTGCGCAGGCTCCAGCGGCCCGAGGGGCTCTTCCATCACGGGCCCGAGGCGCCCTTCTTCTGGGGCCGCGGCAACGGATGGGTGGCGGCGGGGCTTGCGGAACTTCTATCCGAGCTTCCTGCCTCGAATTCATTCCATGCCGAGATCGCCGCCGGCTACCGGCGCATGATGGGCGCGCTCCTCGGGCGCCAGCGCGAGGACGGCATGTGGGGCCAGCTGGTCGACCGCGGAGACTCCTGGGACGAGAGCTCGGCGACGGCGATGTTCGCCTACGCGATGGCCGTCGGCGTCGAGCGCGGGATTCTCGAGGCCGAGGTATACGCGCCGGCGGTCGACCGCGCCTGGGACGCGCTGCTCGGCCGCATCGAGCCCGACGGCAGGCTGCGCGGGATCTGCGCGGGCACCGGCCAGAGCGCGGATGCGGCCTACTACCTGGAGAGGCCGCGCGTAGCCGGCGACCTGCACGGCCAGGCGGCCCTGCTCTGGCTCTGCGCGGCCCGGATCGGCCGCTCCTAGCCCCCGCGACCCGGCCCGGCGCGCCGATCGCGCGACGATTCTATCCATTCTCTAGCTTGCGCCGCTGTCTTATACCCATATCATTCCTCCAGTATCGCAGGAGGATCAGTGCGAAATAGGGTTTCAACCGAGATCGCGGCCCATCGCGCGCGCGACCTGGCCGACTTGTACTCGATAGACGAGGGAAGCCTTCGTCCTATAGCCGAGCATGACGGCTGCCAGAACCTCGTCTATTTCTATACTTCTTCCGGCGACGAGCGCGTCCTTAGGATCTCTTATCGCGAGGATAGGGATCGATGCCAGATCGAGGGCGAGCTCGAGTTCATCCATCATCTCCGCGAGGGCGGCGCGTCTGTCGCCTATCCCCTGAGCTCCCGTAAAGGCTCGCTCGTCGAAACGCTCGATCTCGGTTTTCGCCCGGTCCACTGCGTTTCCTTCGTCAAGGCGGCCGGTTCGCGCCTGTCCGAGATGGGATACAGGTATCGCGAGGGCGTTCCCTTGACTCGCTATTTCGAGGATTTCGGCGCCGTACTGGGCATGATGCATCGTCTCTCCGCCTCCTTCGCGCCCAGCGAGGCCTCTCGGCGCAGGCCCGACTGGATAGGAACCATCGAAGAAGGTATTCGCGCCTACCTGCCCCCCGGCATGAAGCGGATTCGCGGGGCTTTCGAGTCGCTCCTCGAGGAGGCCGGGCGATTGGCGAAGGGCGAGGCCGACTACGGCCTCACGCACGGCGACTTCGGCGACGGTAACTTCTCGATCGACTACGGGAGCGGGGAGATCACGGTCTTCGACTTCGACGATTGCCGATACAACTGGTATCTCTACGACCTCGCGGATGCCTGGACGAAGGGATTCGGCTGGGCTCGGTTCGAGGGCTCGCCCGAAAAGAGGAACGAGATCATGGCGGATTGGTTCGACCATGTCCTTAAAGGCTACTCGAGCGAGCGCGATTCGGATCGCGCCGGCCTCGAGCGCCTGCCTTTCTTCCTCAAGCTCGTAGAGATGGATAATTTCCTGGACGAGCTGCGGTACAGGACGCTAAGCGGCGAAGGCCTCGAGCCGGACGGGGAGCTCGGCTATACGATCCGATGCATCGAGGAGGGAATCCCGTATTTCGGCTTCTTCGATCCGATCTATTCGCCCGAGCATCCCTTCGAGCTGGGCGAGGGCTTCTCCTGATCTTCGGCTACTTCCCCTCTACGATCTTCCCCGCGGTGACGCCCGGCGGCACGCCCTCGTAGAGCTCGCCGTAGACCGCTGCCGCCTGCAGGATGTTGCGGCAGTACTGGCGGGTCTCGGCGATGGTTATCGACTCGACCAGGAGGTCGTCGGGCAGCCCGGCGCCCTCGGCGGCCCAGCTCCGCAGGCGCGACAGCCCCGCGTTGTAGGCCATGATCGAGCCCAGGAGGGAGTCGGTCCTGTCCAGGAGCCAGGTCATGTGCGCGAAGCCCAGGCGCAGGTTGTCGCCCGGCGACCTAAGGTCGTAGTCCTTCATCTTGAGCGAGGCCGCGCGCTCGGCGGCGGTCGCGCTCATGAGCTGGGCGAGGCCCACCGCGCCCGCCGAGGACTCGACGTCGGCGCGGAATGCGCTTTCCGAGCGGACAAGCCCCAGGAGGAAGCGCTCGCTCATCCGCTCGTCGCCGGAAGCCTCGCGGAGCTGCCTGAGGTAGGGCCGCGGATACAGGAGGAGCCAGTCCTCCCGCGCCGCCTCGTAGCCTTCCTTCTCCAGGAGGAGGCCCGCGACCCTGATCGAGTAGTCGTGCTGGCCCTTGTCCGCGAGGCGGGCGGCGAGGCGCCGCAGGGCCCCGGGTTCAAGATCGCCTAACGCGCTCCTGGCCTCTGATGCGGCGAGGCTCCCCAGGCCGAAATCCGCGAATGCGGAGACGAAGGACTCGAGCTCGCCCGGCTTGCCCCCGTCGGCGGGGACGGAGAGCGAGGGCGCGAAGGATACGGCCTCGCCCGAGCGCCAGGAGGCGAGGGCCCGGTAGTAGAGCGGGGCCGAGAGGTCGGAGGCGATCGCCGCGAGGGCCTGGCGCGGGGCCGTCGCGCCCGCGGAAGGCCTGTACAGGCCGAGCTCGGCGGCGCGGGAGGCGACGTAGGCCGCGCGGGCGCGCATCGTCGGCGTCAGCCGAGGCGCGAGTTCTGAAGCCATGCGCTCGATGAGGCCGAAGTCCCGGGCGCGCAGGGCCTTCCGCAGGAGCTCGTCGGCCAGGTCCATGAAATCGCCGGGACCGCTCCAGGCTCTCGAGGCTCCGATCAGGGCGTCGAGGGCCGCCGATCGGGAGCGGGTTTCGGCCCGCAGCGCCGCCGGACTGCCCGGGCGCGCTTTCGCCTTCGCGACGGCCGCGGAAGCTTCCGCGTCGGCTGCCTCGCCCGAGCACTCGGCCGCGTACCACAGCGCCGCGTCGGCGTCGGCGGCCGAGGCGCCGGCGCCCTTCGATCCCGAGGCCGCGCGGGCGAAGAGCTCGGCCGCCTCGTCCCATCGCCCCAGGTCGCGCGCGAAGCGGCCTCGGTAAAAGAGGGCGGTCCAGGCCGCGTACCTTTCCCCGGCCGCGCGCGCCGCCTCCTCGACGACCGCGAAGCGCGCCGCGCCCTCGCTCGGCATCTTGGAATACAGGTAGGATTTGCCCGCGTCCGAAACCATCGGGGCCGAGCCGGCGAGCGCGCCGTCGGAGGCCGCGGCGGCCTCGGCGTAGGCCCGCGCGTAGTCCTTCTTGTAGGCGAAGGCGCGCATCGCCGCCGCGCGGGCCTCGTCCTCGCTCAAGATGGGGGCTGCGGCGCCGGACTCGGCCGCCGCGTTCGAAGGGGCCGCCGCGTCGGTCGGTACCGAAGCGAGCGAAAGCGCGCGAGCGGTCCACGCCGATGCCGGGCGCTCGAGGAGGACGCGGCGAAGGGCCTCCGAGGCCCGCGCGACGGCGCCCGGCATGGAGGCCGCGCTCGAGGATCCGCCCGATAGGATCGCCGCGGCCTCTATGCAGTCGAGGGCGTCGGCCTCGGCCTCAGCTTCCCGGGGGAAATCTAGTCGAAGCTTGAGGATTTCTTCCCGGGCCTCGCCGCGCTTGCCCAGCGCGTCCAGGGCGATGAGCCGCGAGCGCCGCGTCGGCCAGTCCGCGGCCATCGCGCTTCCGAGATCCTCGGTCAGTTTTAGCAGCTCGGCGTAGAGCCTCTCGGCCTCGAGCCTCTCCATGAGCTCGTAGGCGGCGCGCTTCTTGACGATGCCGCTTCCCCTGCCGACAGCTAGGCCCAGGAGCCGCCTCGCGAGCGCCTCGCTCTCGGCGCCGCCGGGACTCGGCCTCGACTCGAGCCAGAGCGCCAGGTAGTAGAATCCCGCGGGGCCCAGGAAGCCCGGATCCGAGAGCTTCTTCTCGTCCAGGCTCAGGATGGGCGCCGCGTCCGAGCCCGCGAGTATCGGCTCGAGCTCGGAGAGGCTCATCCCGAAGGCCCTCGGCTCCCGGCACGAGGTCATGAGGAGGGAGCTTGCCGCGAGGATCGCCGCCAGGCCGAGCCGCGCGGCCCCGATAAGGGCGCGACGGCTCAGCGCGGGGGAATCCAGATGGTTCGCCCGGCGATTATCTTGTCCGGATTCTTGATGCCGTTGGCCAGGGCTATTTTTCCGAAGTGCCAAGGATTGCGATAGAAGGCGTACGAAAGCTCCCAGAGTGTGTCTCCCCACTTGATCTTATAGTCGACCCCGCCTTGCCTCTCGGCGGGAGCGGCCGCGACCGGCTCGGGCTCGGCGGCCGCGGGGCTCTCCTCGACCGGCTCGGGCTCCGCAACCGCGGCGGGAGCCTCGGCGGCCGATGCGGCATCGGCGGCGGCGCTTTCAGGCTCGACGGCCGCGGGGCTCGCCGCGACCGGCTCGCTCTCGCTCGTCGCGATCGGCATCTCGCTCGAATCGGCGCCCGAAGCGGGCTTGAACAGGAGGAACCCGAGGGCGACCAGGGCCGCGACGACGATGACGGCGATGATCGCGATGAGCGCCGTCCGGCCGCGGGGCTTCTCCTCGAAGTCGGATTCCGAGCTTCCCCCTACGCCGGCCAGGAGCTGGGCCGAGTCCTCCTGGGTACGGACGATCTCTGGCTCTTCCATCTCGGTTATCCCGCCGATATCCTCGGCCTCCTCGTCCTCTGCGGCCTCGCCGATCCCGCCCGATCCGCTTAAGTCCTCGTCCTCGAAGACCTCGGTCAGGGGCGTCGATCCCGAGAACTTGAAGTCCGGTATCTCGTACTTCTCGTGCTCGCCCAGGGATTGCAGGGTCACCTTGAGGCTCTGGCTGGCGCCGGTCGAGGCTTCCTGGGCGAAGGCGGTCAGGGTCCCGTCGGCGGTCAGGCCGAGGTCCATCCTGATGTCGGGCTCGCCCTTGGCCATGTCGGGAATATCCTCGATGACGAGGCTGCCGATGTATTCCGATCCCTCGACCCGCGATCCCGCGCCGCGGTAGAGGTCGATCTGCACGCTCTTCTGGCCGTCCTGGACCGTCGTTACCACCAGGCGCTTGCGAGCCGCGACCCCGTCCTCGAGCACGGGGTAGAATTCGCCGTCAGCGAGCTTCAGGCCTATACTTTCCTTGCTCATGGGTCCTTCCTCGAAGCTTGTGTGGATGTACGGCGCGAGCGCCGGCGCTTCTCAATTATTGTATCTCCTAACGTGACTTTTTCAAGCCTTCGGCCGCGGCCCGCCGCCGAAGGCCGGGCGCCGCCCGAAGCCGTCAAATGCCGACTAATGCCGGCGGGCGGGGCCGGGCCTGCGGGCCAGGGCGACCAGGCTCGCGGCGGCATGGTCGTAGGGCGCTCCGCCCAGGCTCCCGTAGATGCCGATATCCGAGAAGCCGGCCTCCTCCAGCGCGCTCGCGAGCTCGACCCCCGAATAGAGGCGGAGGGTGAAGGCCCGATCGACCCGCTCGTCCCCGCGGCTCAGGATCCAGCGGTTGCGCAGTCCCTCCCAGGCCCCGACGACAGCGTACTCGGTCCTGACGCTCCAGCCGCCGCGCTCGAATTCCTCCGACTCGACGAAGTCGCGGGCCGCGGTCTCCTTGCCGTTCATCTCGAGCACGAGGGCCCCTCCCGGCCTCAGCGAGGAGCGGAGGGCCTTCAGCGCGCGCATGTCGTCCCGGGGATCGCCGAAATAGCCGAAGCTCGTATAGAGATTCAAGGCGAGGTCGAAGGCGCCGCGGCCGCGGAAGCTCCTGACGTCGGCGCGGACGAACTCGGCCCCGCCCGCGCCGCCCGGCGCGCCTGCGGCCGCGCCCGCGCCCGCGCCCGCGCCCGCGCCCGGGCCCCGCGCGGCGAGGTTCCATGCGGCGGCGCTCTCCCGAGCGGCCTCGAGGTAGGTCTCGGTGATGTCGATGCCGGTTACCCGATACCCGCGGCGCGCCAGCTCCAGGCTGTGCCTGCCCGGGCCGCA
>CAYPHO010000145.1:0-8120 GCA_964410245.1 uncultured Treponemataceae bacterium | reverse complement strand
GGAGAATTGAATTGCCCATCGTTTCCTCCCTGGGTTCCGAGGACCGCCAAGAAGGCTCCGCTAGAGTCGAACTTCTGTATCCGATCGTTATCGTAATCAGCCACGTACACGTTACCGTTCTTGTCCACGCAGATGCCGCAAGGCTTGTCGAACTGGCCGTTTCCGGTACCGGAGGCGCCGAAAGCCGACATGAAGACTCCAGAGGAGTCGAATTTCTGTATTCGATTATTGCCTCGGTCGGCTACGTAAATATTCCCGGATACGTCCACAGCGACATCCCAAGGCATATTGAATTGTCCGTCATCCGTGCCGGCCGTTCCGAACTGCGACTGATAGATCCCGGAAGAATCGAATTTCTGAACTCGATTCTGCGTCCAATCGCTAACATAGACATTGCCCGCGGAATCCGCGGCGATTCCCCCCAGGTTGTCGATCTGGCCGGCGCCGGTGCCATAGCCGCTGAAGGAAAAAAGGAAGGGATGGTTGTGAATGTATTCCTCGGGCTCATCCCCAGGATCGCCACCGCCGTTACCATTGTCCGCGCAGCCCAGGGCGAGCGCCAGGATGCCGAGGGCAGTTCCGAGCAGCCGAACCGTGAAGCTTTTCATACGAGACCCCTTTTTAAAAGCGGATATCTCGGCTTAACATATCAGGGGAGCGCGTTTTCCGTATTGTACGGAAGTACAATACGGCGGGGAATTTGAAGGGAGAATGCGATGGAAGAGCGCGAGATAACGAAGTCGGGCAAGCTCCTTGATTCCAGGGGACGGCTCAGGGAGCTCGGATGGGCCCGATCCCTTCTCCTCGAATACGATCGGGTGGATATCAAGGCCAGCGCGGCGAGAATCAAGGAGTGGGATTACTACTGCCTTATTTCCGGCGATACCGTCCTGGCCTTTACCATAGCGGACAATGGATACATGGGCCTGCTATCGATCACCGTCATCGACCTGCAGGCGAAATTCCAATTGACCGAATCGCTCATGACTGCCTTCCCCTGGGGCAGGACGGGACTACCCCGCGACTCGCGTTCGGGCGTTTCCGAGGCGAGCGCGAAGGGACTCTCGCTCCGCTTCGAGGCGAAGGACGGCCGCAGGCGATTGCAGGTTCGCTATCCCGGCTTCGGCTCAACGTCAAAGGGGAGCGCAGAGAAGGAATTCGGCAGGGCGGATGATGCCGAAGGAAGGGACGCCGTCGGCTTCCATGCCGATATACTGCTTTCCGAGAAGGATCATGGCGAGTCCATCGTGATGGCTACCCCGTTCGCCGAATCGAAGCGGGCATTCTACTACAACCAGAAGATCAACTGCCTGGACGCCTTGGGCAGCGCCACGATAGGGGAAAGAGAGCTTCGATTCGAGCCCGGGAAATCCTTCGCCGTCCTGGATTGGGGGCGAGGGGTCTGGCCCTATTCCAATTCCTGGCTCTGGGGTTCCGCATCGGGCCTCGCATGCGCGGAAGGATCGAAGGCGGCGCTCCCCTTCGGCTTCAACATCGGATACGGCTTCGGCGACACGAGCGCGGCGAGCGAGAACGCGGTCTTCTTCGACGGACGCCTGCACAAGATAGGCCGCTTGCGGATCGACTTCGACAAAGGCGATCTTCTTAGGCCATGGAAGGCCGTCTCGGAGGACGGCCGCCTCGATCTGGAGCTCTCGCCGATACTGGACAGGGCCGCCGTCACGGACCTCTTCATCCTCGCCTCGATACAGCATCAGGTATTCGGGACCTGGTCGGGGCGCGCGATCCTCGACGACGGGAGGAAGATCGACATCAAGGGCCTGACCGGATTCTGCGAGAAAGTCCGTAACAAGTGGTGAGCGCGAAGCGCTTCATGGCCGGATTAGGGCTTCTTGAACAGCACGCCCTTGATCCAGGTCCAGTTGAGGACGATATGGAGCAGGGCGAGGCCGCAGAGGATGAAGCCGAAGACGGGATGCACCTTGCTGTAGGTCTCGTAGGGAATGCTGGCGTGGAACAGCCCGCTGAATCCCAATAGGACGATGTTAACGAAGAGCGCGACGTTTACGATCTTCAGCGCGGTGGACTTCTTCATGCGGATCTCCTTCTCGAGGCGGCGATGGCTATCGCCGCCGCCTCAAAGTATCGCCTAGCGCGCGGGGGAAATCAAAGCGCCCGGCGAGGCCTAGCCGTCGATGGCCGCCCCGATGGCGGTGGCGAACTCGGCGTCCTCAGGGAAGGCGAACTGGGTCCTGTAGAGGTCGGTAATGCCGGCCAGCACCTTCTGCCCCAGCGCGTTGCCCGATCCCTTGCCGGTTACGATGACGGAATCGAGGCCCGCGCTCCTCGCGGCGAAGACCGAGATCATGCCGATGACCTGGTAGGTCATGTTGATCAGGCCCAGGGCGATATCCTCGCGGCCCGCGCCGTCGGCCATCTTGCCGAAATTCGCGGCCGTCACGTCGCCTCCCAGGAAGCCCAGGCCCGACTCGGCGATGTCCCCGATCAGCAAGTCCACGCGGCCCAAGTGGCCCTTCTCGGCCAAGGCCATGATGGAGGAGAAGCTGGAGCTATTCAGCATCTGCTTCGCGAGCCCGGCTATCGTGCCCCCGCCGACGCCGGTGCCGCCGATGTGGGCGATCCTGCCGCCCCGGGCCTCGATGATCGCCGTGCCGGTCCCGATGTTCGCGATCAGGACCTCGTCCTTGCCCGACAGGAACATGCCGCCGCGGCCGATGGCCGTGATCTCGCCGACGGATTGGGTCGGGATGCCGAAGATATCCTCGCGGATCTTGGCGGCGCCGACGCCCGTGATGGAAATGCGCTCGATATCCGCGATGCCCAAGCCTCCCTCCATGGTCAGCTTGCCCAGGACGCCGGTCGCCGAGGTCACGGCATCGGCGGCCCTGGTCTTCATCTTGCGCGCGACCCTGCCCGACTCGATGGCCACCGCCTTGGTCGTCGTGCTCCCGATATCGATACCCACGATCATGCTGCCCTCCGCGTCTCCCGGGGCGGCCTTCCCGCCCGCGCCGTCCGAGTATAGCACCAAAGGCCGCCGCGCATGAGAGGTCGCGCGCCTTCCCTTGCGCGGCCCCTGCCGCGCGCTTATGGTTATCCCTATGGAGAATTCCCCGGTCGAGTTCGCCCCGGGCGTATTCTGGCTGGACGAGCGGGACGCCAAGGCCTCGCTTCGCTGCAATCCCTACCTCATAGTCGACGGCGGCGAGGGCGTCCTCTTCGAGCCCGGCTCCGTCCTGGACTTCGAGGCGGTCTCAGCGAGCCTCGCTGCCGTCCTTCCCCTCGAGCGGGTCAAGTACATCGTCCTGGGGCATCAGGATCTCGACCTCGCCTCCAGCGTCCCGCTCTTCGAGCGCTCGGGCTTCGCGGGGAAGATCGCTTGCCACTGGCGCGCGAGCCTGATCGTCGCGTACTACGGCGTGGCGTCGGAGTTCTACCGCGTCGACGAGAACGAGCATAGCCTCGTTTTCGGCTCGGGACGGGAGCTTTCCTTCATCCCGACGCCCTACCTGCACTTCCCCGGGGCGATCGCGACCTACGACCCGAGATCGCGCATCCTCTTCTCCTCGGACCTCTTCGGCGCCATCACCCCCGACTGGTCGCTCTTCGCGCGGAAGGACCGGTACCTCGAGCCCATGAAGAGCTTCCACGAGCATTACATGCCCTCGAACGAGATCCTGAGGGCGGTAATGGAGAATTTCCTGCGGCTCGATATCGACATCATCGCCCCCCAGCACGGATCGATCATCCGCGAGGACGCGCGGGACTACATCGCGGCCCTCCGCGACCTCGAGTGCGGCTCCCTGCTCAGGACCCAGGTCAAGGACCTCGAAGAGGCCGGCGGCTACGCCGGGATCCTCGGCGAGGTGCTCGAGCGCCTCGGCGGCGTCTATCCGAGGCGCGAGGTCATCGAGGCCTTCGAGGGCTCGGGCATAGCGCTGGATCCCGAGAGCCTCTCGATCGTCGGCTTCGACCTTAGGGGCGAGGAGCTCTGGGACGCCTTCTTCGAGATCGTCCTCGCGGCCGGGGGAAACGAGTGGATCATGATCGCCGAGGTCCTCGTCGAGCGCCTGTCGGCCGAGTACGGGCTCAGGCTCCCCTCGATCTACCGCACGAGGAGCGCCCGCGCGGCGCGCGAGATCGACCGCCTCGCCGCCAGGGCGGAGGAGCTGCGAGACGCGCGCCGGCGGCTCGAGGACCGCCTCCACGAGACGGAGGAGGGATTGATCCGCGACGCCGCCACAGGCCTCTATAACGAGCGCTTCTTCCGGAGCTTCCTGAAGTCCGAGGTCGCCGCCCTCGGCCCGGAGGATCCCGGGCCCGCGGTCATGGCCATCGGCATGGACCGCATCGGGGAGTTCGTCATCCGGCGCGGCGAGGCGGCGGGAGACGAGGCCGTGCGCAGCGCGGCCTACCTGATCGCCGAGCTCCTGGACTCGAGCTCGACCCTCTCCTGCCTCTCGGCCGGCCTCTTCGCGGCCTACCTGCCCGACGGCGGCGACGAGGCCGCGCTGCGGGACATGGCGGAATCGATCCGCTCGGCCATCGCCTCGTCGCGCATCTTCCTCGAGCCCTTCACCGCCTCGATCGGCCTCGCGCGGATGCCCGAGCTGGTCCGCGCCGGGATGACGGACCCGCGCGAGCTCCCGAGGGCCCTCCTGGCCGCGGCCAAGGCGCGGCTCGCGGCGGCGCGCCGCGAGGGCATGGACCGCGTGGTCCTGCGCTCGAGGGGCCCGGAGGAGGAGGAGCTCCTGCCGCTGGCGATCGCGGCCGATCCCGACGAGGGGAGCAGGGAGCTCCTGGCCGGCGCGCTGGAAGCGGCCGGCTTCCGCTGCCGGGCCGCCGCGGACGGGATCGAGCTGCTCGAGCTGGCCGAGTCCGACCGTCCCGATTTCATCGTCGCCGAGCTGATGCTGCCCAAGCTCGACGCGCTGGCCGCGCGAGAGCGGCTCGCCGCGTCCTCGGAGCTCAGGGCGGTCCCCTTCGTCCTCGTCTCGATGAAGAAGGACGAAGCTACCATGCTGCGGGCGCAGGCGCTCGGCATAGAGCACTACCTCCGGAAGCCCTACATCCTCTCCGAGATCGCGGGCATCGCGAGGCTCAAGGCCAGAAGGGCGGAAGCCTAGCCATGCTCCCGCGCCGCAAATGGAAGCGGCTCCTCGGCGAGTACCTCGAGCTGAGGCGCTCGCTCGAGGCGGGGCAGGAGTCCCTGAGCCCGGCCGAGCGCGCTCTCGAGGCGGAGCGCGCCGAAGAGCGCCTCGTCCGGGGGCTGTCGTCCCGCTTCCGCCTCTCGCGGATACGCGCGGCCTCGGCGCTGGCGCGCTACGGCGCCGAAGGCTCGCGGGACGCCCTGCGCGCCGCCTTCAAGAAGGAGCGCGACGGCGTCGCCCGCCTCTATCTCGCCTTCGCCCTCTCGGCGCGGGCCGACCCGGAGGCGGCGGCGGATCTCGCGGCCTCGATCCGCGGCTCGAGGAGCGCCTACGGCTCGAGGGTCGCGGCCCTGATCTGCGAGTCGCCCGAGCCGCTGCGGGACCTCCTGCCCGACCTGATGCGGGACGAGGATCCGGCCGTCGCCTCGCTCGTCCTCCGCTACGCGTCCCGCCATCCCTCGGCCGCCCTGCGCGAGTACGCCGCCAGGACGGCGCGATCCCGGCCGGAGCTCGCCCTCGAGGCCGCCCGCGCCCTCGCCGCCGCCTATCCCGAGGAGCTGGACGACGACTTCTTCCTGCGCGGGAGCGATCCGGAGCTGGCCCGCGTGGCCTTCGAGGCCCTGTCGCGCGTCCCCTCCAGGGAAAACTACCGGCGCCTGCTCGGCATCGCCAAGGAGGCGGCCGGATCGGGAAGGCGCGCGGCCTACGCGGCCTCCGCGCTGGCCGAGCTGACCCGCAGGTCCCCGGGACTGCTCGCCGGCATCGGGGAGGAGTTCGCGGCCGCGGCGACCGAGGCCGAGCGCGGCCTCTTCGCCGACATCCTCTCGTCCCGGGTCGAGTACTACATTGCGAAGCTGCTCTCCGCCGACCGCGGCGAGGCGAGGCGCGTCCTCGAGGCCGTCCTCCGCTCGGGCCGCTACAGCGACGCGATCGCCTTCCTCAACCGCAATCGATCGGCCGAGCTCGAGAACGAGCTCTTATCGCTGTTCAGGAAGGTCATGCGCGACCGGCCGGGCCTCGAGGAGGACTGCGCCCTCTACCTCAATCCGCGCTCGCTCGCGAAGCTCGGGCTCGAGCCGAGGGCGCATGCCGCGCCCGCTCGCGAGGAGAAGCAGGAGCGGGGCAAGTCCTCCGCCCTCGCCCTCCTACTCGGCCTGATCGGGACCGCCTTCCTCGCCAGCATCGTCCCCTTCGCTGCCTCCGGCCGATTGGAGGCCTACGTCCTCGGCTGGAACCGCTTCTTCGCCTGCTACTCGATCGCCGTCAACTCGATCGCGCTGCTCCTCCTCGCCGTCTCCTTCGCGGGGGCCCGGCTTGCCTCCGCGCTGCGGAGCTGCAAGGGCGACGAGATGCTCTTCAAGGAAGGCATGCTGCCCTCGGTCACGATCGTCGCGCCCGCCTACCGGGAGGAGGCGACGATCGTCGAGAGCGTCACGGCCCTCCTCAACCTGCGCTATCCCGACTACGAGGTAGTCGTGGTGAACGACGGGTCCCCGGACCAGACCCTGAACGCGCTGATAGAGCGCTTCAAGCTCGAGAAGACCGACGCCGTCCCGGAGGGCGGCCTGGGGACGAAGCCCCTGCGGGGCGTCTACAGGAGCCCCTCCTTCCCCATCCTGACGGTCGTCGACAAGAGCAACGGGGGCAAGGCGGACGCGCTCAACGCGGGCATCAACGTCTCGAGGAAGGAGTACGTCTGCGGCATCGACGCGGACAGACTCCTCGAGGGCGAGGCCCTCCTCGCCGCCGCGTCGGGAGCCCTCGATACCGAGGACGAATTCGTCGCGTCGGGCGGGGCCATCCTGCCCGTCAACGGCTGCGAGGTCGACCGCGGCGTCGTGGAGAGGATCGGCGTCCCCCGCGACCCGGTGGCGGGCTTCCAGGCCATCGAGTACATCCGCTCCTTCATGGGAGGCCGAGTCGGCTGGGCGAGGCTGGGCTGCCTCCTCATCGTCTCGGGCGCCTTCGGCCTCTTCAAGAAGGACCGGGTCGTCGAGGCGGGCGGCTACCTCGCGTCCAGCGGCCGATACCAAACGGATACGGTGGGCGAGGACATGGAGCTGATCGTCCGGCTCAGGCGCCTCATGCTCGAGCGGGGCGCGCCCCACTCGGTGGCCTACGCGCACGACGCGATATGCTGGACCGAGGTCCCCGGGACCCTGCGAATGCTCAGGAGGCAGCGCGATCGCTGGCACCGCGGCCTGATCGAGGTCCTGTACTTCCACCGGAAGATGATCCTGAATCCCCGCTACGGCCGCATCGGCGTCCTGGCGATGCCCTACTTCCTCCTCTTCGAGATAATCGGTCCCTTCGTCGAGGCCCTCGGCTATCTCATGGTCGCGGCCGCCGCCGTCCTCGGCCTCCTGAACGGGCCCTTCCTCCTCTTCCTGCTTTCGGCGACGATCCTGTACGGCATCCTCGTCTCGCTCTGCTCGCTCATGGTGCCCGGGCGCGAGGGGCGCTTCCGCGGCGGCAAGGCGAGGGCCGCCCTGCTCGGCTACGCCGTCCTGGAGAACCTGGGCTTCCGCCAGCTCGCGAACCTCTGGCGGGTCGGGGGATTCTTCAGCTCCATGCGCAAGCCCAAGGGCTGGGGCGACATGGCGAGGGCCGGATTCAGGAAGAAGCGGCGGGAACGAAGCTGAAGCGCGAGACGACGAGCTCGACCTCCTCCCGCCGCGAGGGAGGCTTGCCGTCGTAGAGGTAGAGATTGACGCGGACGCGCTCTCCTCCAGCGGGGGGCGCCAGGGGCCCGGCGTAGGCCCAGCCCGGATCGCCCTCGGTCACGGGCATCGGCGCCAGGTCCTCGAAGACGCGTCCCTCGCCCGGGCGGCCGTGGCGGCTGTCGAACTCGACCGATCCCGGCCGCCACCTGATCCTATGGCTGCTCGCCGATCCCTCCTGGGCGATCGCGAATCGGCGCATCGTATCGGGCCCGGGCGGCTGGACGACGTACTGCGCGTTCCGCCCGGCGAGCTGGCCTCCCCAGGT